>NZ_KB906225.1:0-142385 GCF_000381225.1 Thioalkalivibrio sp. ALMg3 | reverse complement strand
GTTGCCTTCCTGGGGTTGGATGTCCGCATACGCGACTCCGGCACGAAACGGGGGCAGCGCAAACTCACCAAACAGGGCGATCCAGAGTTGCGACGGCTGCTCTATCTGGCCGCGATGCAGGCCAAGTCGAAAGCCGCCTGGAGCGACTACTACCAGCGCTGCCTGGACCGTGGCCTGGCGACGACCCAGGCACTGAACGCCTTGGCTCGAAAGCTGGCCCGCGTCGCCTTCGCCCTGATGAAAAATCAGACCGATTACCAACCTAAGATCCCTTGTGGAGAGACATAGAATCTCCTACATCGTCATCCCGGAAACCGCGCAGCGGTTATCCGGGATCTCCACGGTATGAGTGACGCGTACGTTGGGGCTGGAACGGCGTGTGGAGATCCCGGCTCTCCGCTGCGCTACGGCCGGGATGACGGGGAGGGGGCACTACGACCGGGATCACAATCAGGGTGAGCTCCGCCCGGGATGACAGGGCAGGGGTAAGGGCCCCGGGAGGGTGACACTCCCAGGAAGGCCTGGATCAAAGTGGCCCGGGGTGGGCCATGCACGTCCCCAAATGGGTCCCGCCACTGGCTGACGATCGTTGCTAATCAGGAGCGCTCTTGGGTTTGAGGGCGAAACTAACGCCTCCATCGCTCGAGATGCTGTAACGGTGTCGGGCTCCTGTGGCATCCTTTCGCCATGAGATTCCTGATTCGCACCTTCTTCCGTGGCGTCCGCCTGATTCTGACCCCGTTCATGCTGATCGGTGAGCGCGTCTCGCGCCCACGCGGCATCGAACGGGACCCGGCCGAGCAAGCCCGAATCGACGAACAGACGCAACGCCTTGCCCTGTATCACTTCCCGGCGTGCCCGTTCTGCATCAAGGCCCGCCGCGCGATGCAGCGCCTGTCGCTGGATATCGAACTGCGCAACGCCCAGGCCACCGGCCCCTGGCGCGAGGAACTGCAGAACGAGGGCGGCCGCCTGCAGGTGCCCTGCCTGCGAATCGAGGAAGAAGACGGCTCGGTGCGCTGGCTGTACGAATCCGATGCCATCATCCGCTACCTGCGCGAGCGCTTCGATCCGGCACAGACGACCGATCCGACCCCTGCGCCCAACAGTCCGCCGCGTTCCTGATGTCGAATCGGCTTCCGAAGGGTCTGCCCATGCACCATCGCCTCCACCGTTCCCTGCTCGGCGCCACGCTCGGGCTGGCCCTGCCCTTCACCGTCGCCAGCGCCGAGCCGCCGATCTTCGATGCCCACCTGCACTATCGCCCGGCGGTGGCCGAAACCTTTGGCATCAGCGACGTGGGCCGCACCCTGGCCTCCAATGACGTGCGCAGCGCCATCGTCATGTCGACCGAAGGCGGCTTGATTCGTCGCCTGCAAGCGGGCTCGGATACCCGCATCGTGCCGTTTCTGGAAGTCTCCCACCGCCTGGGCAAGAAGATGGACTGGATGCACGTCGAGGACCTGGGCGCCCGCATTGCCGACATGCTGGACGAATCCGACGTGGCCTGGCGCGGGCTGGGCGAGTTTCACATCCTGGCAGACGACCGCTTCGGACCCGGCTTCGAACAGTTGCTGGACCTGGCCGTCGCCCGCGATCTGACCATCATGATCCACGGCGACCCCGCCGTGATCGACCATGCCTACGCCACCCACCCCGAGGTCCGCATCCTCTGGGCCCACGCCGGCAGCTACGCCTACCCGCCCCTGGTGCAGGACTACCTCGAGCGCCACCCGCGCATGAACATGGACCTGTCCATGCGCAACCCGCGAATCAACCCCGGTGGTCAGATCGACGACGACTGGTTCGAGCTGTTCCTCACCCATCCGGATCGCTTCATGATCGGCGTGGACACCTTCACCACCACGCGCTGGGAACAGTACACCCACCTGAAAGACGAGACCCGCGCCTGGCTCGACCAGCTGCCCGACAACGTCGCCCGCGCCATTGCCTTCGAAAACGGCGAACGCCTCTTTCCCGCTCAGTAAGGGCCTTTATTCACCACGAAGGCCACAAGGCACGACGACGAGCAAAAGGCCTGAACCACAGAGGTCACAGAGCACGGCAAGGACAGTGACGAAAGATCACGATCGGATCGTGATCTGACGTCGCACGGCCATCATCCGACCTTTTCCGTCCCAGCCCTTCCCCCAGTCCTCTGTGTCCTCCGTGGTCCAATCGCCCTCCTGATTAGCAACGATCGTCAGCCAGTGGCGGGGCCCATTTGGGGAGGTGCATGGCCCGCCCCGGGCCACTTTGATCCAGGCCTTCCTGGGAGTGTCACCCTCCCGGGGCGCTTACCCCTGCCCTGCCATCCCGGGCGGAGCTCACCCTGATTGTGATCCCGGTCGTAGTGCCTCCTCCCCGTCATCCCGGCCGTAGCGCAGCGGAGAGCCGGGATCTCCACACGCCGTTCTAGCCCCAACGTACGGGTCACTCATACCGTGGAGATCCCGGATAACCGCTGCGCGGTTTCCGGGATGACGATGTAGGAGGCGCCTGGAGACCCGGGCCCGCACGGGCCTTGAGCCTGGCTGACGCTCGTTGCTAATCAGGATCGCCCTTGACCTGGCTTCTTCGTCTGCCCTTTTCCCCACACGCATGAAAAAGCCCGCGCTCCCCGAACAGAGAGGCGGGCTCGACACCATCGGGTCGTGTATCAGACCTTGAACTGACCCACGCGCTCTTGCTGCTGGGAGGCGAGCTTGGACAGCTCCTCCGAGGCATTGCGGATCTGCTCGGAGCCCGCCGCGGTCTGGTCAAGCACCTCGGTGATGTTGGCCACGTTGCGGTTGATCTCCTCGGCCACGGTGGACTGCTCCTCGGCGGCGCTGGCGATCTGCGTGTTCATGTCGCTGATGCGGGTCACCGACTGGGTAATCGCGTTCAGCGATTCGCCGGCGAGGTTCACCTGCTCGACACTCTCGTGGGCCTTGGAACGCCCATCTTCCATCGCCTGCACCGCCTCGCGCGTACCGCTCTGGACCCGCTCGATCATCTGCTGGATCTCGTGCGTCGAATCCTGCGTCCGGCTGGCCAGGGTACGCACCTCGTCGGCCACCACGGCGAAGCCGCGGCCCTGCTCGCCAGCGCGGGCCGCCTCGATCGCGGCATTCAGCGCCAGCAGGTTGGTCTGGTCGGCAATATCGCCGATCACCTCGAGGACCTTGTTGATCTGCTCGGCATCCTGCGACAGGCGGGTGACGACCTCGGCCGCATTGTCGACCTGCCTGGACAGGCCGTTGATCGCGGTGACCGTCTTCTGCACCACCTGCTGACCGGCCACGGCGTCCTGGTCCGTGGCCTGGGCGGCCGCCGCCGCATCCGCGGCATTGCGGGCGACTTCCTGCACGGTGGCGGTCATCTCGTTCATCGCGGTGGCGACCTGGTCGGTCTCCGCCTTCTGGCGGCGCACCTGCTCGTTGGTCTCCTCGCTGGTCGCGGACAGCTCGTTGGACGCGGCAGCGACCTGATCGGAACCCGCCGCCACTTGCTGGATCAACACGCGAATCTTCTCGACAAAGCGGTTGAACACCACCGCCAGATCGCCCAGCTCGTTCCGGCCGGACACCTCCAACTGACGCGTCAGGTCACCCTCGCCACTGGCGATGTCGTCCAGACGCTCCACCGTCTGGCACAGCGGGCGCACGATGCTGCGGGTCAGGAACCAGGCCAGCAGCGCGCCCAGAACCACCGCAATCACGCCGACCATGACCACCGTGCCGGTGGCGTTGCGGGTCATGGTCACGTAGGCGCTGCGGTCCACCATCAGTTCCAGCACACCCACCGCATCGCCGGAGAAATCGCGCACCGGCCGGGCGATCACCGCCATCGGCTCGCCCTGGTAAGTTACGTTGCGCACCAGGCGCTCGCCCTGGAGCACTTCGCGCATCTCGGCCGCATTGAAAGTCGCTTCGCCTTCGATGGTCCCGCCAAAGCGGTTGAACCGCCCCTCATCGCGCAGGTAGAGCGCGACCGGTGCACCCAGTTCCTCGGTGAACTGCTCGAAGAAGGGGTCGCCGAAGGACAGCCCGAACTCCACCGAACCCACGTGCTCTCCGTTGTGAGCGATGGGGACCACGCCGCGGATACCCAGGCCGGCCACGCCCTCTTCCAGGCCCGAGATCGGGGCGCGGCGGTCGTTGGTGTCGACGACCGTCTGGCGAAAACCGGACAGGTCATCGCCATAACGATCCGGGCGATGCACGCGCAGGAAGGAGGTCGCCGGCGGCGTGTGGAACTGATACTGGCGCACGCCGTAATCGGCGCTCAGGGACTCGAAACTCGGAACGGTCAGTGCGGCCAACCGATCGCGATCCCCATTGGCCATGGCCTCCTGCACATCCGGGATGCGCGCCACGGTCTCCGCCATCGCGGTCGCGCGCGCCGACTCCTGGTCCAGCCGATCCAGCAACTGGCCAGCCAAGTCGTTCAACTCCCGCTGCTCCGCCCTGTCCGCCATCGTACCCAGGGCATTCATCACCACGACCAGGGTCAGCACCACGGCGAGGACCACCACGCCGATGATGCCCACCATGAGCCGTACGCCAATTCGAATATTGTTGAACATGTCGGTGCGTCCTTCGGTCTGCCGGTCAGCGCCAGCTCGCAAAATAATGGGCCGTTCGTCCTCCCTAGCGGCGGCGAATCCTAGAACTTGAGCATGGAAGGCTTTTCATCCCCACAAGAACGTCGGGGACACGGCACTCACAGAACGAATCCGCGCCGCGGCTACACCAGCAGGGCCTCGGCGAAGACGTAGACCGCCAGGCTGATCAGCACCAGCGCCACCACGGAAAGCAGTGCCCCGCCCCGCACCATGTCCAGCACCTGCAGGCGGTTGCTGGCGAACACGATGGCATTCGGCGGGGTCGCCACTGGCAGCATGAAGGCCACGGAAGCGGCAAAGGCGACGGGTAGCGCCAGCATCAATACTGGCACGTCCATGCTCAGCGCAAACGCGGTGACCAGGGGTAGCAGCGTCGCGGCCGTGGCCGTATTGCTGGTTACGTGGCTCAGCGTCATGGTCAGCAACACCACCCCGGCCATGATCAGGATCAGCGGCCAGGTCTGCGCGATCACCAGGGCATCGGCCGCCAGCTCCGCCAGACCACTGGACTCGATGGCCGCCCCCAGGCTCAGGCCGCCTCCGACCAGCAGCAGCACGCCCCAGGGCAGTTCGCGGGTGTTGTCCCAGGCCAACAACCTGCGCTGCTCCATGGAACCCGAGGGGATCAGGAACAACAAGCCGGCGCCCAGGATCGCAATGCCGGCATCGGTCAGCGAGATGGGCAACCAGCCCTCCAGCAGCGGTCGTGTCAGCCAGGCGAGCGCGACCAGCACGAACACCGCCGCCACCCGCTTCTCTGCGGTCGACCAGCGCCCGACCGTGGCGCGCTGCTCGTCCAGCAGGGCGCGCAGGCCGTTCAGTTCGACCCGGTGCACCGGGAACACCCAGCGCGTCAGCAGCCACCACGCAAGGGCCAGGAGGATCGCCGCTAATGGAAGTCCCAGGGTCATCCACTCCAGAAACCCGATCTCCACCCCGTGTCGATCCCCGAGATAGGCCGCGGTCAGGGCGTTCGGCGGCGAGCCGATAATGGTCGCCATGCCCCCGATGTTCGCGGCAAAGGCGATCCCCAGCAGCAACGCCAGGGCCGGGCGCCGCGACTCCGCACTCGCCCCCGGACCCTGTGGCGATGCACCACGTTCAATCAGGCCCAGCACCGACAGTGCGATCGGCAGCATCAGCGCCGCGGTCGCGGTATTGCTGACCCACATGGACAACCCGGCCGTGGCCAGCATGAAGGCCCCGACCAGGGCGTGCAGACGATTCCCGGAACGGGCCACGATCGCGAGCGCCATGCGCCGGTGCAAATCCCAGCGTTGCACCGCCAAGGCGATCGCAAAGCCACCCATGAACAGGAAGATGATCGGGTTCGCGTAGGGCGCGGTCGCGTTCTCCATCGAGGTAATGTCGAGGACCGGGAGGATCGCGATCGGCAGCAGCGCCGTGACCGGCAGCGGCAACGCCTCGCTGATCCACCAGGTCGCCATGAACAGCGTCAGCCCCAGCACCCACCAAGCCGCCGGATCGAACCCCGTCGGCGCCGGCACCAGCAGGAACAGCACAAAGATCGCCGGGCCCAGCATCAGGCCGATCCGGGCGCGCCAGTCCACCGTCGAGCCCTTCGCCACCGCCGCTTCGCC
The DNA here is from genome assembly GCF_000381225.1 of Thioalkalivibrio sp. ALMg3. NCBI lineage: Bacteria > Pseudomonadati > Pseudomonadota > Gammaproteobacteria > Chromatiales > Ectothiorhodospiraceae > Thioalkalivibrio > Thioalkalivibrio sp. ALMg3. The sequence goes on along the minus strand of NZ_KB906225.1, from coordinate 136,175 downwards.
TTCCTGCCCCGTCTCGTCGGTATCCGCCATGCGCCTCGTCTTGTGGGAAATCCGCCGGAGTGAAAACCAACCGGCGTCATCGGAAATTGCATCGCCCGGGCAACGTGACTATCGTTGACCCGTTATGCGTCGCTCCCGGTTCGGGTGCGCCGCCGCCTCAGTTTCTCACGACACCGTACAAGGAGTCTTTCATGGCCTACGAACTGCCCGATCTGCCCTACGCCAAGAACGCGCTGGAGCCGCACATCTCCGCCGAGACGCTGGAATACCATCACGACAAGCACCACGCGACCTACGTGACCAAGCTGAACGGCCTATTGCCGGGTTCCGAGTTCGAAAATGCCTCGCTGGAAGACATCATCAAGAAGGCCCCGGCCGGCGGCATCTTCAACAACGGCGCCCAGGTCTGGAACCACACCTTCTACTTCAACTGCATGGCCCCGAACGCCGGCGGCGAACCTTCCGGCAAGCTCGCGGACGCGATCAACAGCGCCTTCGGTTCGTTCGATGCCTTCAAGGAGAAGTTCAACGAATCCGCCGTCGGCAACTTCGGTTCCGGCTGGACCTGGCTGGTGCAGAACAGTGATGGCTCGGTGGAGATCGTCAACACCTCCAACGCCGCCAACCCGCTGCGCGACGGCAAGACCCCGCTGCTGACCTGCGATGTCTGGGAGCACGCCTACTACATCGACTATCGCAACGCGCGCCCGAAGTACCTCGAGAACTTCTGGGCCGTGGTCAACTGGGACTTTGCTGCCCAGCAGATGAAGTAAACCCCAAAGGGTTTATATACTAGGCGCCTTTGGCCGCATGATGCGGCTGCGCCTTTCATCGAGCCGGCGGTCCTCCGCCGGCTCTTTGGTTTCGGAGAACCCAATGAACGACGCCCTGCAGAACACCTACAAGCGCCTGCCCGTCGCCTTTGAACGCGGCGAAGGCGCCTGGCTGTGGGACACCGACGGCAAGCGCTATCTGGATGCCCTGTCCGGCATTGCCGTGTGCGGTCTCGGACATGCCCACCCCAAGGTGGCACAGGCCATCTGCGACCAGGCCAGCACGCTGGTGCATACCTCCAACCTGTACCGCATCCCGCTGCAGGAACAGCTGGCCCGGCGTCTGTGCAAGCTGGCCGGCATGGACCGCGCGTTCTTCTGCAACTCCGGAGCCGAGGCCAACGAAGCGGCGATCAAGCTCGCCCGCCTGCACGGCCGCGCCCGGGGCATCGCCGAGCCCAAGATCGTGGTGATGGAGGGCAGCTTCCACGGCCGCACCCTGGCCACGCTGTCCGCCACCGGAAACCCCAAGGTGCGTGCCGGGTTCGAACCGCTGGTCTCGGGCTTCGTGCATGTCCCGCATGGCGACTTCGATGCGGTAGAGGCCCTGGCCGAAGACCCCGACGTGGTCGCCATCCTGGTCGAGCCGGTCACCGGCGAAGGCGGGATCCATGTCCCGCCCCCTGGCTACCTGCGGCGCCTGCGCGAGCTGGCCGACCGCAAGGACTGGCTGCTGATGCTGGACGAGATCCAGGCGGGCATCGGACGCACCGGATACTGGTTCGCCTTCCAGCACGAGGGCATCACGCCGGACGTGGTCAGCCTGGCCAAGGGTCTCGGCAACGGCATCCCCATTGGCGCCAATCTGGTCGCCGGTGCGGCGCGCGAGCTGTTCAGTCCCGGCATGCATGGCACCACCTTCGGCGGCAACCCGCTGGTGTGCCGGGCGGCGCTGGCCGTGCTCGACGTCATGCAGGACGAGGCCCTGTGCGAACAGGCCGCGCGCCAGGGCGAATTCCTGCTGGGTCGCCTGCGCGACCGTCTGAGCGACCACCCGGGCGTGGTCGCCGTGCGCGGCCGCGGCCTGATGATCGGCGTCGAGCTGGACCGCCCGGCGGGTGAGCTGGTGATGGCCGCCCTGGAACGCGGCCTGATCCTGAACGTGACGGCGGACCGCGTGATCCGCCTGCTGCCGCCGCTCATCATCGACGACGACCAGGTGGAACAGATCGCCGCCACCGTAGCCGACCTGGTGGATGCCTTCCTGTCATCCTCTGTCCCCAAGGAGGTCTCTGCATGAACCCTCGCCATTACCTCTCGTTCCTCGATCTCTCCGGGGATGAAACCCGTGCCCTGCTGCAACGGGCGATCGAGCTCAAGCAGCAGCTGAAGTCGGGCGGACACCACGACGACCTGCTGCGCGGCAAGACCCTGGGCATGATCTTCGAGAAGTCCTCCACCCGGACCCGGGTCTCGTTCGAGGTGGGCATGCAGCAGCTGGGCGGCAACGCCCTGTTCCTGTCCCCGCGCGACACCCAGCTGGGCCGCGGCGAACCGATCGAAGACACCGCCCGCGTACTCTCGCGCATGGTCGACTGCGTGATGATCCGCACCTACGAGCACGAGAAGATCGAACTGTTCGCCAAGCACTCCTCGGTCCCGGTGATCAACGGCCTGACCGATCTGGAGCACCCGGCGCAGCTGCTCGCCGACCTGCAGACCTACGTCGAGCACCGCGGCGACATCCGCGGCAAGCGCGTGGCCTGGATCGGCGACGGCAACAACATGTGCCACAGCTACATGTACGCCGCCCGCCAGCTGGATTTCCAGCTGGTCGCCGCCTGTCCGGAAGGCTACGACCCGGAGCCCAGCGTGGTCGAGACCACGCAGGAACACTTCGAGCTGACGCGCGACGCCCGTGCCGCGGCCGAGGGTGCGGATCTGGTCGTCACCGACGTCTGGGCGAGCATGGGCCAGGAGCAGGAAAAGAGCGCGCGGCGCCGAGCCTTCTCCGGCTTCTTCGTCGATGCCGACCTGATGCGGCTCGCCAACGACGACGCCCTGTTCATGCACTGCCTGCCGGCGCACCGCGAGGAAGAGGTCTCCACGGATGTCCTGGAAGGCCCGCAAAGCGTCGTCTGGGACGAGGCCGAAAACCGCCTGCACGCCCAGAAGGCCCTGCTCGAATTCCTGATCACCCTCAACGCCAGCTAGCGTTCTTCGCGTCCCCTTTTATCCATCACGAAGCACACGAAGATCCGAAGGGCACAGAGGACACAGAGGACACAGAGGACACAGAGGACACAGAGCAGATCCAGGGTAGAAAAATCGCCTGATTAGCGACGAGAGTCAGCCAGTCACGGGGATCGTTCGGGGACGTAAATGGCCCGTCGCAGGTCGCTCTAATCCGGGCCGTTTGGGAATGTCACCCTCCCCGGCCCTTGCCCCTGCACTGTCATCCCGACCGGAGCGAAGCGAAGAGCCGGGATCTTCCCCGTTGGGGCAACCCCAGCCGCCGAGATCCCGGATAACCGCTACGCGGTTTCCGGGATGACGAAAAAGGCGGCGCGGGGAGTCCTGGAGCGCGTACCGCTGCGCTCCAGGGCCACCTTCGGCCGACGGGTGCGGTACACACCCGGGCCCGCACGATCCCTGGACCTGGCTGACCCATGTGGCGAATCAGGAAACCTCGAGAAGCAGTGGAATCCGGTGTCCGCGCGCCAAGCCTGTTGTCCGCATCCCATCAGCTTTCCTGCCCTTCTCTGTGAACTCTGTGGTTCCAGGCTATTGGCCTCCTTCGTGCGCTTCTTGGTTGGCGTAACGGCGTCGGGATCAGGCGCTAACGCGGCGGGCATGGATACGGCGGCGGGATTGCCAGCGGTAGAGCACGCGCCAGCCGAGAAGGAAGGCGAGGATGGCCGCGTACAGGGCGACCTCCACGTAGTCGGCGCGTGCCAGCCAGAGGAAGTGGAGCACCGCCAGCACGCCGGCCAGGTACACCCCACGGTGCAGCCAGACCCACTTCTTCTTGAGCCAGCGCTGGGCGCCGTCGGTGGAGGTCACCGTCAGCGCCAGCAGGATCACCCAGGCGGCGAAGCCAACCATCACGAACGGGCGCTCGGTCAGGTCGTAGAGCACCAGTTCCCAGTCAAAGAACAGATCCACCCCCAGCCAGATCAGGGCGTGCGCGGTCACGTAACCGAACGCCACCAGCCCCAGCATTCGCCGCAGCCGCACGATCCACGCCAGCCCCGTCATCTGCCGCAGCGGTGTGACCGCCAGCGCGATCAGCAGGGCGATCATCGCGTGGGTGCCGGAGAGTTCCAGCAGCTTCTCGATCGGGTTCACGCCCAGCCCGTCGAACCAGCCCAGCGTACGCAGGCCAATCCAGGCCGCCGGGACCAGCGAGGCCAGCAGCACCGCCCACCAGACGCCACGCGGTGGCCGGGCGCGCGCCCGGCGCGTTGAGGACGTCATGCCGTCACCGCGTCAGATGTACCGCGTCAGGTCCATCCCCTCGTACAGCGAGGCGACTTCATCGGCATAGCCGTTGAACATCTCCGTGCGCCGGCGGCGGAACTCGCCGATCCGGCGCTCGGTGCGCTGTGACCAGCGCGGATGGTCCACGTCCGGATTCACGTTGCTGTAGAAACCGTACTCGTCGGACTGCGCCTGATTCCACAGGGTCGGTGGCTGGTCCTCGACAAAACGGATGTGCTGGATCGACTTGATGCTCTTGAAGCCATACTTCCACGGCACCACCACGCGGATCGGCGCCCCGTTCTGATTCGGCAACACCTCGTCGTACAACCCCACGGCCAGAATCGTCAGCGGATGCATCGCCTCGTCCAGGCGCAGCCCCTCGGTATAGGGCCACTCGAGCCCGCCACTACTGCCGCGGCGGCGGCGTTGGCCGCGCAGGTTGTCCGGATCGTAGATGCTCTCGAAGGCGACATAGCGGGCACCGCCGCGCGGCTGTGCCTTTTCGATGATGCGATTCAGCTCGAAGCCGATCCACGGGATCACCATGGACCAGCCCTCGACACAGCGCATGCGATAGATCCGCTCCTCCAGTGACCAGGGGCTGATGAAATCCTCGACCGCATACTCGCCGGGGTTCTCGCACAGCCCGTCCACGGTGATGGTCCAGGGGTCGGTCTTCAGCTGGTCGGCGTAGGTCTTGGGGTCACTCTTGCCCGGCCCCATCTCGAAGAAATTGTTGTAGCTGGTGATCTCGTCATACGCGGTCTTCGACTCGTCCGTGGAGTAGTCGCTGCCCTCGAACTCGAGCGGGTAGCCGCGCAGCGCAGCCGAGGCCGGCAGCGCCATCCCCAGACCCCCCAGGGCAAGGCCGGCACCCAACCCGACCCCGGCGCGCAGGAACTCGCGCCGCCGCGCATAGACCTCCGGCGGGGTGATCTCGCTACGGGAACACTCGGAACGACGTCGGGTGCGGATCAGCATGGCCTGCCCTCGCGACTGGTTGGGATGACAGTGAGAAGCGCTGCCACTCGTGCACGATGGACCAGAAGCAGCGTCCCGAGTTCGGCTCGCCATGCCCATAAGACAATCCGCCGAACAATAAGAATTTTCTGCTTGCGCAGCGCCGGGAACGATATATAAGGCTTTTCTGATACCGCAGTCCGGGGTGGCCCGGCCGGCTTGTCAGGAGACCCGACAATGGATCCCACGATCGACGACGTGGCCGATGGTGCCGACGAAATCGCCAGCCTGTTCGACAACCAGCTCGTCAATGACCGCGGCCCGGCACGCCACGCCGCTCGCCGCGCCCTGGAACGCCTGATGGAAGAACGCGCCCTGCGCGCCCACCTCGAGGACGACTTCGACCTGGCCCCCGCCCACGAAGCCCTGGAGTGGTAACCCCCGGGGTGGCGCGCCCCGCCACCCCATTTTCCAAACGCCCCACATCATCGATGCAATGAGCGAAGCGAATCGCATCACCCCCGCAGGCAGAGGGACCCCCAAGCCAAGGCCTTCACCCGTCCTCATACCCCGTCAACTCCACGAACCCCCGGCCGACCGGCTCGCCATCCGCGTCGAGGATATCCACGGCCCCTTCCCAATAACGGACCACCGTGTCCATCTCCTGCTCGTCGCGCACCGCCACCACGGTCCACTCACGCGCAGGCCCGCCATCCGGAGGCTCGATACGCAGGGACCATTCCACCGGATAGCGGTTACCGGACGGCTGGGTGGCGTAGCGGGTGGGTTCGAGCTGCACCTGCTCCGGCTCCAGCAGGGCGTCCTGGGCATTCGCCGGCATCCAGCGACCTTTCGATAACTCATGCGGCGTGCCATCGGGGCGGCGCAACTGGTAATACATCACGTCCAGCCCGTCATCCAGCTGCAGCGCGAACCAGTCCCAGCCCGACTGATCCTCCGCCAGCGCGCTGGTACTCCATTCGCGGTCCATCCACGCCTGCCCGGTCACGTCCAGCGTTGCCCCAGCAGCACGGCGCACCTCGCCGGCCACCGCGATACGCGGCATCGAGTAGTAATACGAGGCATCGCCCGGCTCCGGCCCCTTCTGGCTCAGGCCGGCCTCGCCCTGCAACACCGGCTCGCGCGCCGGCTCCAGTTCCAGGGACAGCACGTAGTCCTCGACCGTGAAGCGCAGCGTCCAGCGCGCCCCCTCCAGCCCGGCCAGTTCCCAATCCTCGGCCCAGACCCGCCCCGCCGGCTCGGTCGCCCCGGCCAGCCCGCCGCCATCGCGCACGAACCGCTCCTCGGATGCGTGAAACCCCGCGTCACGGTCCAGCACCGCCGTATGCACCATCCACAGATCGGGGCTGGCCCAGGCCGACTCGTGCCAGACCGGATCCCCGGCGAGCCCCGGCGCCAGCCCCACGCGGAAGAACGTCACGTGAAACGCGAAACGCTCGCCTTCGGGCCCGTCCAGATTCCCCGTCAGGTACCACCACTCGTTGCGAAACCCCGGATGCGGCCCATGATCGCGAGGAAACTCGAACGCCCGCGGCGCATCGGCACGGAGAAAGCCCGTGGTGTCCTCACCCCCGAGGGCCTCGCTCACCCGCAGCCCGGTCACCCCCGAATCGTCCGCCTCCGGCGGCTCCACACCCCCGCATGCGGTCAGTAACCCCACCAACAACATGACCAGAAGCCCCTGTAGGAGCGGGCTTGCCCGCGAAGCCCCCGCCCGCGCTGGATTCTGGCGGGACCCATTCGCGGGCAAGCCCGCTCCCACAGCGCCTCCCACAAGGGCTCCTAAAGCTCTGCCCACAAATCTGAACCCAAACATCAGGGCACCTCCCGTAGCGCCGGCACCAGGCGCATGCGCGCCATGCGCCAGGCCGGGATCACCGACGCCAGCAGCGCAGCCCCCACGCCCAACAGTACGGTCTCCCCGACCTCGACCCAGGGCAGGCGCAGGTCCATCCCCCAGCCAAAGGCCTCGCGGTTGATCACCTCGATCAGCAACCAGCCCATCCCCAGCCCGAGCGGGATCGCCGCCAGGGCGGCGAATACCCCGAGCACACCGCCCTGCAGCACCACCAGCCCGCGCACGCCGCCGGGCAACAGCCCGAGGCTGCGCAGCGTGGCGAACTCGCGCGCCCGTTCCATCTGCAACGCAATCAATGCCCCCAGGATGGCGATGAACGCGACCACCAGCGTGATCACCCGTAGCAGATGCGTGATCGCAAAGGTCCGGTCGAAGATCGCCATGGACTCCTGCTCGATATCCCCCGGCCGCGTCACCAGCGCCGCGTGGTCCTGCTCCGCCAGCCACGCCTCCAGGTGCTCCACCGCCTGCTCGGCGTCGGCCCCGTGCGGCAGGCGCAGCCCGAACGAGCCCACCCCGTCCGCGGGCACGCCCCCGCGCGCGAACGCCGCCTGCGTCATCAGCACCGTGCCCTGCGGGTTCCCGTAGTCGCGATAGATCCCGAGGATCTCGAATGCCCGCCGCCCACCAGACGCGGCCAGCGAAAGCCGATCGCCCACGCCAACATCGTGATGCGCGGCAAACGGCTCGGTCACCAGCACGGCATCGTCCGCAGCCAGCCGTGCCCCCAGCGCCTCGCGGGGCACGGCCGCCTCCAGCAGCGGCAGGTAGTCCAGCCAGTCGGCATGCGGACGCACCACGTACAGGTCCACCAGTCCCCGGTCACTGACGACCTCCTGGCTGGTGCCGGAACTGACCGACACGGCACCCGACCGGGCCACCAGGTCGGCCGTCCAGTCCTCGGGCAGGCGCGCCCCACCGCGCGCCGAGGCCGGGGCCGCCGGCACCACGTACAGGTCCGAGGTCAGTGCCTGCCCCAGCCACTGCTCCACGCTGCCGCGAAAGCTCCCCACCATCACCGCCACGCCGATGGCCGCCGCCAGCGCCAGCGTCAGCGCCGAGGTGGCGGGCGCGCTGCGCGACAGGCTGCGCTCCAGGCTGCGGACCGCAATGCGCGGCAGGGCCGCCCCGCGCACCAGCACCGCCAGGCCGCGCAGCGTCCCCGCCAGCACCCAGGGCAGCAGCAACACGAACCCCGCAATCAGCAGGAACAGTGCGACAAACCCGCCCACCAGCGCCCCGGCACCGGTCACGATCAACCCGACGCCCGCCAGCAACAAAACGATAGACGCCAGCGCCAGCCACGCGGCCCAGCCACGGGCACGCCTTTCCAGCCCTCCGCGCCCGGTGCCGGCCGGGCTGGCCACCCGCGCCGCCTCCCAGGCCGGGGCCAGTGCGGCCGCCAGCGACAGCCCCACGCCCAGCAGCAGCACCGCGGCCAGCGCCAATGGCCGCGGCGTGACCCCGGTCACCGCCACCGCAAAGAAGTGGTCCGTCACCGTCTGCGCGACCTGCGCGACCAGCACCTGCGCCAGAGCCACCCCCAGCAGCGCGCCCAGCAGCGTGCCGATCACGCCGACCAGCAGGGCCTCCAGCAGCACCACCCCGAAGATCGCCCGGCGCCCGACACCGACCAGGCGCAGGCTGGCAATCACCTCGCGCCGGCGCAGTACCGCAAAGGTCTGCGTGTTGTAGATCAGAAACGCCGCGATCAGCAGCGCCAGCAGGCTCATCGCGGTGAGGTTGATGCGGAACGCCTGCGCCAGCTGGCGCGCGGCCTGGCCCCGGCTCTCGACCGCCACCAGCTCCAGTTCCGCGGGCAATACGTCGGCCAGGGCCTCGACCTCGTCATCGGCCAGCCGCACGTCGATTCGGTCCAGCCGCCCCAGCCGGTCGAGCAATACCTGCGCCGTGGCGATATCCGTCACCCAGAGCGAGGCGCCCGCATCCTCAGACGCGCCATCCCCCCCATCATCACTCGGGTCCTCGTCCCGTTCGCCGGCACGGTCGATCAGCGTGATCTCGCGCTCGCCCCCGGCCGCCTCCAGTGCCAATCGAGCCCCATGCGCCTCCCCGCTCGCCCGGAACCAGCCCGCAGGCGGCAGGATCGTCCCCGGCTCGGTCACCAGGCGCTGCACCGGGGCATCGCCGATATCCGAGGCCGCCCCGCGAAACGGCCCCTCGGCCAGCGGATCGACGCCCAGCACGTAGATCGTCGTGCCATCCGGCAATCGCGCCGGGCCCTCCACGATCGGGGCCGTATCCCGCCACCCGGCCATGCGCAGCTCGCGGTAAAAGGCCTCGTCGAAGCCGCTCGCCGGCCCCAGCACCTGATGCGTAGCGGCCCCGGCCACCTCGTCCATCGAACGGTCGAAGGCCCGCTGGGCGGACTGGTTCGCCAGATCCACCGCCAGCACCACCGCCACGCCGATGATCACACCGACCAGCGTCAGCACCCGCTGCAGCGGCCGCCGACGCCAGTCGCGCAGCCACGCACGCAGAACGAGACCGCTCACGCCGGCAACCCCTCCACCGATTCCGGAGGCTGAAGCACCCCGTCGCGCATCGTCAGCACCCGATCCAGTCGCCCCGCCAGTTCATCGCTGTGGGTCACCAGCAACAACGAACACCCGGTCGCCCGTACTTGCTCCAGCAGCAGCCCGAATATCGTCTCGCCAGTGCGCGAGTCGAGATTGCCGGTCGGCTCGTCGGCGAGGATCAGCGCCGGCTCGTGCACCAGCGCCCGCGCGATCGCGACACGCTGCTGCTCGCCGCCCGACAGCGCCTCCGGATACCGCTCACCCTTATCCCCCAGCCCGACCGCTGTCAGCTGGCGTCCGGCGCGCTCGCGTCGTTCGGCAGCATTGGCAGCCGTCGCCAGTTCCAGCGGCAGCATCACGTTCTCCAGCACCGTTAGCGTCGGAATCAGATGGAACGACTGGAACACGATCCCCACGCGGGCCCGGCGCAGCCGCGTGCGTGCCGCCTCGTCCAGCCCCGCGAGCGCCTCGCCCGCCAGATGCACCTCGCCGCGATCCGCCGCCTCCAGCCCGGCCGCCAAATGCAGCAGGGTGGACTTGCCACTCCCGCTCTCGCCCACAATCGCCACCCGCTCGCCGGGGGCCAGCTCGAAGTCCACACCGTGCAGCACCTCGCCCTCGCCGGGGTAGGCAAACGCCGCGCCGATGAGCCGCAGGACCGGCCCCGAAAACGCTGATGACTCAGCCATACGATCCGCCTTTTGTTGTCCGTTCCAGCCGGGGTGTCGGGCCGTCCCGGGAGACACCAGGCCCCGACTCCACATGACCATGAAGAGTAGATGAATGTTTCAAAAAGCCACACAAGCGGTTGATTGAGGCCCGGCATCCGTTAGAATAAGCGCCATCTCCACACACGGGAACGCGCCTTGACACGCCGATCAAGCAGCCGATCACGCAGCCGATCTATCTGCGCCTAGCGGCAAGCGTCCGTTCCCTAACCGGTCGCTTCCCGTCAGGCCTCTTTGATCAAAGAGCCGGGAACGGCCGGGCCCCGCCCGACCCGAACCTGCACCATTCACCGCATTCGTGCGGCGCCGCGATGGCCTGTGCCCGTGCACAGTCCGCGCGCTGCCCCGATGCCGCCGGGAGAAGGGCATGGAGCTTCACCTCGAGCAGTCCATCATCGAGCTGAAGGAGCTGTTGCGTCTGGACGACCGCGACGGGCTCCACGAACTGCTCGACTACATGCGCGTGCAGGACATCGCCCACGCGCTGATGGAGCTGGGCGAGGAAGACCTCATCGCCGTCTTCAACCTGCTGCCCCCCGGGCGCAAGGCGGACGTCTTTGCCTACCTCGACACCGGGCACCAGATCCGCCTGCTGGAGGCCTCGCCGCGCGAGGACGCCCGTTTCATCCTCTCCGAGATGGAGGCGGACGACCTCACCGCCCTGCTGCAGACCCTGGATCCGGACACCCTGCGCGGCTACCTGCGCCTGCTGCCGTTTCGCGCGATCCGCCGCGCGCTCAAGCAGCTCAACTACCCGGAGGACTCGGTCGGCCGCGTGATGTCGCCGGACGTCGTCGCGGTGGACCCGGACTGGACGCTCAAACGCGCCCTGGCCTTCATCCGCCGCAACGCGGACGAGCACTCCAACAACGTGATCTTCGTGGTCGACCAGGACCGCGTGCTGCTGGCCGCCATCCCCATCCGCCACTTCCTGCGCGCCAGCGCCGACAGCCCGGTGCGCGAACTGCTGGGCGAAGCCGACCCGATCACCATCGCCGTCTCCGAACACGCGGTGGAGGCCGCCCGCCGCATCCAGCACTACGACCTGGAGAGCCTGCCGGTGGTCGGCGAGATCGGCGAACTGCTGGGCGTGGTCACAGTGGACGACGTGATGGACCTGATCGAGGCGGAGTCCACCGAGGACTTCCACAAGCTGGGCTCGGTGGGCACCCTGCCGCTGTCCCCGCAGGAGGCCAGCCCGTTCCTGCTCTATCGCAAGCGCATCGGCTGGCTGCTCGGTCTGGTTGCCTTCAACACCATCGGCGCGCTGATGATCTCCCAGTACGAGGACATCATCGAGGCCGTGGTGGTGCTGGTGTTCTTCCTGCCGCTGCTGATCGCCTCCGGCGGTAACGCGGGCGCGCAGAGTTCCACGCTGATGGTGCGCGCCATGGCCACCGGCGAGGTCACGGCCAGGGACTGGCTCCGGCTTTGGGCCAAGGAGATGGGCGTGTCCCTGACCCTCGGGCTCAGCATGGGTGTCGCGGTATCGCTGGTCGGGCTGTGGCGCGGCGGGCCGGAGATCGCACTGCTGGTCGCGCTGTCGATGACCATCATCGTTACCGTGGCCAGCATCCTCGGCATGCTGCTGCCGGTGGTCCTGAACAAGTTCCGCCTCGATCCGGCGACCGCCAGCGTACCGCTGGTCACCTCGCTCGCCGACATCGGCGGTATCCTCATCTACTTCACGCTGGCCACGGCCCTGCTCGGCCTGGCAATCCCATAGGACCTCCCGGATGAGCCCGACCGAACCGGATCTCGACACCCTGCCGCAGGCCCTGCAGACCGCGCTGACCGCGCCCACCGCCGAGGCCCTGCAGAGCCTGTGCGCCGAGCACGCGGCGCCGGATCTCTCCGACGCCCTGGAGGCCCTGCCGGCCCAACAGATGGAGGCCTTCTTCCAGCGCCTGGATGTCGAGTGCACCGCGGATATCTACGCCCACCTGGAATCGGATCACCAGTCGCGCGTGTTTCAGGCGCTGGACGACGAGCACGCCAGCCGCCTGGTCGCGGCCCTGTCCTACGACGACGCGGTCTCGGTGATCGACGGGCTGGAGGACGAACAGGCCGAATCCCTGCTCGAGACCCTGCCGGACGAAGACCAGGAGGCCCTGGAGACCCTGCTCGGCTACCCGGAGGAGAGCGCCGGGCGCCTGATGACGCCCGAGTTCGCCACGGTCCAGCCCGACTGGTCGGTGGCCGAGGCCATGGATCACCTGCGCGAACAGAGCGACCTGGCCGAGACCATCAACACCATCTTCGTGGTCACGCCCACCGGCGAACTGCTCGGCTGGGTGCGCCTGAAGGGGCTGCTGCTGTCGCGCCCCACCACCAGCGTGCGCGAGCGCATGAACACCGATGTCGTCAGCATCAGTGCGGAGGAAGACCGCGAAGAGGCCGCCCACCGCATCAGCCACTACGACCTCGACGTCCTCCCGGTGGTCGACGACAATGGCCACCTGCTGGGCATCATCACCGTCGACGACGTGATGGACGTACTCCGCGCCGAGACCACCGAGGACTTCCATCGCATGGCCGCGGTGGGTGACGTCGTGCTCTCGCTGCGCGACGCCAGCATGCAGCTGCTCTACCGCAAGCGCATCGGCTGGCTGGTCATCCTGGTCGCCGTGAACATCCTCTCCGGACTGGCCATCGCCCACTTCGAAGCGGCCATCGAGACCGTCGTCGCACTGATCTTCTTCCTGCCCATGGTCATCGCCTCCGGCGGCAACGCCGGCGCCCAGGCCTCCACCCTGGTCGTGCGCTCGCTCGCCACCAACGACATCAAGCCCCAGGACTGGTGGCGCCTGGGCGGCAAGGAGATCCTGGTCGCCTCCGCCCTCGGTGCCACCCTGGCCGGCGCCATCTGGCTCTCCGGCTACTGGCTGGGCAGCCTCGAGGTCGCCAACGCCATCGCGCTCGGCATGTTCCTGGTCGTCCTGTTCGGCTCCCTGTTCGGCCTGCTGCTGCCGTTCACCCTCACCCGCCTGGGCGTCGACCCCGCCGTCGCCAGCGCCCCGCTCATCACCTCCGTCGTCGACGTCGTCGGCATCACCATCTACTTCGCCACCGCCGTCGCCATACTCGGCCTCTAGCTCCCCCAACCCCCATACCCCACCCCCGTAGGATGCGATGAGCAAAGCGAATCGCATCAACCTCGCCCCACCCCCAACGCCCGGTGCGTTTCGCCAAGCTCAACGCACCCTACGAACTGCCCCGAACGCCAGGAGTCGAGCTCGAGGCGATCACGACCTCACCAACACCCCTCCGCGTCATCCCGACCACAGCACCAGCCCCCCGTCATCCCGGCCGTAGCGCAGCGAAGAGCCGGGATCTCCACCGTTCGAACACCCCAAGATCAAGAACCCCGGCCATGACAACCAGAGGCACCCCAGCCCCCAGGGTGACAATGTGCGTCACTTCACATGACCATTTTTGTCACGTGACACACCCGGGAAGCGTGTGGGCGTGACCCATGCCACAGACCACACCGCGCCCGGGCGCCGTTTTCACGCATTCCCGCGCTCTTGGCACGCCCAATGCATCTCCTCAGACAGCTACCCACGGGGTGGCCGGGCCGAAGGCCCCGCTTTTATTACATCAAGGGAGTACGACCATGCAGAAGAAATCCGTCCAACAGGGCTTTACGCTTATCGAACTGATGATCGTTGTGGCGATTATCGGCATTCTGGCGGCGATTGCGTTGCCGGCTTATCAGGATTATACGAAGCGCGCTCAAGTTACCGAAGGGATTAGTTTGGCCTCCTCCGCCCGAACGATCGTTGCTGAGAATGCGATGACGGGAACTAACCCTCTTGATGCGGGTTGGGATGCACCTGCCGCAACTGACATCGTGTCCGGCATCGTCGTGGATGGAACCAATGGGGAGATTGAAATCACCTTCACCAATGTGATCGATGATACCGACAACGTCATGACCTTCATGCCCCAGGTGGGTGGAAACGACATTGCAGCTGGAACCGCCGTAGATGGTTCTATCGAGTGGGACTGCACTGGGGGGAGCCTGCCGGGCAAGTATCGTCCGGCCAACTGCCGCTAAAAGAGAAGCAAAGGGGACAGATTTGTTTTCCCCTCTCGGAGCCCCGGCCTAGTGCCGGGGCTTTTTTATGGTTCATCGAAGGATACCGGGGAGGTGTTCGACCGCTGAAGGGAATCGTAGTCTCGCGTGGAGCCCGAAATCCTCTGGGACACCCACTTTGTGGACATAAGCCGGATTCGCCGAAGCAATCGGCCGCAGGCAATCCTCTGGGACACCCACTTTGTTGACATAAACCGGATTCGCCGAAGCAATCGGCCGCAAGCCCCGCGTCTGCAACCCGTCCCCCGAACCTCGGGCAAACCCACCTTGCTCGCCCCGCTCTAACGGAACCCTGGAACGCGGTTTCGCTACGCCCTGAAAAACTCCAAGGCATTCACTATCCTAACGACAGGAACGTAACGAACCTGCGTTGCTGCAAGACCTACTCCACGGAAGGAGTTCATCATGACCCAGCCCCGCTCGACCCTCGTCTCTCTGGACGACACGCCCTGGTACCACGTCGTTTCCCGCTGCGTCCGCCGCGCGTTTCTGTGCGGACACGATGCCCACTCCGGGCGATCCTTTGAGCATCGCCGCGGCTGGATCGCCGATCGTCTGAAGCAGCTTGCATCGGTCTTCGCCGTCGATATCGCGGCCTATGCGGTCATGAGCAACCACTTCCATATCGTGGTGCGAGTGGACGAGGCGCGCGTCGAGCCCCTGGAGCGCGACGAGATCCTGCGTCGCTGGACGCAGCTCTTCTCGGGGCCGGTGATGGTGCAGCGGTATCTGGCCGATCCACAGCGGCTCGGTGCGGCCGAGATGAAGATCGTGGATGCCTGGGTCGAGACGTACCGCTCCCGACTCGCTGACCTGTCGTGGTTCATGCGCGTTCTGAACGAGTCGATCGCCCGCCAGGCGAACGCCGAGGACGGCGTGACGGGACGGTTCTGGGAGGGGCGCTTCAAGAGCCAGGCCCTGCTCGACGAGCAAGCGGTCCTGACGGCCATGGCGTACGTGGACCTGAACCCGATCCGGGCCGGGATGGCCCCCACGCCGGAGGCCTCCGAGTACACCTCGGTCGCGGAACGGCTTGCCCTGCTGCGCGCGACGTCCGGGGATGGAACAACGGTAGCCGGACGCGCCGCCGCCGATCCCGCAGTTCCAGGCGACAGCACGGCGCCGGAACACACCAACGCTACGAAATCCGACACACGAGCGAACCGGTCACGATCCGGTCCGCACGAAACAGAATCCTTGCAGCCGGAGACGGTCCTGGACCAACTGGTCAGCGCCCCGCTACTTCCATTCGACGCCACTGGCCGCGCGGAGTGCGCCGTGCCCTTCGGCTTCGAGGACTATCTGGATCTCGTGGAGGCAACGGGGCGCGTCATCCGCGAGGACAAGCGCGGCTTCATCCACGATGGCACCCCGCCCCTGCTGGCGCGTCTAGGCATTGATCCCAATCAGTTCATCCGTGCGGCTAGCCGCATGTTGCAGCAATTCGGCAGCGCCATCGGAACACCGACCCATCTCACGGCCCGGTGCGATGCCCGCCAAACGCGCTATCTGCGAGGCATGGCGGCCGCCCGGCAGCTCTTCCCTCGGTCGGCAGCCTGACCCCGCCCCCCGGAACCAAGACCAGCCATTGGCCCAGCAATGATTTTGTACATACAATAATCAAATGGAGATTGAGTTCGACGCGGACAAGGATGCCACGAATCAGGCCAAGCACGGGGTCTCACTCGCGCTGGCCGTGAGCCTGGAGTGGGAGACCCTTCTGGCCATGGAGGATCGTCGAAAGGACTACGGCGAATGTCGCATGCTGGGATACGCCCTGATGGGTGATCGCTTGTACTGCGTCATCTTCACGGACCGAGAGAATGTGCGAAGAATCATCAGCCTGCGCAAGGCGAATAACCGGGAGATCAGTCGTTATGTCCAGATCGTTGACGCTACGTAATGGCCGTCGGGTCTTGCTGAACAACCCGGAAGAGGAAACGGCGATTGAGGCCGGCATCGAAGCGGACCCGGAGACACACGCGCCTGACGAGGACGAAGCGCGGGCACTGCGGCGCCCCGGCCGCCCCCCAATGGTGGTCACCAAGGAACGGATCACGATTCGCCTGTCGCCGGAGGTTGTGGAGGCCTTCCGCGCGACCGGAAAGGGCTGGCAAACCCGCATGGATGGTGCCCTGAAAGAATGGCTCCGGGAGCATCATCCAACGACGAAGTCCTGAATTGCCGACGCATCGCAGGACGCCAGGTGTTGGACCCTTGATCACTCCCCTCGGATCCGCCCCCCGCACAGCCTTAAAGCCCGACGCGCTATCGAGTGAAACCGACCCGCGCAGTCACACCCGCACCCCGTACTGTTCGATCTCCGAGCGCAACGTCTCGCTTGCCGCGCTGATATCCACCAGGTCAAAGCTGTACAGCGCCGGAAGCTCCTCGGTGCGCTCACGAAGTCGGCCCCAATACTGGCTTGTTGCCTTCCCCGAAGGGATCACAGCCAAGTCGATATCGGAATGCGGCCGGGCGGTTCCCTTGGCTCATGAACCGAACCAAATCACTTCAGACGTCCCCCCAAAGCTCTTCCCTCTCAATCTCCGCCGCCTCGGATGCCAAACCCGTGACGCGGTTCAGGGCCAACTGCGCATCCTGATCATGGGCTGCCGTCACGCGGAAAGTCATCCATCGACCAATCACTCAACTGGGTACGAATATAGCATCCGTCCGGGCTTCACTCGCCGCCTACTCCAGGCGCTCACGCCTGGCTAGATCACCTCGCCGCTCAGAAACTCCCTCACCACACGATTAGCGAAACAAATCAGCGGCTGGCGCCGGGCGGTGGAGCAGGAAGCCCTGGCCGATGGCGCAGCCTTCCTGCAGCAGGAAGGCGCGCTGGGGTTCTTCTTCCACGCCCTCGGCGATGAGGTCCAGTTCCAGGGCGGCGGCCAGCGCGATGATCGCGCGGATGATGGATTCGTTGTGGCGGGAATGGCCAATGTCGCGCACCAGCGACTGGTCGACCTTGAGGCGGTGCAACGGCAGGCGGCGCAGGTGCGCGAGGTTCGAGTAGCCGGAGCCGAAGTCGTCCATGGCCAGACGCACGCCGAGGCCGTCCAGCCGACGCAGGACCGCCAGGGCGCGCTCGGGGTACTCCATAATCATGGTTTCGGTGAGCTCGACCTCCAGTCGTTCGGGCGCGATGGCGAAGCGCCCCAGGGTCTCGCGTACGGTGGTGACGAGTTGCTCGTCGTGCAGCTCGCGCGCCGACAAGTTTACGGCGATCATCGGGATGTTCCGGCCCGCCTCGTCCCAGGCTGCGAGCTGGCGGCAGGCCGCCTCCAACACCCAGCGGTCGATCGCCTGGATCAGGCCGGTCTCCTCGGCCAGCGGGATGAACTCCGCGGGGGATACCATGCCCCGGTGCGGATGGTTCCAGCGCACCAGGCTCTCGACCCCCACGCACTTGCCGCTGGCCAGGTCGAATTGCTGCTGGTAGTGCAGCGTCAACTCCTTGTTGACGATGGCCTGCCGCAAGTCGTTTTCCAGGAACAGCCGATGCTCGGTCAGGGTGCCCATCTCGGGGTCGTAGGCGCACCAGCTGTCCCCTCCCCGACGCCGCGCATCCTGCATCGCCAGCTCGGCGGCGGTCAGGAGCTCTTCGCGCGTCTGGCCGTCTCCGGGGAAACGTGCCACACCGACACTCGCCGTGAGCACCAGCGCGCGCCCCGCGATCTCGAAGGGAGCCCGCAGGGTATCGATCAGTGACTGCACGAAGGTTCCGAGGGCTTCCTCGGGCGGGCTCTCGATGATCAGGCAGAACTCGTCGGCACCGATGCGGGCTACCGTGTCCTCGGGCGACAGGGCCTGGCTCAGGCGCTGTGCGATGCCCTGCAGCACGGTATCCCCCGCCGCGGTGCCCAGGGTCTCGTTGACGTTGCGGAAGCGGTCCAGATCCATCAGCACAACCCAGCGCGCCTCGCCGTCCGCCATGGCGCGTTCCACCGTGTGTCCCAGGCGATCCTGCAACAGGGCGCGATTGGGCAAGCCGGTGCGCGCATCGTAGTGCGTCATCTGCCGCAGCTGTTCCTTCTGCTCCATGCTGGCGGTCAGGTCGGTCCAGCTGCCGACGATTTCCTGCCCGCCGCGCACGTTATCGCTCGCCACCACGCGTATCTCGTCACGTACGTGGCGCAGCTTGCCCCAGCCGTCGAACAGGCGAAACTCGCGCACGATCTCGCCATCCTCAAGGAGGCGTTGATTCTCGCGCAGCGCATTCGCTCGGTCCTCGGGGTGCAACTGGTGTTCCCACCAACCAGGACGCATCGCGCTCGCAGGTTCAATCCCGAACAGGCGCTGCAGATTGGGGCTAACCCACAAGGGCTCGAAGGTACGGGCGTCGAGCTGGTAGGTCACCGCAGGTCCGCTGTCCAGCACGTGCTCGAGACGCTGGTTGACCGCCCTTAGCTCACTGGTACGCAGACGCACCTGCCAGCGCAGGAACACGCCCATCACCGCCAATAGCATTACCAGAGCCAGCGCTGCGAGCAGAGTCCACATCACCCAGCCCGGCAGGCCCGGCTCGTCCTGCGCGAGCAGCGTGGCCTCAAGGGCCTCCTGGTAGGGCGAGCCCGCCAGGGGCTTCCAGCGCTCCAGATAGGCGTCGATCAGTGCCAGACGCTCCGCCTGCGCCCCCGGCGCGGCCGCGTAGTGCAGACCCACCTGGCCGAAGGTGATCGGCGTCTCCACCAGCCCGTAGGCGCGGGCGTGCTGGCGTCCGTAGAAGTTATTGCTGACGGCGGCATCGGCTTCGCCGGCCGGCACCGAGGCCAGCACCGCTGGGAGATCGCTGTAGGGAACCAGTTGGTACTCGAGACCCGGGTCGCCGATTTGTTGCCGGCGCAGGTGGCTTTCCTGCACCGAACCCTCCAGCACGGCAATGCGCCGCGGACCCAAGGACTCCAGACTGCTGAACCCCGACTGCGGGAACGCGTATATCTGGCTCCAGCCCTGGACGACCGGGATCTGGTGGAACCCGAAGAACGCCTCGCGCGTGTCGGTCCGGGCCACATCGGGCATCAGATCCAGCCGGCCTTCGCGCAGATCGGCAAGGCATTGCGACCATTGGCATGGGACGTACTCGACCTGCCAGTGCTCCCGGCGGGCGATCGAGTCCAACAAGCGGACGAACAGGCCGTCGGCTTCCCCGTGCTCGTCCACGCTGACCTTGGGCGCGTTGTCGTACACGCCCACGCGCAAATCCGGCGCGGAGGCCGCGGAGGACGGCGCCCAGGAGGCAAGCAGCAGGCCAACAAACGAGAGGCTGAGGAATACGCGCAGGTCCCTCGATCGCCTCCGGAGGGGCCGCCGCGTTCGAGGCGATTGGGAGCAATCCGTTGCGCGCACGACACTCTCTTGGAAAGACCGACATCCGCATAGTGCCATGCTCGGCCCATTGATGCGCGTCGGATACCACGCCTTCCTGGCTCCGCACCCCAATAGCTGGATCCAGGCGCGCGGCGTCATCCAAGAAGGACCCGATTGCGCCCCTCCTCCTTGGCGCGGTACATCATCTTGTCGGCACGCTTCAGGACCGCATCCAGGCTGTCCTGAGGGCCGAAGCTGGTTACGCCGAACGAGGCCGTGACGCGAACCCCGGCGATCGGTTCGCGGGCAATCGCCTCCCGACAACGCTCGGCAAGGTGCAGGGCGCCCTCGCGGCCGATCTCCGGCGCCACGATGAGGAACTCCTCCCCTCCCCAGCGAGCGACGGAATCCGGCTCGCGCACCGAAGATCGCAGGATTCGTGCAATGCCGGCGATCACGGCATCACCGATCGCATGACCATGGTTATCGTTTACCGCCTTGAAGTGATCGATATCCATTCCGATCACAGCGACCGGCACGCCGTAGCGCCGGACCGAGGCGGCATGCCGCTGCAGCACGGACTCGGCCGCCCGCCGATTGGCCAGACCGGTCAGGGAATCGGTCTGCGCCGCCTGTTCCAGCGCCTCGCTGCGCACCAGAGCGTCTTTGACGGTATCGCGCATGGAGGTCGCGACACTGGCCAGGGCCAACAAGACAGCCAGAAACAGATGCACCCGCACCAGGTAGACGCCCGCATCGCGCGAAAGCTCGCCACGCAGCCACTCCCCTGCGGCACCGGAGGCGGCGATCAGGGTGGCAACCACGAGGATGGCCACTCCGGCCCGAAACCCCCGGCGATGCTCGAGCATCACGAACGCGGCCAGGATCACGATTCCAACCGCCCAGTAATGCCCGCCGGCCAGCACCAGAAGGTGCTCGTCCAGGGGGCCGCCCGCGTGGAAATGCCATGCGAGACGAC
This sequence comes from Thioalkalivibrio sp. ALMg3, assembly GCF_000381225.1. NCBI lineage: Bacteria > Pseudomonadati > Pseudomonadota > Gammaproteobacteria > Chromatiales > Ectothiorhodospiraceae > Thioalkalivibrio > Thioalkalivibrio sp. ALMg3. The sequence goes on along the minus strand of NZ_KB906225.1, from coordinate 115,418 downwards.
TCAGAATCATCATAGCCACCATCGCCAGCATCCAGGCTTCCAGCCGCGGCAAGGCCTGTGGTGCCCGCCACACCGCTACGAACAGCGCGGCCAGGACGAACGCAAACAACGGATAGAGATACGCGAGGAAGACATCCCCCGGTGTGCGAACGGCCCAACTGAGCAGGAAGATCGCGATACCGGCGGGCAATACGACGAGATATACCCCCCGCTTGCGGGCCTCCACCCGTTCCGCCTCCGCTCGTGCGCTGCCGATCGCTTCGTCCTGCATTCCACCTTTCCTCATTCAGGCGTCACGAAGATACCCATCATGGGCCCTAGCCTGGCATCCACGCGCCGCCCCGAGGACAACGCTCCCAAAACGCGACCTGATTAGCAACGATCGTCAGCCAGTGGCGGGGCCCATTTGGGGACGTGCATGGCCCGCCCCGGGCCACTTTGATCCAGGCCTCCCCGGGAACATCACCCTCCCGAGCTCCGTTACCCCTGCCCTGTCATCCCGGTCGGAGCGCACCCCGATTGTGATCCCGGCAGTGGCGCCCCTCCCCGTCATCCCGGCCGTAGCGCAGCGCAGAGCCGGGATCTCCACACGCCGTTCTAGCCCCAACGTACGGGTCACTCATACCGTGGAGATCCCGGATAACCGCTGCACGGTTTCCGGGATGACGATGTAGGAGGCGCCTGGAGACCCGGGCCCGCACGGGCCTTGAGCCTGGCTGACGCTCGTTGCTGATCAGGAAACGCGAAAGGCCGCCTCGAGGGGCGGCCTTTCGCGAGTGCTGCAGTGATGGAGGCTGGGGTCGGAATCGAACCGGCGTACACGGATTTGCAATCCGCTGCATAACCACTCTGCCACCCAGCCTGTATCGGGTGGGTTTCGGCCCCACAGATGCTGGCGCATCTCCAGAGGCCGAAACAGAAAACCCCGGCGAACCGGGGTTTCAAAAATCTGTTGGAGCGGGAAACGAGATTCGAACTCGCGACCCCAACCTTGGCAAGGTTGTGCTCTACCAGCTGAGCTATTCCCGCTCTTCGTTATCGGCGCGTATTCTACCGCAGATTGCCCGCAGGTCAATACCCACGGTAGCCAATTGCCTCGGCGCCGTGCACTGCCCGGTCGAATACGACCACCTGGTTGCGCCCGGCGTTCTTGGCCACGTACATCGCCGCATCCGCCGCGCGCGACAAGGCGGGCCCGTCCGTCGCGTCCAGCGGAAACAAGGCGACCCCGATACTGCAGGAGATGTGCACCTCGGTCCCGTCGCAGTTGAACGGGTCCGCCAGCAGGGCTCGGATCTTCTCGCCGATCGCCGCGGCATGCGCCCGGCTCTCCTCCACCGACTGGAAGCGAGGCAGCATCACCACGAACTCGTCGCCCGCAATGCGCGCGGCCACATCACTGTCGCGCAAGGCACCGGACAGGCGCTGCGCCACCAGGCGGAGCAGCATGTCGCCCACCGCATGCCCGTGCTGGTCGTTGACCGGCTTGAATTCGTCCAGGTCCACGAACATCAGCGCAACCTGCTGACCCATTCGGCGAGCCCCCGTGAGCTCGTGATCGAGGATCTGGTAGAACAGGGTCCGATTGGGCAGGTCGGTCAACGGATCGTAATGCGCCAGGCGCTGCATATGCGCCTCGGTCTCCTTGCGCTCGGTGATGTCCCGAGCGATGCCGAGGAACGCCGTCACCCGGCCCGCGTCGTCGAGGACGGGCGAGACATTGCTGGTGTGCCAGCGGTAATGCCCGTCCTGGTGGCGGATGCGGTACTCGATGCCGCTTTCCTTCTTCCCGGTGTCCGCAATCCGTTGCAGGAACGCGTAACACGCGGGCAGATCCTCCGGGGCTACGTATTCGTCGATCGAGTGATCGATCGCCGCGCTGACCGGATGGCCGAGGTTCTCCGTCCAGTTGGGCGAGACGTAGGTGAGCACGCCGTCCGGGCGCAGCGAATAGATCACGTCGCTGGCGGTCTCGACGAAGGCACGGAACTGCGCCTCGCTCTGGCGCAGCTCCGCCTCGAGCTCCTTGCGCGTGGTGATATCGGTGGCGAAGCCGGTCCAGATGATCGTGCCATCCGCCAGCCGACGCGCGGTGTCATAGGCGGACAGCCAGATCACTGTGCCATCGCGGCACTCCATGCGGAACTCCTGAACCCAGGGCTCCGAATGCTCGGCCGATTCCATTGAGCTCCGCATCACCGCTTCGCGATCCTCGGGGTGGATACAGTCCAGCAATGGCGCCCCATCCTTCTTGAGGGCCCCACGATCCACACCGAACCAGCCCTCCACCACTTCACCCACGTAGGGAAAGTCGAAGTGCCCATCGGGCATCCTGCGCAATTGATAGACAAAACCCGGCAGCAGACCCTGAAGGGCCTCCAGGGTCTGCGTGTTGTCAAGATCAAGATCAGAAACGGGCATGGGCAGTCCACGCGCAGCACCGGGCAGGTGTCCGCAGTGTAGCCCCAAAGCCCCGGCCGACAAACACGCCGCCCCTTACTGCGAGCGTGCGGCCGCCAGCATGTACTGGATCATGGAGACCAGGGTCAGGGCGGCGGCCAGGTACAGCAGCCACTCGCCGATCACGAACGTCGGCAGGCCGACAATGGGCTCGGCCCACAGCAGCAGGAAGATCGCCACCATCTGCGCGGTGGTCTTCACCTTGCCCACCCACGACACCGCCACCTTGGCGCTGCCGCCGACCTCGGCCATCCACTCGCGCAGCGCGGAGATCGCGATCTCGCGCCCGATGATGACGATCGCGGCCAGAGCAATGCCGAGTTCGGGGTTGTGGTCCACCACCAGCACCAGGGCCGCGGCGACAATCAGCTTGTCCGCCACTGGATCGAGGAATGCCCCGAACCGACTGGTCACCTCCCAGCGCCGGGCCAGATAGCCGTCCAACCAGTCGGTCACGCCCGCCAGGGCGAAGATGATGGCCGCCACGATTCCGCCCTGCGGCATGGACAGGCCGTAGAACGCGAGCACCAGTAACGGGATCATCACGATCCGCGACCAGGTCAGCCAGGTGGGCAATTGGGGAAACATGGCAGTGGCTCAACTCTCGTGAAACTGGTCGTAAATCGCCTGCGCGAGCCGGCGGTGAATCCCCGGCACCTTGGTCAGCTCCTCGACCCCGGCCCGGCTGACCCCGCGCAGGCCACCAAAGTGCTTCAACAGTGCGCTGCGACGCTTCGGCCCCAGCCCCGGGATCGCCTCCAGGGTGGACTCCTTGCGCGCCTTGGCACGGCGGGCGCGGTGCCCGGTGATCGCAAAGCGGTGGGCCTCGTCGCGGATCTGCTGGATCCAATGCAGCGCACCCGAATGCGCGGGGAGTATAGAGGGCGCCTCTACCCCGCTCAATATCAGGGTTTCCATGCCCGCCTTGCGATCCTCGCCCTTGGCCACGCCCACGACCTTGATGTGGTCCAGCCCGAGGTCGGCCAGCACGTTCAGCGCCTGGGTCACCTGGCCCTTGCCGCCATCGATGAACAGGATATCCGGTTCCTGCCCCTCGCCCTTCTTCAGCCGTGCAAAGCGCCGGCTGAGCGCCTGATGCATGGCCGCGTAGTCATCGCCCGGTTCGATCCCCTCGATGTTGAAGCGCCGATAATCCGACTTGATCGGCCCTTCCGGCCCGAACACGACGCAGGAGGCCACCGTGCCCTCACCGCCGGTGTGCGAGATGTCGAAGCACTCCATGCGCTTGGGCGTCTCCTCCAGGCCCAACTCGCTGGTCAGCGCATCGAGGCGCGCCGTCTGTCCCGCCTGGCTGGCAATCCGGGTCTTCAGGGCCAGTTCGGCATTGCGCCGCGCCATGTCCAGCCAGCGTGCGCGGTCACCGCGCAGCGACCAGGCCAGGGCAACCTTGCCGCCCCGCCGCTCGGCCAGGTAAGCCTCCAGGGTCTCGGCGCCCTGCGGCTCGTGCGACAGCAGGATGCGCGCCGGCGGCTCGCGTTCCGCGTAGTACTGGGCCAGCACCGCGGCCATGATCTCGTCAGTCTCGGTCGCCTCCGGCACGTTCGGGAACAGCTCGCTGTTGCCCAGGTTCTGGCCGTTGCGCACGAAGAAGATCTCCACCGCGCAGGTCCCCGCCTCCTGTGCCAGGGCGAATACGTCGGCATCCCCCTCGCCGCCGGAGACGAACTGCTGTTCGGAGATCTGGCGCAGCCGTGCGATCTGGTCGCGCAGGCGCGCGGCATGCTCGAAGTCCAGGCGCATCGAGGCCGCCTCCATGCGCTCCATCAGCTCCTCGATCACCGCCTCGCTCTTGCCTTCGAGGAACTTGACCGATGCCTCGACGTCGCGCGCGTAGTCCTCCGGCGAGATGTAGCCGACACAGGGCGCGGTGCAACGCCCGATCTGGTACTGCAGGCAGGGGCGCGAACGGTGCGCGAACACGCTGTCCTCGCACTGGCGCACCTGGAAGAGCTTCTGCAGCAGCGCCAGGCTTTCGCGCACCGCGCCGGCCGAGGGGTACGGCCCGAAGTAGCGCATGCCCTTCTTGCGCGCGCCGCGATGAAACCCCAGGCGCGGGTATTCCTGGTTCGAGACGTAGATGTAGGGGTAGCTCTTGTCGTCACGCAGCAGCACGTTGTAGCGCGGCCGGTGACGCTTGATCAGGTTGGCCTCCAGCAGCAACGCCTCGGCCTCGGTATGCGTCACCGCGACACGGATATCCGCGATCTGCCGCACCATCGAGCGGATGCGCGGGCCGCGGTCGTCGCTCCCACGGAAATAGCTGGGCACCCGGCTCTTCAGGTTGCGCGCCTTGCCGACGTACAGCACGTTCCCGGCCGCATCCAGCATCTGGTAGACGCCGGGCGACTGCGTCAGCGTCTGCACAAAGCGCTTGTGATCGAATCCGGTTTCGGAGGTACTCATGATCGTTTCAGGATACCCGAACTCCCCCGCCGCCCGGCATAGCCCGCGTGCGAGCCCGGCGATGTTCGGGCTATCCTGATACTCAGTTTGTCTCTTGCCTCCCGCCCCGGAGGCCAACGTCTCGAGAGGGTCGAACCATGGACATCGCCGAACAGATCTATCAGGAGGCCAAGCGCCTGCCGGAGCCCCTCTCGCGCGAGGTGCTCGATTTCATTGGTTATCTGGAGGCCAAGCACGGTTTGAGTGACACCCCGATCGAAGACCTCAAGAAGGCGCAGGAGACGACACTGGGACCGATTTGGGACACCCCCGAGGACGAGGTCTGGGATGACCGCTGAGCCGGGGGCCATCGTTGCAATCCCATTCCCCTTTTCGGACCTGACGACCCGCAAACGCCGCCCCGTTTTGGTCCTTTCCGAGGTCGATCGCTTCGGAGATTTTGCTGCTCTCGCGGTCACGTCGGCACCGACCCGCACTCATGCGGTCGAAATCACCTCCGAGGTGCTGACAGAGGGTTCTCTTCCCAAAACGAGTTGGGTCCGCTACGACAAGATCTTCACCCTCAGTAGCCGACTGATCACCCATCAGTACGCAAAACTGGGAGAACCAACCTTTGCAGATATCCGCGCCCACTTTTGCCGCCACTTCGGGTGCTGATCGCATAAGTAGTTGACCGCCTCGCCGGCCCCGCCGATTGCCACGGCGCCTTAAGCGCCTCGCAATGACTGGAAGATTTGACCTCCGACGCGAATATCTACGCGAGGTAGGTGCGAATGCGGGCGAAGAGTTCGGCGAACATGGCGGGAGTCAGGCGGCGGGTTTGGGTGTTGTAGCGCGAGCAGTGGTAGGAGTCGATCAGACGGGTGTGCGCATCCAGCTCGTGTTCGGCGCCGTGGCCAAAGCGCAGACTGGACAGCGGCAGGCCCTTCGCGCGCAGGATGGCGTCGTGGGCGATCTTGCCCAACGCCAGAATCACCCGCGGCTGCATCGCCGCCATCTCGGCGGCGAGGAACCCGTTGCAGGTGCGGATCTCTTCGGTCGTCGGCTTGTTCTGCGGCGGGAGGCATTTGACCGCGTTGGTGATGCGGCAGTCGATTAGCTCCAGATCGTCGTCCGCGCGCACGCTCTCCGGTGCACTGGCGAAGCCGTGTTCGTGCAGGGTCTGATACAGGAGCACACCGGCATAGTCGCCGGTGAACGGGCGCCCGGTGGCGTTGGCCCCGTGCATACCGGGTGCCAGGCCAACGATCAGCAGCCGCGCATCCAGCGGGCCGAAGGACGGCACAGGCGCGGCGTGATACTCGGGGTGCTTCGCCCGCACGTCCTCCAGAAAGCCCGCCAGGCGCGGGCAGGCGCGGCAGTGCGCGGCGAAGATCTCGCTAGGAGGCATCCGGCCACTCGCGATAGGGATTCCGGGCGAGTTCGGTGTTGTAGTAGCGCGGGTCGTGCGAGACCTCCTCGCCCAGCCAGTCCGGACGCGGGAATTCGGCGTCGCTGCTCGGCAACTCCAGCTCGGCCACGATCAGGCCTGCATTGGCGCCCTCGAACACGTCGACCTCGTATTCCCAGCCCTCGACGTTCACCCAGTGGCGGGTCTTTTCGACCTGCGGGCCAGCCAGCGTGTCCAGCAGGCGGTGGGCCTCGTCCACGGGGATCTCGTACTGGTATTCGTCGCGTTCCACGCCGAGGGTCGCGCTCTTGATGTTGAGGTTGGCACCGCCCTCGTCCACTCGCACGCGGATGGACGCGCGGTCGTTGCCGCACAGGTAGCCCTGGCGCATGCGCTGCGCACGCACGACACGGTCACGCCAGGCATCACTGGCCAGCAGGAATTTGCGTTCGATCTCGCGGCCCATGCCGAATGCTCCTTGTGTTTCCCCAGGACGCCGAGGACCCTCCCGGTCGATCGCCACGGCGCTGCGCGCCTCGCGATGACGCGTCCGCGGACCCCGGTTACATCCGGATGAGCGCGGAGCCCCAGGTGAATCCGCCGCCAAAGGCCTCGGTCAGGATCAGGTCACCCTTCTTGATGCGACCATCGCGCACGGCGGTATCCAGCGCCAGCGGGATGGACGCGGCCGAGGTGTTGCCGTGGCGATCCACCGTGACCACGACGTTGTCCATGGACATGTTCAGCTTCTTCGCGGTCGCCTGAATGATGCGGATGTTCGCCTGGTGCGGGACCAGCCAGTCCAGCTCGGATTTGTCGATCCCGTTGTACTCGAGGGTCTCGTCGACGATCTGGTCCAGGGTATTCACTGCCACGCGGAAGACGGCTCGGCCTTCCATGCGAATGAAGTCGAGATCCGGGTTGCTGTCCGGCTGCGACACGCCCCCCGGCACCTCCAGCAGGCTCTTGTGGTGGCCGTCGGCATGCAGGTGCGTGGAGATGATGCCCGGGTCCGGCGAACGCGACAGGATCACGGCACCCGCACCGTCGCCCCACAGGATGCAGTTGCCGCGGTCGGTGTAGTCGGTAATGCGCGAGAGCGTCTCCGCCCCCACGACCAGCACGTGCCGGATCTCGTCGCTCTGCATGAAGCGGTCGGCAGTGGCCAGGGCGTACACGAACCCACTGCACACCGCCTGGATATCGAAGGCCGGACAGCCCCCCACACCCAGCTTGGCCTGCAGGATGCACGCGGTGCTGGGGAAGATCTGATCGGGGGTGGTGGTTGCGACCAGGATCAGGTCGAGGTCGGCGGCGCGGATGCCGGCGGCGTCCATTGCGCGCTCGGCGGCCTTCAGCGCGAGATCCGAGGTCACCTCGTTCTCGGCGACGATATGCCGCTCGCGGATTCCGGTGCGGTCACGGATCCAGGCATCCGAGGTATCGACCATCGCCTCCAGCTCGGCGTTGGTCAGGATGCGCTCGGGCAAGTAGCTCCCGGTCCCGCTGATGCGTGCATGCTTCACTCGCTTGTCTCCTGGCCCAGGAGCTGGCCAAGCTGCTTGTCGATCCGACTCGAGATGTTCGCCTCGGCCTCGATGCGGGCAATGCGGATCGCGTGCTCGAAGGCCAGCTCGTCGGCGCTGCCGTGGCTCTTGATCACCACGCCCTGCAGGCCCAGCAGCGAAGCGCCGTTGTAGCGGCGGTGGTCGAACCGATGACGGATCCGGCGCAGTACCGGCAGGGCGAACAGGCCGGACAATCGAGAAAACACCGATGCATCGAACTCCGCCTTCATTTTGGAGGAGATCATCTTGGCTACGCCTTCGCTGATCTTCAGCGCGACGTTGCCGACAAAGCCGTCACAGACCACCACGTCCACGTCGCCACAGTAGACATCGTTCCCCTCGACGAAGCCGATGTAGTTGAGGCTGGATTCTTCCAGCATGCGGCCGGCCTCGCGCACGCGGTCATTGCCCTTGATCGCCTCGGAGCCGATGTTCAGCAGGCCGACCCGCGGGGCCTCCAGGCCGTCCACCGCATTCGCCAGCACCGATCCCATCACCGCGAACTGATACAGATGCGCGGCCTCGACATCCACATTGGCGCCCAGGTCGAGCATGTGGGTATGCCCGTTCATCGACGGCAGGGCCGTGGCGATGGCCGGGCGATCGATGCCGGGGAGGGTCTTCAGGACGTACCGCGCAGTGGCCATCAGACCACCCGTATTGCCGGCGGAGACGCAGGCCTGGGCCGCCCCGTTCTTCACCTGGTCAATGGCGACCCGCATCGAGGAGTCGCGCTTGGTGCGCAGGGCCACGGCCGGCAGCTCGTCCATGCCGACCACCTGGCTGGCATGCACCATCTCGACCCGCTCGCGTTCGCTCGCGGACCAGCCGGATATCCCGGACTCGATGGTCTCCTGGTCACCGACCAGCAGCAGGCGGAAATCGTCTGCGACCTTCAGTGAACGGCGCGCAGCCGGAAGGATGACGGACGCACCGTGGTCGCCGCCCATCACGTCCAGTGCGATGGTAAAACTGGCAGTCATGCTCGGGCCCGACGGACGACCGCACAGCGGCCGTATTCAAACGCGGAAAGGCCACGGCGCAAACGCAGCCGTGGCCCCGGGACGATCATTCCCTGGACCTTAATCTTCGTCTTCGTCGACTTCGACGGCCTGCTGGATCACCTGACGACCGCGGTAGAAACCATCCGGAGTCATGTGGTGACGACGATGGATCTCGCCGGTGGTCGGGTCGGTCGACAGAGTAGCGCCCGTCAGACTGTCGTGGGAGCGGCGCATATCGCGCTTGGAACGAGTCTTGCGGCGTTGCTGAACAGCCATGATGCATCTCCAGATTGATCAAAATCCCGTGGCGACGGGAGTGAGCCCGGTATCAAATCGGGCGCAAGTATAACGGTTCGGCCCGGACAATGCCCCGGCCGGCGCTCACGTCATGAGCCGCCCCGGTCCGGGCCGCCCTTCTTGAGTTGTTCGAGCACCGCGAACGGATTCTCGGCGCCCTCGCCTTCCTCGAATTCGGCCCCGGCGGCGGGTTCGCAGTCCGCATGGCGCGGCACCAGTGGCCACGCCAGCAGGATCTCTTCCTCGACCCATGCCGCGGGGCGCAACAGGCCATCCGCCTCGAGAGCGACAAAGTCATCGCCCTCGCTCATGCCGGCCGGAGTGCCTTCCGGTGGTAGCAGCACGGCATCCGGTTCGAGGCGGAATTCCCATGCCATCGGCTGCAGGCAGCGCTGGCAGGTCTGCCACAGCTCGCCGGTAATCGTCCCGCTCAGCCGTATCTCGTCCAGCGCCCCGCGTTCCAGCTGGAATTGCGCGTGCACCCGCAACGGGTGTCCCGGCAGGGCATCGGCACGCAACCGCGGCAGCTCTTCCGCACGCAGGTCACCCTCGAATTCCAGGTGCCGCGCACGCGGTTGCCACGGGTCAAGAGAAACGGGGATGCGACTCATAAACGGCTCGGTTGCAAGGGCGCGGAATATACGCGCGCGAGGGCGATCTGTCAAAGCGAAACAGAAACTTGCAGCCGCCCCAAACGACGTCGATACTCGGGTTGTCATCGACCTGCCCGGGGCCTTCCGTTTGATTCGCAAGCTGCTCATTGCCAACCGGGGCGAAATCGCCGTGCGCCTGATCCGGGCATGCAGCGAACTGGGGATCATCTCGGTCGCGGTCTATACCGATGCCGACCGCCACGCCCTGCACGTGAAGAAGGCCGACGAGGCCTACGCCATCGGCCCGGACTCCATGGGCGGGTACCTCAGCATCCATCGCCTGATCAGCGTCGCGCGCGCCGCCGGCTGTGACGCGGTGCACCCGGGCTACGGCTTCCTCTCCGAAAACCCCGACTTTGCCGCGGCCTGCGCCGCCCGCGACCTGATCTGGGTCGGCCCGGATGCGTCGGTGATCCGCCGCATGGGCGACAAGGTGGCCGCGCGCCGGGCGATGATCGAGGCCGGGGTGCCGGTCACACCCGGCTCGGAGGGCAACCTGGAGGGCGTCACCGCGGCGCTGGAGGTGGCCGAGCGCATCGGCTACCCGGTGATGCTCAAGGCCACCAATGGCGGCGGCGGACGCGGCATTCGCCTGTGCGAGGATGCCGCCGCTCTGGAGCACAACTTCGAGCGCGTGCGGTCCGAGGCCACCCGTGCCTTCGGCAGTACCGAGATCTTCCTCGAGAAGGCCGTGGTCAATCCGCGACACATCGAGGTGCAGATCCTCGGCGATGCCCACGGCCATGCGATCCACCTGTTCGAACGCGACTGCTCGGTGCAGCGCCGCCACCAGAAGCTGGTGGAGATCGCCCCCTCGCCACAGCTGGACGAGGCGCAGCGCCAGTATCTGGGCGAGTTGGCGGTGCGCGCCGCGCTCGCCGTCGGCTACCAGAACGCCGGCACCGTCGAGTTCCTGATGGACGCAGATGATTCGTTCTATTTCATGGAAATGAACACACGACTTCAGGTAGAACATCCAGTTACTGAGATGATCACCGGGGTCGACATCGTGCAGGAACAGCTGCGCATCGCCGCCGGCGAGCCGCTGCGCTACGAACAGTCGCAGATCACCCGCCGCGGCTATGCGATGGAGTTCCGCATCAACGCGGAAGACCCGAAGAACGACTTCCTGCCGAGTTTCGGCCGCATCACCCGCTACTTCGCCCCGGGCGGCCCGGGCGTGCGCACCGACGGGGCCATCTACACCGGCTACACCATCCCGCCGCATTACGACTCGATGTGCGCCAAGCTGATCTGCTGGGCCCTGGAGTGGGACGACCTGCTGGCCCGCGCCAATCGTGCCCTGCGGGACATGGGCGTGTTCGGGGTCAAGACCACCATCCCGTTCCACCTGGCCATCGTTGACCACCCGACCTTCCGCAGCGGGCACTTCGATACCGGGTTTGTCGCGGCCCACCCGGAGCTGACGCACTTCCCCGGCAAGCGCTCGGACCGCCAGCTGGCGGTGGCCGTTGCCGCAGCCCTCGCCGCCCACCACGGGTTATAACCCCGGCCACCGGACTGACCATGGATCGAGTTCACATCACCGATGTCACCCTGCGCGACGGCCACCAGAGCCTGATCGCCACGCGCATGCGCACCGAGGACATGCTGCCAATCTGCGAGCAGATGGACGCCATCGGCTTTCACTCGCTGGAGGCCTGGGGCGGTGCCACCTTTGATGCCTGCGTGCGGTTTCTCAAGGAGGACCCCTGGGAGCGGCTGCACCAGCTGCGGGCCGCGCTGCCGAACACCCCCCTGCAGATGCTGCTGCGCGGACAGAACCTGCTCGGCTATCGCCACTACGCCGACGACGTGGTGCGCGCCTTTGTCGAGCGCTCGGTCGCCGGTGGCATCGACATCATCCGCATCTTCGACGCGATGAACGACGCGCGAAACCTGCGCACCGCGATCGAGGCCACCCGCGAAGCCGGCGGCCATGCCCAGGGCACGCTCTGCTACACCACCGGACCGGTGCATTCGGCCGCCGAATTCGTCGCCCTGGGCCGCGAGCTGGTCGCGATGGGCGCGCAGAGCATCGCGATCAAGGACATGGCCGGGCTACTCACCCCCAGCGCCACCCGCGAGCTGGTCACCGAGCTGGTGGATGCCCTGGACGTGCCGATCCACCTGCACGCCCACGCCACATCGGGGCTGTCCGAGCTGTGCCACTGGCAGGCCATCGAGGCCGGCTGCCGGCATATCGAGACCGCGATCTCGGCATTCGCCGGGGGCACCAGCCACCCGCCAACGGAGAGCCTGGTCGCCGCCCTCGCCGGCACCGAGCACGACACGGGCCTGGATCTGGTCGCGCTGCAGAAGATCGGGCTGTACTTCCACGAGGTGCGCAAGAAGTACCAGCGCTTCGAGAGTGAGTACACCGGCGTCGACACCCGGGTGCAGATCAACCAGGTGCCCGGCGGGATGATCTCCAACCTGGCGAACCAGCTGCGTGACCAGAACGCGCTGGATCACTTTGATGCGGTGCTGGAAGAGATCCCCCGGGTCCGCGAGGACCTGGGCTACCCGCCGCTGGTCACCCCCACCTCGCAGATCGTCGGCACCCAGGCGGTGATGAACGTCCTCGCCGGGGAGCGCTACAAGACCATCACCAACGAGGTGAAGCAATACCTGACCGGGCACTACGGCCGGGCGCCCGGCCCGATCAACAGCGTCGTGCGGCAACAGGCCATCGGCAATGCCGATGTCATCGATTGCCGCCCGGCCGACCTGCTGAAGCCGGAGATGGCTACCCTGACTGACGAGATCGGAGACCTCGCCCGGGGCCCGGAGGATGTCCTGACCTTCGCCCTGTTCCCCGAGGTAGGACGGCAATTCCTGGAGCAGCGCCGCGACGGCACGCTCAGCCCGGAACCGCTCAACCTGCCGGAGAACACCCAGGCCGGCTGCCCGGCCCCGGTGGAGTTCAACGTCACCTTCCACGGCGAGACCTACCACATCCAGGTCAATGGCTCCGGCCATCACCGGGAGGACACCCGCCCGATGTACGTGACGGTCGACGGGATGCCGGAAGAGGTTCAGATCGAGACCCTGGACAGCATCGAGACCGCCGGCAACGGCGGCGCCGAACGCAGCCGCGGGGGCAGCGGAGGCAAGAAGTCGCGCCGTGCGACCCGGCCGGGCGACGTCACCACCTCCATGCCCGGCACCATCATCGACGTGCTGGTGGCCGAGGGCGACCAGGTCGAGGCCGGGCAACCGGTGCTGGTACTGGAGGCGATGAAGATGGAATCCGAGATCGCTGCACCCGTGTCCGGCACGGTCACCGCAGTGAACATCACCAAGGGGGCCGCCGCCAATCCGGACGACGCCCTGATCGAGATCGACGGCGACGATGGCTGATACCGCACGAAGACTGGTCCTCGCCTCCACCTCGCGCTATCGCGCCGAACTGCTGGAGCGGCTGCATCTGCCATTCGAGACCGCGCGCCCGGCGGTGGACGAGACCCCGCTGGCGCATGAATTGCCCGAGGCGATGGTGGCACGCCTGGCCGAGGCCAAGGCCCGGGCGGTCGCCGATGTCTATCCCGACCATCTGGTCATCGGCTCCGACCAGAACGCCAGCCACGCCGGGCAGGTCCTCGGCAAGCCCGGCGACAGCGTCCACGCCGAGGCGCAACTCGCGGCGCTGTCCGGGAAAACGGTTACGTTCCACACCGGCCTGTGCCTTCTGGACACGGCCACCGGGAAGGTGCGGACAGGCCAGGTCCCGTTCACCGTGACCTTCCGCGAGCTGAGCGCCGAGGAGATCCGGCGCTACGTTGCACTGGACCAGCCGCTGGACTGTGCCGGCAGCTTCAAGTCCGAGGGGCTGGGCATCAGCCTGTTCGCGCGCATGAGCGGCGACGACCCGACCGCGCTGGTGGGGCTACCACTGATCACCCTCGGAACCTGGTTGCGCGAAGCAGGGGTGGCCGTCCCGCCCGCAGCGGCCTGAACACCGGCCCGACAACGCCCAAGAACGGGCGCGCGCACGGCGTTGCGGCTCCCTTGTGCAGGATGACTGCACGGCAGTCACCGCGCCTTGTTCGCACGCAAAAGCGACTCGAGCGCGTACATTAATCAGTGTTTCCCTAGCCCCAGTCGTTCCGCGGCTTGTGCGCCAGGACCTGCACCACCGCGCCGCGCCCGGTGTGGAAACGCCCCTCGATCACGTCGCGTTCGCGTTCCACGGCCTCTTCGAACTCCAGCCCTTCCAGTTCCTCGGTCAGCGCCTCCCGCGTCATCATCAACTCCGCAGTGGGCGGACCTCCCGTGCCCCATTCGAGTTGCGCCGGCGTATAGGCCTCGAGGATGAACACCCCGCCCGGGCGCAGGCCCGCGACCACCTCGGCGTGAAGGCGGCGCCGAACGTCCGGTGGCAAATGGCAAAAAATCGATACGATCAGATCCCAGGAGTCCGGCTCGATCGCGTAATCGGCGAGATCCGCCACCAGGGTCTCGATCTGTACCTCCCGGTCCTCGGCCAGGCGCTGGGCCTTCTGCAGGCCGACCGCGGAGCTGTCCACCGCCAGCACGTCGAAACCCTGCTGCGCCAGGAACACCGCGTTGCGGCCCTCCCCCTCGGCCAGGCACAGGGCCCGCCCGCGCGGCACGTTGGCCACTGCCGCGCGCAGAAAATCATTCGGTTCAGTGCCGTAGACGTAGTCGTCCTCGGCGTAACGTTCATCCCACATCCCTGCTCTCCTTCCGTTCCCGGGAATCTGTCCATTCGCGCCGTCTTCCAGGCACTCCTGACGTGGCGCGTGCTTGCGCTCGCGCGATTGCCGGAACCCCGGCTTTACCCTACTCTTGCGCGTCCCCAAGGACTCCAACGATCTTCGACACCATGAGCGAAACCCCCACGCTGCGCGCACGCCTGGAACACTTTATCGAGGCCCGGCTGACCCAGCGCTTCATCATTGGCCTGATCCTGCTGAACGCCCTGACCCTGGGGCTCGAGACCTCGGACACCGTAATGGGCTGGATGGGCCCGGTGATCCTGAGTGCGGACGCCATCATCCTGTCGATCTTCACCGCCGAAGTGCTGGCCAAGCTGTTCGTCTACCGCCTGCGGTTCTGGCGCAACCCGTGGAACGTGTTTGATTTCTTCGTGGTGGGGATCGCACTGATCCCGGCCTCGGGGCCATTTTCGGTGCTGCGCGTGCTGCGTCTGTTGCGCCTGGTCTCCATGGTGCCGAAGCTGCGCTTCATCGTGGAGGCGCTGCTGCGGGCGATCCCCGGCATCATCTCCATCATGGGATTGCTGGTGCTGATCTTCTACGTGTTCGCGATCATCGCTACCGGCCTGTTTGGTGAATCCTTCCCGCAGAAGTTCGGCACGCTCGGCGCCACCATGTACAGCCTGTTCCAGGTGATGACGCTGGAGGGCTGGTCCGAGGACATCGCCCGCCCGGTGATGGACATCTACCCCTGGGCCTGGGCGTTCTTCGTGCCCTTCATCCTGATCGCCACCTTCACCGTGCTGAACCTGTTCATCGCCATCATCGTGGACGCCATGCAGCGCATGCACGACCGCTCGATGGAGATCGAGCAGCAGATGATCCATGACAGCGTGCACGAAGAGAACCAGGCCCTGCACGCGGAGATCCACGAGATACAGCAGGAAACCCTCAAGCTCCAGGAACGCCTGACCCGCATGCAGACCATGCTGGAGAAGCGCGTGCGGTGATCCGGCGCGAAACCTCCCGTCCGTTGTGATGCGAACGGGAGGTTTCGTGTGCAAGCACCCTCCCACAGGGGCCAGGAAAGGCCCCGCGGGCCCGGCGAGATCAGGCGCTGACGGCGGCTGACTCCACGGCGCGCTCGCCCAGGCGGCGGCCCGTGGCGTTGAGCACGGCCTGCAGGGTGGCGGCCGTGGTGTCCTCGCCCAGGGCGACGCCCACGGAGCGTTCGCCATCGACCTGCACATCCACGGCGGCCATGGCGCGCGCCTCGGTGCCGGACTCCATCGCGTGCTCGTCGAAATGGGTGACCTTCACCTGCACGCCACGCTCGGCCTCCATGGCGGAGGTCAGCGCCGCAACCGCGCCGTGGCCCTCGCCCCGCAGGCGGGATTCACGCCCGGGCGGTCCCATGGTCGCATCCAGCCGCACCACAGGACCGTCCTTCTCGATCTCGTAACGCACCAGATCCCAGCCGGTAACCGGCGTCAGGTAATGCTTTTCGAACAGCTCGTGGATGCGCTTCGAGGAGACCTCGATCTGCGAGGTCTCGGCATCCTTCTGCACGATGCGGGCGAACTCGATCGCCAGCCAGCGCGGCAATTCGATGCCGTAGTCGCGCTCCAGCACATGCGTGACCCCACCCTTGCCGGACTGGCTGTTGATACGCACGACCTCCTCGTAACGCCGGCCCAGATCGCTCGGGTCGATCGGCAGGTAGGGCACGTTCCAGTGGCCGCCCCTCTCCTTGTAATGCGCCAGGCCCTTGCGGATCGCGTCCTGGTGACTGCCGGAAAAAGCGGTGTAGACCAGCTCGCCCGCCCACGGGTGGCGCGGGTTGATGGGCATGTCGGTGCACTCCTTGTACACGTCCATCAGCCGCTCCATGTCGGACAGGTCAATGGTCGGGTCAATGCCCTGCGAGTACAGGTTCATGCCGACGGTGACCAGATCCATGTTGCCGGTGCGCTCGCCATTGCCGAACAGCGTGCCCTCCAGGCGATCGGCCCCGGCCAGCAGGCCCAGCTCGGCCGCGGCCACACCGGTGCCCCGGTCGTTGTGCGTATGCAGCGACACGCAGAAATGCTCGCGGTACTGCACGTGGTCGCAGAACCACTCGACCTGGTCGGCAAAGACGTTCGGCGTGGCGGACTCGACCGTGGCCGGCAGGTTGATCACGACCTTCTGGCCCTGGTCCGGGCGCCAGATCGCATTCACCGCATCGACCACCTCGACCGCGAAGTCCAGCTCGGTGGTGGAGAAGCTCTCCGGCGAGTACTGGAAGATCCAGTCGGTCTGGGGGTACTTCGCCGCGTAATCCCGCACCCAGCGTGCACCGTTCTCGGCAATGCCGCGCACGCCGTCGCGATCCATGCGGAAGACCTGCTCGCGCTGCGCCGGGTTGGTGGAGTTGTACACGTGCACCACCGCGCGCGGGGCGCCCTCCAGCGCCGCGAAGGTCTTCTGGATCAAGTCCTCGCGCGCCTGGGTCAGCACCTGGATGTACACGCCCTCGGGGATGCGGTCTTCATCGATCAGGCGGCGGGTAAAGTCGTAGTCGATCTGCGAGGCGGCCGGGAAGCCGATCTCGATCTCGGTCAGACCGATTTCCACCAGCACCTCGAAGAAGCGCATCTTCTGTTCCACGCTCATCGGGTGCACCAGCGCCTGGTTGCCGTCACGCAGATCCACCGCGCAGAAACGCGGGGCGGCCGTGGTGCGCTGGGCCGGCCAGCGCCGATCGGACTTGTCGATCGGCGGGAACGGGGCGTACTTGGTGTGATCGAAGGCCATCGTGTTCGTCTCCTGTAAGGGGCGCGGCCTCGCCGTGTGGTCGGGTGCCGCGCTCCGGATTTCTATCTGTGCATTATCCTAACGCATTGTCCCCGGCATAACCTTGCGTTTTTCCCTAAGAACGCAATAGTTGCGCACTATCCTTGCGCAATAAAGCCACTCTAGAGCAATATTCAACCATGAAACCCGAACCACACCGACTCGACCGCTATGACCGCCGCATCCTCGAGATCCTGCAGGAGGATGCGAGCCTGTCCAATCAGGCCCTGGCCGATCGCGTGGGGCTCAGCCCCTCCCCCTGCCTGCGTCGGGTGCGTGCGCTGGAACAGGCCGGCGTCCTGTTGAGCCGCGTAGCCCTGCTGGATCGGCGCAGCCTGGGGTTGGAGCTGACCGCCCTGATCCATATCGGCATGGACCGCCACACCCCGGAGCGCTTCGCCCACTTCGAGGAGACCGTGGCGAGCTACCCCGAGGTCCAGCACTGCTACCTGATCACCGGCCAGTCGGCGGACTACATGCTGCAGGTGGTCGTCCCCGACATGGATGCCTACCAGGAATTCCTGCTGCGCCGCATCACCCGACTGGAGGGCGTGGACAGCGTCCATTCCAGCTTCGTGCTGCGCCGCGTGGTCGACCGCACCGCCCTGCCACTGGACTACACCCCCACCTGAATACCACCTCAAGACCCAGGGCGGATTGACCACGAAGGCACGAAGAAAGGCAAGGGCCGGCAGGATGTGATGAGCGGAGCGAATCGCATCGTGTAGCCATCCCAAGGGTGGCGAGGTTCCCGGATCGATGCGTTTCGCTTCGCTCAACAGCATCCTACGCCCGGGCCGCGACACCCCCTTGGGTTTTCTCCGTAATCCTCTGTGGCGCAACCGCCCTTGACCTTCTTCGGGCGCTTCGTGGTGGAACAAACCGGCTTCGATGAACCTTCTTTGGCTTTCTCCGTGCGCTCTATCGTGCAGTCGCCCTTGCCCTCCAGCGAACCACCCCTGTACTGTATATATAGACAGTAACTGGAGGGTGCCCCGTGTCGCTCACTGCACGCCAGCAAGCCATCTTCGACTACATCGCCGAGACCATCGCCACCCAGGGCACGGCACCGACCCGCAGCGAGATCGCACGGGCCTTCGGCTTCCGCTCGCCCTACGCGGCCGAGTGCCATCTGAAAGCCCTGGAGAAGAAAGGCGCGATCGAACTGCTGGGCGGCACCTCCCGCGGCATACGCCTGCCGGGTGCCGTCCGTGGCACACCGGCCGAACTCCCTCTGGTCGGGCGCGTCGCCGCCGGCTCGCCGATCCTCGCCACCGAGCATATCGAGCGCCACTACCGGGTCGACGACGCCCTGTTCCGCGCCCGCCCGGACTATCTCCTGCGCGTACACGGCGAGAGCATGCGCGACGCCGGCATCCTCGACGGCGACCTGCTGGCCGTGCGCCAGACCCCGGAGGCCCGGCCCGGCCAGATCGTGGTCGCCCGCATCGACGACGAAGTCACCGTCAAGCGCTTCGCGCAGGACGGCCCGAAGGTACGCCTGCTCCCGGAGAACCCCGACTTCGCCCCCATCGAGATCGACCTCGAGCGCCAGGACCTGGCCATTGAGGGAATCGGCGTGGGCGTGCTGCGCGATCTCGACCCGCAGGCCTAGGGAAACACTGACTCATGTACACACTCGCGTTGGAACCCCAGGTTTTCCGAGACAAGGCGCGTCGTGCAGCGGGTAGTGGTTCTACCCGTAAGCGGCGCAACGCAGGATCGGGAAACCTGGTGGGGTGCCAACCCCGCAAGCTATTGAAAGACGGGGCTCGGCCGCTTTTGCGCGCGCACGGCGTTGCGGCTCCCTTGTGCAGAATGACTGCACGGCAGTCACCGCGCCTTGTTCGCACGCAAAAGCGACTCGAGCGCGAGCGTGTACATGAATCAGTGTTTCCCTAAGCCATGAGCGCGCTGGATACCCTGCTCGACCACCCGGCGCTCTGGCGCGGGCGCAGTGCTGCCCCGGCCACGGATGCCCCGGTCTGGCCCAGTGGCCATACGGAACTGGACCGGGCCCTGGGCGGCGGCTGGCCGCGCGGCCAGCTGATCGAACTGCTGGGGGCCCCGTTCGGCTGTGGCGAGACCCGGCTGCTGGTCCCCATGCTGGCCGCCTGCGGCCGCGACGGCTACTGGATCGCGGTGATCGCGCCCCCGGCCACGCCCTGGCTGCCGGGCTGGCAGACCCTCGGAATCCCGCCGGAGCGGGTCCTGCTGATCCACACCGAGCACGACCGCGACACCCTGTGGGCCGGCGAGCAGTGCCTGCGCGACCCGGCGTTCGGCGTCCTGCTCGCCTGGCTGCGCGGCCCCGTGGAGACGGCCCTGCTGCGCCGGTTGCGTCTGGCTGCCAGCGAGAGCCGGGCCTGCGCGATCCTGTACCGGCCACCAAACGCCGCGGCACAGCCTTCGCCGGCCCACCAGCGCCTGCGCTGGCAGCCCGCGGCCTCCGGCCTGGAACTGCACTGCCTGAAGGGGGCCGGCCACTGGGCCCGCTCCGGCCACCCCCTGCAGGTTCCCGAACCACCGGAGGCCTGAGATGGGCCAGCCTGCCCGTCCCTCGCGTGCGGCCACACACCCGGAGCCGGTCCGACAACAACTGAGCCTGCTTCCGGCCGCAGCCCTGCCCGCCCCCGCACCCCGGCCACCGGAGACGCAGACCGCCACCCGCGACGCCCGGCCGCGGCAGGAACACTGGATGGCAATCGACCTGCCACACCTTGCACTGGATGCGCTGGCCCGGACGGAGCCGGACCCCGGGCGGCTGCAGCGCCCTCTGCTGGTGGTGGAATCCGACCCTGCCCCCCGGGTGCACGCCGCCAACCGCGCCGCCCGCCAGGCGGGTGCCCGCCCCGGCATGGCGCTGGGGGATGCCCTGGCGGTGCTGGATACCCCGGAACTGGTCGAGCATGCCCCGGACACCCTGCAGGCCCAACTGGAGATGCTGGCCGGCGTACTGCTGCGGTTCTCCGATCACGTGCACCCGGAGCCGGAGGCACAGCGCATCCTGGTGGAGGTCGGGCGCAGCCGCCGCCTGTTCGGCGGCATCGAGGCCCTGCGCGACCAGGCGCGGGACACCCTGACCGAACTGGGCTTCCATCCCCGTATCGGACTGGCCCGCAGCCCCGCCGCCGCGCGCCTGCTGGCCCGCCTGCGCAACCCCGCGATCGCGGAAGACCCCGAGGCCCTGCGCCGCATCCTGTCCCCGGTTCCGCTGGAGGCCCTGCCACTGGCCGCCGCGACCCGCGAGGGCCTGCGCGCCGTGGGCCTGCGCCAATTGGGCGATCTGCTGCGCCTGTCGCGCCCCGAACTGGCCCGACGCCACGGACCGGAGTTGCTGGACCTGCTGGACCGACTGCTGGCGCGGCGCGCGGAGACCCTGCCCCGCTTTGCGCCACCCCCGGTGCTGGATCTGTCCCTGCGACTGGAGCACGAGATCCACGCCACGGCGACCCTGGCCTTCCCGCTCAAGCGGCTGCTGCGCCAGGCCGAGGCGCAGTTGCGCGGCCTGAACCGCAGCCTGCAGGGGATGACACTGGAACTGGCCCACCGCGAGGCGTATACCCGCATCTCACTGGAGCGCGGGCAGCCGGGCATTCGCACCGACGAGTGGCTGCCCCTGTGGCAGACCCGACTGGATCGCGAGACCCTGCCGGCGGCGGTGATCGGCCTGCGCCTGCAGGCACCCCGCTTGCTGGACCCACCGGCCCGGGGCGACAGTCTGCTCGCCGCAGACCCGGCGAGCAGACCACCGGCCGATCAGCTACCCGCCGTGCTGGCTCGCCTGCGCGCCCGGCTGGGCGAGCAGGCCGTCGCCCGTCTGATCAACCGCCGCACACCGAGACCGGAAGATGCCCAGCGGCCGCGACACGATCTCGCCACCACTCCGGCCCCCACCGCTTCAACCCCGGGCCAACGGGCCTGCGGAACTGCCCTCTGGCTACAGGGCCCCGAGCCCGCCGCGCCCCCCGACCAGCCCCAATGGCTGGGACGACTGGAAGACGGCTGGTGGGATCACGGCCAGGACGCGCGCCGCGACTACGCTTGCAGCCGCGACCGTCAGGGCCGCCGGCTCTGGCTGTACCGCTGCCTGCGCAGCGGCCAGTGGTATCGCCAGGGTTACTGGGGCTGAGGGGGGACCCCGCGTCAGCGGTGGTATTCGCCCGCGCGCTCCGGCTGGTACTCGACCTCCTCGATGCGCACGTGCATCTGCCCCCCGCCCGGGCGCGGCCACTCGATCTCGTCGCCCTCGGACAGGCCCAGCAGCGCACTGCCCACCGGCGCCAGGATCGACAGCGTGCCGCCACTCTCGTCCACATCACGTGGGTACACCAGTGTCATCGAAAACTCGTCGCCGGACTCGATCACCCGGAACCGGACCTTCGAGTTCATCGTCACCACCGAACCCGGAACCTCGTGCGAATCCACGACATCCGCGCGATCCAGTTCGGACTCGAGATCGGCCTTGCCGGGGAAACTGCCATCCGGAAGCGACTCCAGCAGCTTGTCCAGGCGCTCCATGTCCGTGGTGGAGACAATGATCTTCGGCTTGTTCACTTTCTTACTCCAGAATGCAGAACGCGCCTCCGGGGAGACGCGCCAGGCAAATAATATTCAGGGAATTTCCGGAAACCGGGAAACTTACTCGGGAGACTAGCCAAGACCCGGCAAAAAAGCTATAGCGCCCATCACCGTGCTCGTAAGCGGGAGCCGCACATAGGGAGACGCTGATTAATTCGCACGTCCGCGCTCGATCGATTTTGCTCGCTGACAAGGCGCGGTGAGCGAAGTGTAGCCGAGCTACATAAGCAAGCCGCAACGCGGTCAGCGGGCCCATTTTCGTCAACAACGGGCGGCCGAGCCCTCAAGGGGTTGGCGCCCCATTTTCCCCGATCCTGCGTTGCGGCGTTTGACCGTAGAGTGACTACGGCGCTGCGCACCGCGCCTTGTCTCGGAAAAAACGGGGCACCAACGCGGACGTGCGAATTAATCAGCGTCTCCCTGGCCTTTGCCTTGCGCCCTCACCGAGGCCAGGTCTCCCGCCACGCCGCGTAGCCCCCGCGCAGCACATGCGCATTGATACCCATCGTGCGCAGGCTGTCGGCCACGAGCTGGGACCGGCCGCGACCGCCACAGAACACCACGACGGGCTGGTCCGCATCCGCCATATGAGACTCGATACCGGCCTCTAGCTTGGGCCGCGGGATGTTGATCGCACCCGCGATCGTCCCCGCGGCCGCCTCCTCGGGCTGGCGCACATCCACCAGCAAAAACGGTTTCTCTTGCTCGAGCCAGCGCGCCACCTCCCCTGGTTCCAGATGCGGCAGGCTTTGTTCCAGCTCGCGAATACGCTTCTCGAAAAGACTCACAGGAGAACTCCGTTGGCTGCGTGAACCGCAAGTTTAGCGCGCGCCCGGGTCACAACGACGGACGTACCAGCAGCGGGACCACCCGAAGGGTGAACAGGACCAGCCCGACCAGCGCCGCCACCGCGCCCACCGTCGTCAACATCGCAACGCCCAGGATCCAGCCGAGCCCCATGCCCAGCACGGCCAGATGCACCAGGACCTGCGGCGTCCAGGCCCACAGCCAGCCACCGGCGATCGGGTGTCCGGTAAAGCGCGGCAGCATATGCTCGCCAAGCCCCATGATCAGCAACAGAAGAAAACCCAGGGTAAAGCCATGCAGCGCGGCCGGACGCGCCGCACCCTCGAGGAAGAACCCGCCCAGTGGCAACGCGGCACCCGCGATCAGCAGCCAGACCATCGCGCCCAGCACCGAGGCCCGGCTGGAGGCCGACAGCCCCAGCCCGACGTGCCGAGCAGCCTTCTGTGTGCGCTCCGGGGCCGCCCCCACCAACTCGGTCGCGGCCGTCCGATCCAGCAGCCCGATGTGCTTGAGCTCGCCATCGACCACCACGGCGGGGATCGACCGGATGCGCAGCCGGGTCGCCAGTTCGCGCCCCTCCGGCTGGCCCATGTCCACCACCGCGAAGTCGATCTGTTTATTCTCCGACACCTCGCGCCAGATGCGCTCGGCATCGTGGCAGGAGGCGCACCACTCGGATACCAGCAGTTCCACTTTCATGATCCCGCCCTTAGTCCGCGCAGCGCATGCAGTGGATCTCGTAGCGATCGACCCATTGCTTCAGACCGGCAATCGCCTCGGCCCCGGTATGTAGCCGCTCGAGCGCCTTTTCCGGATCGTCCGGGCGCATGACCACGACCCAGGCATCGGTATAGGGGGCCACGTTCACCAGCCCCGGATCGGCCTCCACGGCCGGATTGATGCGCTCGATGGTGCCGTCGAATGGCGTAGGGATGCCCCCCGCCCACTTGCCGGACTCCAGCCGCGCCACCGGCTTGCCCGCGGCGCGGTGCGAACCCGGCTTGCGAAAGCGGAAGTACTGCACCCGCCCCGCCATGGTCTGGGCGGGATCGGTAATCCCGAGGGTAAAGGTGCCGTCGTCCTCCGGACGGACCCAGACATAATCCAGGTCGTAGAACAGGTCGTCCGGCAGCTCGCAGCCGTTGTATTCCGTATGACTCATTACGCCCCCTTCGGACCATAGTGACGCACGGTGAGTGCAATGTTCAGCGCGAACAGGATCATCGCCCCCCAGGCCATCGCCCCGCCAACCGCGACGGTCGGGTTATGAAAGACCAGCCAGCCCGCGATCATCACCAGGAGCCCGAGATTGGCCAGCAGGAACTGCACATGGCCCAGGCGCTCGGAGAACAGCGAACGTCCGGAAAAGCGCGGCAACACATGCAGACCCACGCCATAGATCATCATGGTCACGAACCCCAGCAGCATCAGGTGGCCATGGATGCGCGGCACATTGCCGGGGATCAGGCCGGGATGGGCCAGCCAGAGGATGCCGAGCAGCCCGCCCAGCAGGGCATAGGCGAGGGCCGCGAGGATGAACATCCGGTTCCGAGGGTGCATCAAAAGCTCCAGGCCAGGTTTCGCACAGCATACTTTAAGCTATATTCAATTTACATTGATCGAGATCAAGACGGGGCGCGAGCGCTTCGGCGAAAGTCGCCTGCTTGTTGACCACTCTGCGAAGGTCCGATACCCCATGCACGCGCAACTCCACGAAAGTGTTCCCGGATTCCAGCAGCCCATCGAGTTGCTGCGGGCGTGCCATCGCCGAATCCTCAACTCTCTGGACATCCTCGAGCGCCTGCCCGCCCATTTGGCCGACAAAGGCGCCGACGAAGAGGCCCGAGGCGCCGCGCAACGGGTCCTGAACTACTTTCACGAGGCAGCGCCCAACCACCACGCGGACGAGGACCAGGACCTGTTCCCCGTGCTGCGCCAGCACTGTGGCCACCCCGAGAGTCATCCACAACTGTGCGAATGGCTGGACCGCCTGACCGCCGAACATGACGAGATCGAGGCCGGCTGGGATCGACTGGAGCCGGCCCTGCAACGCATCGCCGCGGGCCAGCCGGCGGACCTCGACGGGGCCGACGCCTGGATACGCCAATACCGCATCCACCTCGATCTGGAAGAGCGCGCCGTACTCCCCTTTGCCGAGCACCTGCTAAGCCCGGAAGACCGCCGCGCCATCGGTGCCGCCATGGCCGCACGCCGGGGCATCGCGAGCGCAGACCGTGGCTGATTTCGTACTCGACCTCCGCGGCCTGGCCGAGCATGCCCACACCCGCGCGTACTACACCCTGCGCGAACTGCGCAGCGGTCAGGTCTTCGAGGTCTGGCTGGATCAGGAACCGAAGATGCTGATGGACGCGGTCAGCCTGCAGCTGCGTCAGGCCATCCACTGGCGGGTGCTCGAAGACGGCCCGCCCTTATGGAAGCTCGTGGTACAACGCCGCGAGGACGTCGCCCCGGTGGACCTGGTCGACCTGCTGGAACGCGATCACCTGCGCATCGACCGCCTGTTCGCCAGCGCCCTGCACAAGGTCAACGCCGGCGACCTCGAAGGCGCAGCGCCGGAATTCCACGCCTATGTCGACGGCCTGCGTCGCCACGTGGAGGTGGAAAACGAACTGATCGTCCCCCTGCTGGACCTGCCCCGCAGCCCGAACGGCCAGGATCCCACCTCGATCATGCTGCGCGAGCACGACGAGATCCTGGAACAGACCGCGATGCTGGAACACGAATTCAGCGAAGGCGTGGACGAGGCCTGGGCCGTGGCCCCGTTCTTCGCCCTGATCTCCGGCGCGCTGGCCAAGCACGAGGGCCGCGAGGAACAGAACCTGTTCCCGCACTGGAGCCGCGCCCTGCGCGAACAGCCCGATGCCGCCGCCGAGTTGCTTGAACGCGCCCAGACCCTGCTAACGGCACCCGACCCGGCACCCCACAGCAACTGAGCGCCCCGCATGGGTGCGCGGCCGCCGCAGCCCGGCACTCGTGTCAATCCACGGCTTCCCGGGCGCGACGCGGCGCCGACAGGCGCGCCAGCGCCCAAAGCCCCAGCAACGGGCCAGGCAGCAACAGCCACAGGACCCAAACCCCGCCATCCGCCCATAACCAGCCGGTCAGCCAGATGCCCGGCAGGGTCAGCGCAAAGCCGATTGCATTCATCACGCTCAACGCGGAACCCACGGCATCCTCCGGCGCGCTGTCCGCGGCCAGCGCGGAGAACTGCGGCGAGTCCGCGATCACCGTGAGCCCCCACAGCGCCAGGAGGCCGAACAGCAACCAGGGCGACTGCCCCGCAAGCAGCGGGTACAGCAGACAGGCCAGGCCCGAGGTTGCCAGTGCCACCCGCGCCACACGCAGGCTTCCCAGGCCCCGACTCAGGCGACCGCCCCAGACACAGCCCGCCAGCCCCAACGCGATCACGCCAAAGGCCAGCCACGGAATCAGGGCCGCATCGGCCTCCATCCGTGCAAGCTCACGGGCGACCAGCAGAGGCACCAGCGTCCAGAACGCATACAGTTCCCAGCAGTGCCCGAAGTAGCCCCCGGCCACGGCGCGAAAATCCCGCCGTGCCAGGGCATGGAAGCCCTTCCCGAGCCCCGGCGTGCGCCCCGGTGGCGGCAGATGCGGGCCATCCCCCAGACGCAGGATCATCAGCGCGGCCAGCAGGGCCAGGCCCGAGGCCAGAAGCACGGGCACCGCCCACGGGAAATCGAGCGTGGCGCCACGCAGCAGATGCGGGAGCGCGGTCCCCAGGGTCAGCATTCCGAGCAGCCAGGACAGCGCCCAGCCCTTGTACTGCGGGGTCCAGCCGATTACCAGCTTCATGCCCAGCGGATAGACCCCGGCCAGTGCCAGCCCGACCAGAAAGCGCGTCAGCAGGGCCAGCTCCCAGACGCCGGCGAGCAGGATGAAGATGGCGTTGAGCCCGGCCCCGAAAAGCGCCGAAATGGCGAACACACGACTGGCGCGAAAGCGATCCGCCAGCCCCGTGGCGGCGACCGCCAGGGTCCCGGTGATGAAACCGAGCTGGGTGGCCATCGTGAGCCAGCCGATCTCGGCGGGCGACCACCCCAGTGCCTGCTGCAGCGACAGCCCGACCCCGTTGACCGAAAACCACAGTGACGTCCCGAACAGCTGCGCCACCACGATCACCGCCAGCGGATGGCGGCGGATCATGTCAGCCATCGAGGGATGCCGCCCCGAAAGACACCACGCGGCTCAACGACTGGCGCCGCGTATCCAGCGCTTCAGCAACGCGACCAGGGCACCCCCGGAGACCAGACCCAGTAGGTAGATTCCGACAATCAGCAGCGCCAGTGGCAGGGTTACGTACAGGGTGAGGAAGTTGAGCGTTACGAGACGCAGGTTCTGGATCGCAAAGATCGCAACCACCGCGACGAACACGATAATCAACAAGGTGTACAGGTAACGCATGGGACCTCCCTGGTCAGTCGGACATGCCTCTCAGGTTCCGGCGCCCCGCCGCGGGCGTCAACCAACCGGCCGGGCGGTGGGTTTCAGGCCTCGGCGTGGGTGCAGTGCCGCCGCACCGGACAGGCATCACAGCGCGGCCGTGGCCGGCAGCGCTCCTTGCCATGTTCCACGATCAGCGCATGCAGGTCGTTCAGCGCCGCCACATCCGGCCCCAGTGCCACCTCGACGTGCTCGCGCAGCGCATCGTACGGAGCCCGTGCCTGCGGCAGGTCCAGACGCTCGAACAACCGACGGGTATAGGCATCCACCACGAACACCGGGCGCTCGAAGGCGTACAGCACGATATCGTCGGCGGTCTCCGGCCCGACACCCTTGACCCCCAGCAGCGCCGCGCGCAGCGCGTCGGTGTCCAGCGCGGCCAGTCCCTCGATCCCGCCGGATGCCTCCAGGAAGGCCAGCAGATGGCGCAGGCGATCCGTCTTCACGTTGAAATAGCCACTGGGACGAATGTGTTCGGCCAACTCTTCCCGGCTCAGGGCCATCAAGCCCTCCGGCGACAGCGCGTCGATACCGCGCAAGTTGGCCAGCGCCTTCTCGACGTTGGTCCAGCTGGTGTTCTGCGTCAGCACCGCGCCGACCATCACCTCGAACGCAGTCTCCGCCGGCCACCACTGCAGGTCGCCGTACTCCGCGCGCAGGGCATCAAGGAGCTCGGGGATCCGCACAGGAGCTACCGCTGACGGCTACCGCCCGGTTTGCCACCGCCGCCCGAGCGGCCGCCGCCGGGTCGACCTCCCGCAGGCTTCGCGCCCCGGGAGCCGCCGCGCCCCGCGGGGGACGAAGACTTGCCCGGCTTCTTCGGCGGCGACGAACTCCAGCCGTCCTCGCGCGCCGCCCGGCTGTTGCGGGCCTTGCCCGCCGGCGCCGCCTTGCCGGGGCGTTGATCCCGCGGTTTGCCGCGCGGATCGCGTCGCGGGCCGCCGCGACCGCGCGTGCGCACGGAGTCGGGCACGGGCAGGTCTGCCGCCTCGTACAACCCGGCCACCTCGCGGGTCTCCAGATCCCGCACCGCACCGGTCTTCAGCCCGTGCCCGAGGACCACCGGCCCGTAGCGCACCCGGATCAGGCGGCTGACCGTGACCCCGACCGCATCCCACAGGCGGCGCACCAGCCGGTTGCGGCCTTCGCTGACCACCACATGAAACCAGTGATTGGCGCCTTCCCCACCCTGCTCTTCCAGACTGTCGAAACGGGCCGCGCCATCCTCCAGTTCCACGCCTTCGCGCAGCATGTCCTGGGTCGCCGGCGGCACCTCGCCCAGCACGCGCACCGCGTACTCGCGTTCCAGGGCCATGCTCGGGTGCATCAGCCGGTTGGCCAGTTCGCCATCGGTGGTGAACAGCAACAGGCCCGAGGTATTCAGGTCCAGCCGGCCCACGGCCACCCAGCGCTGCCCCTTCAACCGCGGCAGGCTGGCAAACACCGGCCGCCGCCCCTCGGGGTCCGAGCGGCTGCAGATCTCGCCCACCGGCTTGTGATACACGATCCACCGATGCGGATGCTCCGGGCGCCGCACGATGCGCCCGCGCACGCGGATCACGTCGTGCTCGTCGACCTGGTCGCCCAGCTTCACGGTGCGGTTGTTCACCTGCACCTCGCCGCGCTCGATCCAGCCCTCGATCTCGCGCCGCGAACCCAGCCCGCGCGCCGCCAGGACCTTCTGTACCCGCTCCGACATTCCCGGAACTCCAGCAACTCATTAAGATGGACGCCACGATACACCAACAGGACGTTGCCATGACCGATTCCGCGCCGGAAACCAAGCCCGTCAAGACACCGCTGAACATCGCCGTGCTCACCGTCTCCGACAGCCGCGAACTCGCGGAGGACCGTTCCGGCGACGCCCTGGTGGAACGCCTTGAAAGCGCCGGTCACCGGCTGGCCGAGCGCAAGATCGTGAAGGACGACATCTATGCCATCCGCGCCGAACTCTCGCGCTGGATCGCCGATCCCGCTATCGACGCGGTGCTGACCACCGGCGGCACCGGCATTACCGGCCGCGACGGCACCCCCGAGGCCGCCTCGGTCCTGCTGGACAAGACCATCGAGGGCTTCGGCGAGCTGTTCCGCATGCTCTCCTTCGACGAGATCGGAACCTCCAGCCTGCAGTCACGGGCCCTGTCCGGCGTTGCCAACGGCACCTACCTCTTCGTCCTGCCCGGCTCCACCGGCGCCTGCCGCACCGCCTGGGACCGCATCATCCAGGCCCAGCTCGACGACCGCACCATGCCCTGCAACCTCACCATGCTGATGCCGCGCCTGAAGGAAGTTTGACGAGACACGATCAATCCGGGGCCGGCCCGGACTCGTCGGGCGCGAAGCATACCGGCGAGGCGCGCTCGCCCGTTGGTTCCTCCTCGGCGCGTTCGGCGTCGAGGAGAGCGCCAAGGGCCGCCGCATGGCTGTGCTCGACGTCCCGGGTTGCGGTCAGCAGCGTCAGGCGGCCGCGACGGGAAAACCCCAGCAAGCGGCCCCAGGCCTCGGGCGCCGCTCCCAGTTCCGCCCGGTACCGGCGACAGAACTCGCGCCAGCGCTCCACATCGTGGCCGAACCAGCGTCGCAGGTCGGTGGACGGAGCGAGCGACTTTTCCCAGGCGTCCAGCAGGAGCGCCGACTTTTTCACCCCGCGCGGCCACAGGCGGTCGACCAGCACACGCGTCCCATCCCCGGGATCGACCGGGTCGTAGACGCGCCGGATCCGCACCCGTTCCATACGGCGATTACCGGTCCACGTGGGTCTGCAACCAGTACTCCAGCAGGGCCGCGTGCCAGAGCTTGGAGCCCTGGATGCGGGTGAAGTACTGATCGGGCGCATCCAGCAGCTTGTCGATGTAGGCCGGCTGATAGAGGCCCCGCTCGCGCGAGGCGCGCGAGGTGAGGATGTCGCGCATGAACTCGAGGAAATCGCCGCGCACGTACTTCAGTGCCGGCACCGGGAAGTAGCCCTTGGGCCGGTCCAGCACCGCGTCCGGTAGCCGGCCACGAGCGATGCGGCGCAGCACGTCCTTGCCGCCATCGCCCAGCTTCAGGTGCGGCGGCATCGCGGCGGCGGTCTCGACCAGCTCGTGGTCCAGAAACGGCACCCGCGCCTCCAGGCCGAAGGCCATGGTCATGTTGTCCACGCGCTTGACCGGGTCGTCCACGATCAGCGTGGTCACGTCGAGCGCCAGCACGGCGTCGATGAAGGAATCCGCGCGGTCGGTCTCCAGTTCGGCGAACTGCTCGCGCAACCAGTCACCAGTGACGTCGTTCGCCGGCGGGTGGCGCAGCATCTCGGCCATCTCCGGATGATCGCGGTCGAAGTAGTGGCGCCGGAAGCGTTCCACCCAGTCGCCATGGCGATCCTCCGCCATCTGCGGATACCAGAAGTAGCCACCGAACACCTCGTCGGCTCCCTGCCCCGACTGCACGACCTTCACATGCTGCGAGACCTGCTCCGAGAGCAGATAGAACGCGACCGCATCCTGGCCGAACATCGGCTCGGCCATGGCACCCACGGCCTCCGGCAACCGGGCCAGCACCTGGTCGTTGGGGATCAGCGTGGCCTGATGGTCGGTCGCGTAGCGCTCGGCGACGGGGTCGGAATACTCGAACTCGGAGCCCTTCTCCTCCGGCTGGTCTTCGAAGCCGACGGTAAAGGTCCGCAGGTCCTGGGCGCCCTCCTCCATCGCCAGCGCGACCAGCAGGGAGGAATCCAGCCCACCGGAGAGCAGCACGCCGACGGGCACATCGGCCACCTCCAGCCGCTTGCGCACCGCCTGGCGCAGCGAATGCTCGATGCGTTCCTGCCACTCGCCGTCCGATACCGGCTCGGCCGGGCGGTGTGCGTGCAGCGTCCAGTAGCGCTGCAACCGCTCCTGGCCCCGCGCGTCGATGCTCAGATAGTGCCCCGGCTCCAGCTTGCGGATGCCGCGCAGCACGGTGCGCGGCGCGGGCACCACCGCGTGCAGCGAGAACAGCATGTGCAGGGCCTCCGCATCCAGCTCGGTGTCCACGTCGCCGGCCGCCAGCAGCGCCTGGGTGTTGGAGGCGAAGCGGATGCCCTCGCCGACGCGGGCCAGGTACAGCGGCTTGATGCCCATGCGGTCACGCGCCAGCAACAGACGCTGGGCGTTGCCATCGAACAGTGCGAACGCGAACATCCCATGCAGTCGGGCGACGATGCCCTCGCCCCACTCGGCGTAGCCGCGCAGGATGACCTCGGTGTCGCCGGTGGAGAAGAAGCGGTGGCCACGTCCTTCCAGTTCGCTGCGCAGCGCACGGAAGTTGTAGATCGCCCCGTTGAACACCAGCGCAAGCCCGGTCTCCGGATCGAACATCGGCTGGTGCGCGCGCTGCGACAGGTCCAGGATCGACAGCCGCCGGTGGCCGAGGGCGACCCGACCAGAAGCCCACAGGCCGTCGGCATCCGGCCCGCGCCGTTCCAGACAGGGCAGCATGCGCGCGACCGCCTCGCCGCTCGCGCGCCGTTCACCCCAGACGAATTCTCCTGCGATCCCGCACATGATTGGTTCCTTGCTGGTTGGGACTTCTTGGGTTGTGCTTCGTGGCCATCGTCCGACGCGGGCGGGGCTTCGCGGGCGAACCCGCCCCCCAAGCGGCGATCAGGACGACTGCTCGGTTCGAAACGCCTGCTCCAGTGCGTCCATCAGGGACTGGCTGGCCGCGCCGGCTCGGTCGCGATCGGCATGCGTAATGTAGAACGGCACCGCATGCCGCGCCCCGGCCTCCAGATTCAGTTCGACCAGGCCTCCCGCGGCAAGATCCTCGGCGATCCGGTCCTCCGGCATCTAGGCGAAACCGATCCCGGAGCGCAGGATCTCGCAGGCCGTACCCATGTGCGACACCGTCCAGCGCTGGTCCGCCTCCACCCAGCCGCCCTCACCAGAGGCCTGGGCACCCGAGTCCCGCACCACGACCTGGCGGTGCGGCTGCAGATCGCGCCGGGTCAGCGGCGCTTCACCCTGCGCCAGGGGATGCGAAGGGTGCGCCACGCACACCATCGACAACTCGCCCAGGCAGGTCCCGAGGTAGCCGGATGGCAGTTCCGGACCCAGCAGGATGTCCACCGCCGCTTCGCGCAGCAGATCCGGCCCACCGCTCAGCACCACCTCGTGCAGCTGGATGCGAGTGGCCGGGTAGGCCCGTGAGAACCCCTCCAGGGCCCCGATCACTGGCGCCCGCGGCAGGAGCTGATCCACTGCCAACCGGATTTCGGATTCCACCCCGGCGGCCAGCGCACCGGCCAGGGTCTCGATCTCCGCCGCCTCTTCCAGCAGGTGGCCGGCCCGGCGCAACAGCGCCGCGCCGGCCGCGGTAAGCACCGCCTTGCGGCCCTTGATCTCGAAGACGTCGACGCCCAGCTGTTCTTCCAGCTTTTGCACCGCGTGGTTGATGCTCGACGGACTCTTGTGCACCCGTTCCGCAGCACGCGCAAAGCCCCCGGCGTCCACCACCGCCTGCAGCATGCGCCACTGTTCGAGAGTGACGCGGATCAAGCTACCCGCTCGCGCTGGTGCCCCGGGTTTCCCGAGACCTGGCGCGGCGCGCCACCGAACGTGAAGCTACCGGCCGGTTTTGGTCTGTCTCGGGTCGCAACACAGGGTCGGGAAGCCTGGGGCACCAACCCCACAAACCATTGAATGACGCGCCGCGGCCGCGTTTGCCTTCTAACGTTGGGCCCGCTGACGGCGTTGCGCCTCCCTTGTGCAGAGCGAAGGCATGGCAGTCGCTCTGCCGCGTCCGCGAGCACAATCGACTCGAGCACGAACGGGACCATTGATGCGCGCACCCCTAGTGTTCCTCGGGGCAGCCGCAGCCCGGATTGTGGGTCCGCGCATGCCATTCCTCGCGCATGCGGGCATAGGCCGCGCCGGTCAACAGGACCAGGTGTACGGTGGAGGGGTAGATCCGTCCGTCCAGGCGCAGGGTCTCGGTGAGTTCGGGGTCGCGGCCTTCCGGGATGTAGAAGAAGTCCACGCCCTCGCGCAGCTGATGCTTGCGCGCCTTGAACAGACGGAAGGCCGTGCCCTTGGGCACGCCGTTCCATGCATCGACCTGGCGCAGACTCAGGGTCGCATACCCGGCATGGATGATCGGCTCCGGCGTCGGCCCGGCCGCGGAACCTTCCTGGCCGTGAAACCGTCCCGCGCTACGAGGGTCTTCAACTGTATCGGTATCCATGCTGGCATTATGCCTGCGCGGACATCCCGGCTCATCAAGGACACCCAATGGAATTTCTTCAGGAATACGGACTTTTCGTCGCCAAGGCCGCCACGGCCGTCATCGCCGGGCTCATTGTGTTGAGTGCGATCGCCGGCCTGGTCGGCCGGTCGCGCGAGGGCAAGCCGGACCGGTTGAACGTCAAACGCCTGAACGATCGTTTCGAGCGGATGGAGAAGACCGTGCGCCGGGCGGTGGAGCGCCGCCGCGGGCGGGTGGAACGCCTGCGCCACTGGGCCGCACGCAAGCTGCCGCGCAAGGGGATGGGGGACTCGACCGCCACAACCGAAACCGAACAGACCGACAAGCTCGGTGGCACCCGTTCCGACCGCGAGGCGGATGCCGAACGCCCGCGCGTGTACGTCCTGCGCTTCGACGGTGATATCCGCGCCTCCAGCGTCGAGAGCCTGCGCGAGGAGGTCACCGCCATCCTCACCATGGCGCGACCGGAACAGGACCGCGCCATCGTCTGCCTGGAGAGCCCCGGCGGGCTGGTGCCCTCCTACGGGCTCGCGGCCGCCCAGCTGGCACGCCTGCGCGAAGCCGGGCTGGACCTGACCGTGGCGGTGGACCGCGTCGCCGCCAGCGGCGGCTACATGATGGCGGCGGTCGGTCACCGCATTGTCGCCGCGCCATTCGCGGTGCTCGGCTCGATTGGCGTGGTCGCCCAGATCCCCAACTTTCACCGCTGGTTGTCGCGCAACGATATCGACATCGAACTGCTGACCGCTGGCGAATACAAGCGCACCCTGACCATGCTTGGCGAGAACACCGACGAGGGCCGCAAGAAATTCCGCGAACAACTGGAAGAGGCCCACGAGCTGTTCAAGACCTTTCTCGCCCGCTACCGCCCGCAACTGGACCTGGACCAGGTCGCCACCGGCGAACACTGGTACGGCGAACAGGCCCGCGAGATGGGGCTGGCCGACGAACTGCGCACCAGCGACGATCTGCTGCTGGAGCTGACCCGCGAGGCGGACGTATTCGAGCTGACCTATCACCGCCCGCAGACCCTGGGCCGGCGTATCACCTTTGCGATGGAATCCATCCTCGAGCGCGTTTTGCGCAGCCAGGGGCCGGAAACCCGGATGTAAAGTCCACCTGCCGGGGAACGCTTTGGCGGGCGAGAACGTCAACCTCACACGATCTACTGCAACAATCGGAGTCCCTCATGAAACGAAACAACCACCCACTGACCCGTCTTCTGCTGATCCTGCTGGCCGCCGCCAGTCTCATGGCCACGCCGCTTGTGGCCGGCGCGGACGACAACCTGCCCTGGGGCTCGGCCGAAAAGATGGACCGGCAGTACGAACCCCGCAAGGTGGTCTACGACGTGTATACCAGCAGCCCCAGCGAGCTGGAGGGCGTACTGGACCGCGTGAGCATGCTGAACAACGTCTACGAGGCGGACCCGTTCGAATCGCACATCGTCCTGGTGCTGCACGGTGCCGAGGTCCCGTATTTCACTCGCGACGAGTTCGGCGAGCACGAGGAACTGATGCGCCGCGCCCGCTCGCTCACCCAGGCCGGCAATATCGAGTTCCGCATGTGCGAGGCCTCTGCGCGCCTGCGCGGCATCGACGTGGAAGACGTGCATGGCTTCGTGAACGTCGTACCGATGGCCGATGCCGAGATCATCGAACTGCAGCACGAAGGCTATCTGCTGATGCAGTAATCCTCGAGCGGTGTTCGGCCACCCAGGGCCGAACACCGTGCACGGGCGTCGTCCCACGACCCGATCACGCTTCCGCCGACCGGTCGCTGAAAATTCTGCATGGGTCGCCTACCTTTTCCGGACGTGCTGACGAAACCACCCGGTCGATCGTCGCCACTGGCTCGACGCACCCATTACTGCACGAGGACGTTGTCATGAAGAAGACGCTACTGACCGCTCTGTTGCCCCTGGCCCTGATCACGACCCCGGCGCTGGCCGCCGACGTACCCGGGATGATCGCCAAGGCCAGCCCGCATTCCGCCTCCGAGACCCTGGATCGGCTGGAGAATGCCCTGGAAGCCAACGATATCGGCGTCGCCTTGCGCTGGGACCACGCCGCCAAGGCGGACGGCGTGGATATCGAACTCGGCCCGACCGAACTCCTGATGTTCGGCAACCCGGCGCTCGGCAGCCACTTGTTCACCAGCCAGCAGACTGCCGGCATCGACCTGCCGATGAAGGCGCTGGCGTGGACCGACGCAGACGGCCAGACCTGGCTCGCCTACAACGATCCGGAATGGGTGGCCGAACGCCACGGCATCGACGACCGCGATGACATCCTCGATACCATGAGCAACGCGCTGGACAACCTGACCAACGCGGCAATCGCCGAGGACTGAGCATCTGCTCGATCCCCGCCGCACGGGCGCAGCCCTGCTGAGGTTCACTCGCGCCGGGCGGGCGATTGGTTATAGTGAGGCTTCCATCCTTTCCGGGAGCCGACGTGGATCGCCCGTCCCCTTCCAGCCAGACCTCACCCGACATCCGCGACCGGCCCATCCTCGGCTGGCGCGAATGGGTCGGCCTGCCCGACCTCGGCATCCCCGCGATCAAGTGCAAGGTCGATACCGGAGCCCGCAGTTCCGCGCTGCATACCTTCCAGATCGAACCCTTCACGCGTGATGACCACGAGTGGGTGCGCTTCGGCATTCACCCCCACCAGCATGATACCGAGACCGAAATGTGGTGCGAGGCGCCGGTGCTGGATGTCCGCAAGGTGACGGATTCCGGCGGGCACACCGGGGAGCGCTACTTCATCGCCACCCGGGTGCAACTCGGTGCCGTAGTACTGCCAGTTGAACTCTCCCTGACCAGCCGCGATACCATGCTCTTTCGCATGCTGCTCGGCCGCGAGGCCATGCGCGGTCGCTTTCTTGTCGACCCCCAGGCCTCGTTTGTCGCCAGCCACCGACCGCAAATCCCTACAGCCCAGCAGGCGCCTGAATGAAACTCGGCATCCTTTCGCGCAACAGCAAACTCTATTCCACCCGACGCCTGGTCGAGGCGGCCGAACAGCGCGGCCACGAGGTCCGTGTGGTGGATCCGTTGCGCTGCTACATGAACATCACCGCGCACAGCCCGCAGATCCACTACAAGGGCGACATCCTCGACCAGTTCAACGCGGTCATCCCGCGGATCGGGGCATCGATCACCTTCTACGGGACCGCAATCCTGCGCCAGTTCGAGATGATGAACGTCTACCCGCTGAACGAGTCGGTGGCCATCTCGCGTTCGCGCGACAAACTGCGCAGCCTGCAGCTGCTCTCGCGCCGCGGCATCGGCCTGCCGGTGACCGGGTTTGCCCACTCGCCGGACGACATCGATGACCTGCTGGCGACCGTGGGCGGCGCGCCCTGCGTGATCAAGCTGCTGGAAGGTACGCAGGGGCTGGGCGTGGTACTCGCCGAGACCAAGCAGGCGGCCGAGAGCGTGATCCAGGCCTTCATGGGCCTGAAGCAGCACATCCTGGTGCAGGAATACATCCAGGAGGCCAAGGGCTCGGATATCCGCTGCTTCGTGATCGGCGACAAGGTCGTCGCAGCGATGAAGCGCCAGGCCAAGGACGGCGAGTTCCGCTCCAACCTCCACCGTGGCGGCAGTGCCTCCCTGTGCCGCATCACCCCGGAAGAACGCGCCACCGCGGTACGCGCGGCCAAGGTCATGGGCCTGAACGTCTGTGGCGTGGATCTGCTGCGTTCCAATCACGGTGCGGTGGTGATGGAGGTGAACTCCTCACCCGGCCTGGAGGGCATCGAGAATGCCTCGGGCAAGGATGTGGCGGGCATGATCATCGAGTTCATCGAGAAGAACGCCAAGCCCAACCGGACGAAGACCAAAGGGAGCGGCTAGTGTCCTTGAGTCGCAGGGCTACACTTCACTCGCAGCGGGTGGACCGCACGCAAGAGCGACCCGCGCGGGCGTATGCACATTGTTCGGTGGCTCCCTGATGCCCGGCATACCCCAGTCACTGCGCAACAAGCCGATCACCATTGGTGGCACCACCGTCCGCCCCGGCGAACGGCGCACGGTGGAGCTGGAACTGGGAGCGCTGTACACCCACACCCCGACCAACATGCCGGTACAAGTGCTGTGCGGTCGGCGCAAAGGGCCCGTGCTGTTTGTCAGCGCCGCCATCCACGGCGACGAGATCAACGGCGTCGAGATCATCCGCCGCCTGCTAAAAGTCCCCGCCCTGCGGCGCATGAAGGGAACCCTGATTGCCATCCCTGTGGTCAACATGCACGGCTTCATCAACCAGAGCCGCTACCTGCCCGACCGGCGTGACCTGAACCGCTGTTTCCCCGGCTCGCAGAAGGGCTCACTGGGGGCTCGCGTTGCGCGCCTGTTCATGCGCGAAATCGTGCAGAACAGTACCCATGGCATCGACCTGCACACCGGCGCCATCCACCGCTCCAACCTGCCGCAGATCCGCGCCAACCTCGATCACGCCGAGACCCTCGATCTGGCGCGCGCCTTCGGGGCCCCGGTGATTCTCAACTCGGCCCTGCGCGACGGCTCCCTGCGCGAGGCCGCCGCGGAACGGGAAGTCCCCATCCTGCTGTACGAGGCCGGCGAGGCCCTGCGCTTCGACGAGCTCTCCATCCGCGGCGGGGTGCACGGCATCATCGAGGTGATGCGCCATCTGGGCATGCTGCCGGCCGTACGCCGGCGCCCGCGCAAGGAACCCATCATGGCGCGCACCAGCGGCTGGGTCCGCGCGCCCCAAAGCGGCATCCTGCGCACCTTCGTGCGCCACGGGGACCGCGTGGTCCGCGACCAGACCCGCCTGGCGATCATCTCCGACCCGTTTGGCGAAACCGAAACCGAGATCCTCGCCCCGGCCTCCGGCATCATCATTGGTCAGCTCAACCTGCCGCTGATCAACGAAGGGGACGCACTGTTCCACATCGCCCAGTTCAACCGTACGGACCTCGCCGTGGAACGCCTGGAGACCTTTCAGGAAAACCTGGAGGCCAGCGACTACCCCTACGCCGATCAGCAGCGGCTCGAGACACCCTGAAGGAGACGCCGAGGGACACGCCGGGCGCGGCCCTTGCGCCGGCCATCCGGCTCAGTGGCCGATGTCCTCGTGCCACAGCTCGGGGTGCGTCTCGATAAACGCACGCATCAGTTCGCGGCAGCCCGGGTCCTGGACCACGTCCACCTGGATGCCGTGACCGCGCAACCACGCCTCCTCCCCCAGGAACGACTCGTTCTCCCCGATCACCACTCGCGGAATACCGTAGAGGACGATCGCGCCGCTACACATCGCGCAGGGCGAGAGCGTGGTGTAGAGCGTGCATTCGCGATACACCTGCGCCGGCTGCCGGCCAGCGTTCTCCAGCGCATCCATCTCCGCATGCAGGATCGCGCTGCCCTGCTGCACCCGCCGGTTGTGCCCGCGCCCAATCACCTCGCCCCGGTGCACCAGCACCGACCCGATCGGGATCCCCTCCTCGCCCAGCCCCGTACGCGCTTCGTCGAGCGCCATTTCCAGAAACGGATCCATCGTCGTCACCCAGTTGTCGCAACGAATTCAGGCTGACGGTAGCTGATGTGGCATTGCAAGATCGAGTCCGCCCCACGCGTGAGACGCCGATGGAGCGGGCGTCAGATGTGGGCGCTGAACTGGCCCCGCCGCGGCAGGCCGAGCAGATGGAGGAAATCCGTTTCGCGCAGCCGGACGAGCGACTCGTGATCGCCAGCCTCGAAATACACGTTGCGCTGTTCCAGCACGCTGTCATCAAGCAGGGTTTCAAGCCCGTAAGCGGCGCCCAGAGCGGGGATTGCGCCGCGTTCGCAGTCAGCAAAGACGCTGGCCACCTCGTCCTCGGTAGCCAGGCCCACGTGCTCGCCCAACAACCGGTGCAACTGCCCCAGTTTTACGCGGCGCGTGGCCGGCACGACGGCCAATCGGTACTGTCCATCCTCCTCGACCAGCAACACCGCCTTGGCCACGGCGTCGCCCGGCACATGGGCCGCCTCGGCCGTGCGGCTGGCCGAATTCGAATGCGGATGGGGCACCAGCTGGTAGGCCACCGCATGTTCGGCCAGAAAGTTGTTCAGGGTCCCGGGGATACTCATGGCGCACGCTCCGCAGTGTCTTCCTTCGACTATAGACCCCACCGGGATCGCCTACGTCTGCACGGATCCAGCAGGTCGGTACAATCAAGCATATGACTGCCTTTTCCGTACTCGACCTGGCCCCGATCACCGCTGACGGGGATGCCACCCACGCCTTGCACAACACCCTCGATCTTGCGCAACACGCCGAGGCCCTCGGCTTCCAGCGCTACTGGCTGGCGGAACACCACAACATGCCCGGCATCGCCAGCGCAGCCACGGCGGTGGTGATCGGCCAGGTGGCAGCCGCCACACAGCGCATTCGGGTGGGTGCCGGGGGCATCATGCTGCCCAACCACGCCCCGCTGGTGGTCGCCGAACAGTTCGGCACCCTGAACGCGCTGTACCCGGGCCGCATCGACCTCGGGCTGGGGCGCGCACCCGGCACCGACCCGACCACCGCGCGCGCCCTGCGCCGGGCCCCGGATATCGACCCCGACCAGTTCCCGCGTGACGTCGCCGAGGTGCTGGGCTATTTCGACGACCCCCAGCCGGACCAGGTAATTCGCGCCATCCCCGGCGCCGGCCAGCACGTACCCGTCTGGATTCTCGGTTCCAGCCTGTTCGGTGCCCAGCTGGCCGCGCAGATGGGCCTGCCGTATGCCTTTGCCTCGCACTTCGCGCCCGGGCATCTGATGAATGCACTGGAGCTGTATCGCAGCCAGTTCCGGCCGTCCGCATGGCTGGATCGCCCCTACGCCATGCTCGGCTACAACGTGTATGCCGCCGACACCGACGCCGCGGCGCGAACCCTGGCCAGTTCCATGGAACAGGCCTTTGTCAGCCTGCGGCGGGGTCGCCCCGAACCGATCCAGCCGCCGATCGAGGGCTACCGCGAACGCCTCGACCGCGCCGAACGCGCGATCGTCGAACAGACGATGGCCTGTTCCGCGATTGGCGCGCCGGACACGGTGGAAACCGAGATCCGCCAGTTTCTCGACCAGACTGGCGCCGACGAATTGATCGTGACCACCTCCACCTTTGACCATGCGGCGCGCCGGCGCTCGCTGGAACTAACGGCGGAGGTGCGCGACCGAATCACCATGTGAAAACCGGACCACCTGTTCACCCGACCGAAATGGGGCCCTATGCTTGAGGCAACGGCCGGAGTGGCCGAGCCCATTCAGAAACAGGGGGACACATGCGCGTCAAGGTCCACGGCATCACCATCGAATGCATCACCGGCAATATCGCCGCCCAGCGCGACATGGACGCGGTCGTCAATGCCGCCAACGCCTGGCTGCGGCCCGGCGGCGGCGTGGCCGGGGCCATCCACCACGCCGCGGGGCCCGGTCTGGAGCGTGAATGCCAGCCCCTGGCCCCGATTGAACCCGGCCAGGCCGTACTGACCGGCGCCCACAACCTGCCCAATCGCTTCGTAATCCAC
This sequence comes from Thioalkalivibrio sp. ALMg3, assembly GCF_000381225.1. Taxonomy (NCBI): domain Bacteria; kingdom Pseudomonadati; phylum Pseudomonadota; class Gammaproteobacteria; order Chromatiales; family Ectothiorhodospiraceae; genus Thioalkalivibrio; species Thioalkalivibrio sp. ALMg3. The sequence goes on along the minus strand of NZ_KB906225.1, from coordinate 74,487 downwards.
TGCCTGGGACCGGTCTACGGGCACGACGAACCGGCCAGCCGGTTGCTGGCTGCCTGCTATCGCAACGCCCTCACCCGCGCCGAAGAAGCCGGGGCCTACAGCATCGCATTTCCCGCGCTGTCCACCGGGGCCTTCGGCTATCCCGTCGAGGAAGCCGCCCGCATCGCCCTGGAAACCGTGATCGCCGCCACGCCCCGGCTGGATGCCGTCGGCCATGTCCGCTTCGTGCTGCATACCGAGGGCGATCTGGAGATCCATACCCGCATCCTTGGCGAACTGACGCCATGATCACCGCCGTTCCCACGGCTTCACACCTCCACGAGCTCCACGCATGAATCCGCCGCGCAAGATGCCCGTGCAGTTGATCCCGGTCGAGGAGGTGGTCCGCCGCGCCGACGACCTGGCACGCCAGATACGGGCCAGCGACTTTCGGCCGGACACGATCGTAGCCATCACCCGCGGCGGGTTCATGCCCGCGCGATTCTTGTGCGACTTCCTCCGAGTGCACAAGCTGCTCAGCCTCAAGGTCGAGCACTACACCTCGGGCGCGCGCGAACAGCAGCGAGCGGCCGTTACCATCCCGCTGGCCGGGGATGTGCGCGGCGAACGGGTCCTGCTGGTCGACGACGTCAACGACTCCGGCGACACCCTGGTGGCCGCCCGCCCCCATCTGGAGGGCTTCCAACCGGCCGCCGTGCGCACCGCCGTGCTGCATGAAAAGGCCAGCACCCAGTGCCCCGCCGATCTCCACAGTCAGGCCGTGCAGGAGTGGCGCTGGATCCTCTACCCCTGGGCCGTCATCGAAGATGTCGGCCAGTTCGCCCGCGAAATGGACCCGCCCCCGACCACCGCCACCGAGCTGCGCACGCGTCTGCAGCAGGACTACGGCCTCGAGCTCGACGCGGCCCAGTTGGACCGCGTAATCCGCTACAACGACCTGCCCTTTTCCGCGTAGGACGACGCGGACCGGGATCCGCCCGGGTTGGCAATCGGGTTCGGGGAACGGATGATATGGACCCGGCCCGGTCACCCCGGGTCACGAAACCCGATCCAACCCAACGGGCCCTTCCACCCGGCCCGGTCACCCCGGGTCACGAAACCCGATCCAACCCAACGGGCCCTTCCACCCGGCCCACCAACCTGGCATCGAGACTGCCCATGTCGTATCTCAAGGATTTCCCCAACCCGGAAGGCTACTTCGGCGAATTCGGCGGCGCCTTCCTGCCGCCGGAGCTGGAACCGCATTTCGCCGAGATCAACCACGCCTATCAGACCCTGGCGCGCTCCGGCGATTTCCTGAACGAACTGCGCTACATCCGCAAGCACTATCAGGGGCGCCCGACGCCGGTGTACTACGCCCATAACCTGAGCCGTTCGGTGGGCGCGCATATCTATCTCAAGCGCGAAGACCTGAACCACTCCGGCGCGCACAAGCTGAACCACTGCATGGGCGAGGCGTTGCTGGCCAAGCACATGGGCAAACGCAAGCTGATCGCCGAGACCGGGGCCGGCCAGCACGGCGTGGCGCTGGCCACTGCGGCGGCCTACTTCGGCATGGAATGCGAGATCCACATGGGCGAGATCGACATCGCCAAGGAAGCACCCAACGTGACCCGCATGAAGCTGATGGGGGCCCAGGTGGTGCCGGTCTCCTTCGGTGGCCGCTCGCTGAAGGAGGCGGTGGATTCCGCCTTCCAGTCCTATCTCTCACAGGCGGACGAGGCCCTGTTCGCGATCGGTTCCGTGGTCGGGCCGCACCCGTTCCCGCTGATGGTGCGCAATTTCCAGTCGGTGGTCGGCATCGAGGCCCGCGAGCAGTACCTGGAGATGAGCGGTGGCGAGCTGCCGGATCACGTGGTCGCCTGCATCGGCGGTGGGTCCAACGCCATGGGCATGTTCGCCGGCTTCATCGAGGACGACCAGGTGCAACTCAACGGCGTGGAGCCGCTGGGGCGCGGTACCAAGCTCGGCGAGCACTCCGCCACCATGACCTACGGCAAGCCGGGCATGATCCACGGCTTCAAGTGCATGCTGCTGGCCGACGCGGAGGGCAATCCGGCCCCGGTCCACTCCATCGCCTCCGGGCTGGACTATCCCGGCGTCGGCCCGGAGCACTCCTACCTCAAGACCACCCAGCGCGTCGCCTACCACGCCATCAACGACGACGCGGCCCTGGATGCCTTCTACCAGCTCTCGCGCACCGAGGGGATCATCCCGGCCCTGGAAAGCGCCCATGCCGTCGCCTGGGCCATGAAGCACGGCCGCGAGAACCCGGGCACGACGATCCTGGCCAACCTCTCCGGTCGTGGCGACAAGGACATCGACTACGTCGCCCGCGAGTTCGGACACGGATAGCCCGCCTCGCCAATACGGCTCGAAGGCGGCGCTACGGGAACTTCAGGCCAGGTTGCGCCGGTCTCACTCTTGTTGACCACGGGCGGAGGCCTCGCGATGGCAGGCGGATGGGCAAAAGACGGTGCGGAGCAGGAGCAGATCGACAACACGGTCGAGGACGCCCTGCAACGGGTGCGCAGCCAGATTCCCACCGGGGAAGGTCTGAAAGAGTGCGAGGAATGCGGGGCGCCGATTCCCGAAGGCCGGCGCCAGGCCCTGCCGGGCGTGCGCCTGTGCGTGGGCTGCCAGGAGGCGGAGGACGCGGCACAGCAGGCCACCAGCCCCTACAACCGGCGGGCCTCCAAGGACAGCCAGCTGCGTTGATCTCGCCCCAGGGAAACACTGATTAATGTACACGCTCGCGTTGGCACCCCAGGTTTTCCGAGACCAGGCGCGTCGTGCAGCGGGTAGTGGTTCTACCCGCCCGTTTTTGATGTCTTCGGGGCGCAACGCAGGATCGGGGAACCTGGGGTACCAACCCCACAAGCTATTGAAAGACGGGGCTCGGCCGCCCGTTGTTGATGAAAACGGGCGCGGGAACGGCGTTGCGGCTCCCTTGTGCAGAATGACTGCACGGCAGTCACCGCGCCTTGTTCGCACGCAAAAGCGACTCGCGCGCGAGCGTGTACATCAATCAGTGTTCTCCTAGAGATACTTCATCCGCCCCCGGATGGACTCCAGATCGGATGCGACGTCCTTAAGGGTCGCGCCATCGTCGTCACTGCCAACCACCAGCCCCTTGCCGGAAACCGGGATCACGCTGTCGATCTGAAAGCGCCCGGTGGTTCCGCGCAGGAAGCACTCTTCGTCGAAGAACAGGCGATCACCATCCGGCCCGATCTCGTCGGACTCGAGCGTGTCGTACCCGATCAGCCGGGCAATGTCGTCACGCCCTTGGACGTCCACGGCTTCGATCGTCTGCTGCTCCGGATCAATCAACAAGGCCTTCATTCGGTTCCCCTCTGCACATGGGTTCATCGTCGCTACTACGGTAACGGTGCGTGGACCGTGGGGCCACTGCGAGCATGCACCGTGTGCGCCTGTCGCCCCCGGGAGACGCGGATCCGTGTCCCCATAACGCCCGTGCAACCAATCGGCCAAAGGGCTTTGCAATTTGCCGATTGCCCGTCTTTACTCAACGAGGTCGCCGCGCGCCGAGGCTGACGCAGGCACCCGATAAAAACAAGAAGGGAGGAGGAGACGGTGAACGAGAATCCGCACGATCTCGAAGAGCAGAAAAAGGAACTGGAAGCCGAATACGACACCGACCACGAGATCGGCGAGCAGAACATCAACCCGCTGGGGCTGGACCTGCACAATCCGGTCTTCGTCACCAGCGCCCTGTTGATTATCGCATTCGTCATCCTGTCCCTGGTCTTTCCGGAACAGGCGAACGAGCACCTCGACAACACGCGTCAGTGGATCGGCCGCACCTTCGACTGGCTGTTCCTGTCGGCCGGCAACATCTTTGTCCTGTTCTGCCTGGCCCTGGTCGTCCTGCCCATCGGGCGCATCCGCATCGGCGGCCAGGACGCCAAGCCGGAATTCTCGGTCATTTCCTGGTTTTCGATGCTGTTCGCCGCGGGCATGGGCATCGGCCTGATGTTCTGGAGCGTCGCCGAACCGGTGGGCTACTTCACCGAATGGTTCGGCACACCGCTGGGGATCGAAGGCGGGACCGAAGAATCCCGGCAGGCCGCGCTGGGGGCCACCATGTATCACTGGGGACTGCATCCCTGGGCGATCTACGCGGTCGTCGGCCTGGCGCTCGCGTTCTTTGCCTACAACAAGGGCCTGCCACTGACTATCCGTTCCGCGTTCTATCCGATCCTCGGTGAACGCATCTGGGGCCCGATCGGCCACGTGATCGACACCCTTGCCGTGCTCGCCACCATGTTCGGTCTGGCCACGTCGCTAGGCCTCGGCGCGCAGCAGGCCGCCTCGGGCATGGAGTTCCTGTTCGGCATCGATTCCGGCCTGAACACCCAGGTCGCCATCATCATCGGCGTGACCATCATCGCCCTGCTGTCGATCATGCGCGGCATCCACGGCGGGGTGAAGGTGCTCAGCAACATCAACCTGGTGTTCGCCGCGCTGTTGCTGCTGTTCGTGATGATCGCCGGGGGCGTCCTCGCATTCCTCTCCAGCATCGGCACCACGGTCACCGGGTATGTGCAGTACTTCATCCCGCTCAGCAACCCGGTCGGGCGCGAGGACGAGACCTTCTACCACGCCTGGACCATCTTCTTCTGGGCCTGGTGGATCTCCTGGTCGCCGTTCGTCGGCATGTTCATCGCCCGCGTGTCCCGCGGCCGCACGGTACGCCAGTTCGTCACCGCCGTACTGCTGGTGCCGACCCTGGTCACCGTGGTCTGGATGAGCGCCTTCGGCGGCTCCGGCCTGACTCAGGCGCGGGACGGCATCGGGGCCCTGGCGGACGGCATCTCCGACTCCTCCCTGGCCCTGTTCCAGATGCTGGAGCACCTGCCGTTCACCGCCATCACCTCGTTCCTGGCGATCGCCCTGGTGCTGGTGTTCTTCATCACCTCCTCGGACTCGGGCTCCCTGGTGATCGACTCCATCACCTCGGGCGGCAAGACCGACGCCCCGCAATCCCAGCGCCTGTTCTGGGCCACCACCGAGGGCGTGGTCGCGGGGGTCCTGCTGGCGGTTGGCGGTGCAGCGGCCCTCAATGCATTGCAGGCGGGGGCGGTGAGCACCGGCCTGCCATTCGTCATCGTGCTGCTGCTGATGTGCGTCAGCCTGATGAAGGGACTGTTCCACGAACTGGCCCTGATCCGCATCGAGGAAGCCAAGACCTGACGCCGGCCGCCGCCTGGATGGCCACCACAGGCCATCCAGCCTCCCCACCCGGCCCCCGCGCCCGCCGGTCTCGGCGCCGCGGGGGCCATTCCGTTGGGGACAACCACCCCCGGAATCGGGCATCCTCTCGCGGATGAGTCCACACGTCCCGGCGCAACACCCATGAGCTTCCGTCAAGCGGTCGCGCGACACCCGCTGCTGGCCGGCCTGGCCTTTCAGGCCGCGCTGATCCCGCTCGCCCTGATCCTGGCCCGGGTGGCCGGCATCCCGCTCAACGAGCGAATCGACTGGAGCCTGGAGGCCGCCGCGCTGGGCGCCCTTGCCGTGTTGCCCATGCTGATGCTGCTCGGCACGCTTGCGATCAGCGGCTGGGAGCCCTACCGCGCACTGGCCGACCAGGTGCGCGATTTCGTGCACCAACTCTTTCGCCACGCCCTGCCTGGCGCCGTGCTGCTGATCGCCGTCCTCGCCGGCGTGGGCGAGGAGCTCCTGGTGCGCGGCGTGCTGCAGGGCTGGCTGACCGAACGCTGGTCACCCGAGTGGGCGATCGTCGCCGCGGCGATCGTGTTTGGACTCGCCCATTCGATCAGCCGCCTGTACTTTGTGTTCGCCACCGTCATCGGGCTCTACCTCGGGGTGCTCTATCACCTGACCGGCAACCTGCTGGTGGTGATCGTCACCCATGCCCTGTACGACTGGATCGTCATCCACTGGTACCTGCGTTCCCGCGATGCCGGCAAGGGCGGCGCCTGATCATCCAGCAATTATCCAGGGGGAACGGGCCCGCCAAACCCCGCCTTGCCACTGCTGGATGCCATCCACGGGCGGGGGGTCGACGTCACCGACTGCCTGCCCCGGGAGCACGCGTCATGCTTCCAGACTGCGGGATCGGTGCGCTGGCGCGCCGCAACGAGGACGGGTTGGGCGGGTTCAGCACGCGCCCGGGTCACGGCCCGCGCGCGTCTGTTCCATGAATTGCGCCAGGCGCGCCGGCCGGCCGAGATAAAAACCCTGCACCAGATCACAGCCCAGAGCGCGCAGGCGGTCGAGGGTTTCCTGATCTTCCACGCCCTCGGCCACCACGCTCAGGCCCATCTTCTGGCCGAGCCCGATCATGGATTCCACGATGCGCTGGTGCGGCCGGCTGGACACCAGTTCGTGGACAAAGGTCATGTCGATCTTGAGCTCGTCGAGCGGCATGCGCAGCAGCCGCTCCATCGACGAATAGCCAATACCGAAGTCATCCATGGACACCCGCAAGCCCAGGTCCTTCATCCCGTGCAGGGCCGCACGCGCCTCGGCGTCGTGACTCTCCATCACCGCGGTTTCGGTCAGCTCCACCGTGACGCTCTCCGCCGGCACCTGCCAGACCTCCAGTGACTGCGCCACCAGATCCACCACCTCCCGTTCCTGCAGGTCGTCGGCAGAAAAGTTCACCGAGATCCCCGCATCCAGCCCGGCCTGGCGGTACTCGGCACACTGGCGCAGGGCCGTGTTGAAGACCCAGTGCGTCAGCCGGGGCATCAGGTCCGTTCCCTCCGCCGCCCGCACCATGGTGTCCGGACGGATCGAGCCATACTGCGGGTGATCCCAGCGCAACAGGGCTTCCACCGATTGCACGCAGCCCGATGCCAGCGCGACCTGTGGCTGATACTCGAGGTGCAGGCTTCCCTCCTCGATGGCCTGCCCCAGCTGGGACCACAGATCCACGCCCTCCAGCATGGTCGCCGCCGCCTCCGGGGCATACAGGCGCAGGCGCGCCCGGGCCCGTCGCGCCTGCCGAACCGCGGCATAGGCATGAGCCAGCAAATCCTGCGGGTGCACCACCCGGGGGCCCGCCAGCGCCAGCCCGGCACGCGGCCAAAGCAGCACCTGCCGCTCACCACAGGCAAACGGTTCACTCAACACCCGCAGCATCTTGTGGGCCGCCAGTTCGGCGAACCCACTCCCGGCCACGGCCGGTTGCGCACAGGTGATCTGATGGCGTCCGGTGATCCCGACCAGGCCGTCGCTCAGGGCGCTCGCCAGCGCCTGACCCGCGTTCCGGATCAGTTCGTCTCCCGCGGCGTACCCCAGGGCCGCGTCCACGTCCCTTAGCCCCTCCAGTTCGATGACGGTCACGGCTGCTTGCGCCCCGGCCTCCTGCGGGCACGGGGAAGTCCCGTCCAGGGCACGGAGAAAATCGTGATATTCAAACAGATTCGACATCGACAGAAGTCCGGCGGCTACGCCCATGCGGCGAAATCAGTAGATGCGGTCCCCAATACGGAATGCGCACCTACTCAAAGATAATAGCGCGCCGGATCGACCCCGTAGGCACCCGCCGGAAGGTCGCGCAGGATCTGCCGCCGCGCCTCCTCGGAATCCGGCGCAGGCGAGCCCAGATCCAGCTCCCACGGGTCGGGATACGGCATATGGGACGGATCGAGGATGCGCATCACCCGGGGCATGAAGCGCTGCGTGCGGCGGTGACTCAGCACGATCGCGACCTCGCCGTTGTCCAGCTCCACCAGGCTGCCCACGGGAAACAACCCCACGCAGTGGGTGAACTGATCCACGAGCGCCGAATTCAGCCCCCAGCGCGCGTGCTCCCGCAGTTCCTTCAAGGCCTCGAAGGGGGTCCCGGCCAGGCCGCCCTCCGTCAGCATTTCCTCGTAGGAATCCACGATAGCCGCCATGCGCGCATAGGCACAGATCTGGTTGGCTACCAGACCCCGTGGGTAGCCACGCCCGTCCTCGCGTTCGTGGTGCTGGGCGACAATGTCGCGCACGCCCTCCGGGATCCCGTGGGAGCGCTGCAGGATCGCCTCGCCATATTCCACGTGGCGCTGAATCTCGCGCCGCTGATCCGGGGACAGCCGCGTGCGGCGCCCCAGGAGCGTCCGCGGCATCTGCATCTTGCCGATGTCCATCAGCAGACCACCCAGCCCGAGGATCGACAACTCGGCTCGATCCAGCCCCATGTGCCGACCCAGCGCCAGAAGATGGATCGCGACATTGAGCGAGTGGGCGTACAGCACATCGTCCGAGTGGCTCAGCCTGGCCAGCAGCAGCAGGGCGTCCGGGTTGCGTTCCACGCTCTCGCGCAACGCCTCGGACGCCTCGCGGGCCGCCGCCAGACGCACCCCGGGGTTGCGCTCCATGCCGGCACGGATCTGCTCCAGCACACGCCCGGCAATCGCCTGAGCCTCCCTGGCCGCCGGGAGCTCCTGCTCCACCGAGCAGTGATCGCGATACACCGTCATGCCGCGGAACTGGGCGGCCTCGGCCGGGCTCGAGGCCGTCACGGCAGTCCGCGCGGACTCCGCGGCCGATGGCAGCCGGCTCAACGACGCCGGCGCGCTCTTCTCCAGATCAACGAACACATGCACACAATGGCGAGCGAGCTCGTCGATATCGTCCTGCGAGCGAATCCGCACCCCCTCGACCAGATAGGGCGTCTCCAGCCACGGACGATCGAGCCGGCTGACGTACATACCAACCTGCAGATCGGAAACCGGGATCTCCTGCTGTAACAGTCCCCAGGGCATACCACTGTTGTCCAACTGTCGCATCTGGCCGCCATAATGTTCGACCAGCTTTGCATCATCTCCACCTTAGCGCCACTTATCGAGGGGCAACAGCGATTGAGTGCAGAATCCGTTAGTCGTTCGCAAAAGCCGGCATCCGGCGGACTGAGGGGGAGCGATCGACACTGAGCAGACCGCCCCCACCCGCGCGCGTCCTCGGGCGGGGGCGGCGTCAATCGCGCGCCTGCCGAATGGCCAGAGCCATCTGATTGCGAACGGCCTTCAGGGCCCGCAGGACCGTCGGTTCCACGGCTGCGCCGGCCGGCAATTCCAGATACAGCAGCCCGATACAACGATCGCGCACCGCCAGCGGCAGCAGGAGAAAACTGCGCGCATCCAGGGCCTGGCGAAACTCGTCGGGGATATAGCGACTGATCGAGGCCTCGTGGCTGTCGGTGATGACCAGGTCCTTCTTCTGTTCCAGGGCCAGCGACAGGATGTCGCCCTTGCCTGCGAGCGCGAGTCGCAGCCGTCCGGACAGCGTCTCGGCATCCTTTCCGAAGGCGGTATGCGCCACCAGCACCCGATGCTCGCGATCGGCGAGCATCAGCATTACCCGCCGCAGACCGAGTGTCTGGTACAGGGTCTCGAGCGTTGTCTGCATCAATGTGTTCAGCTCGAATTCGCCCACCATGCTGTCCAGCATGTCGGTGAGGGTCTCCATCAGTGCCGCGGCCTGGGCGGCGGGATCGGCGGTTGCGGCTGCCGCCGCTTCGCCGCTCCCCTCCGCGGCTTCGATATCCGCCGCGTCGCTGTCATCGATCTGCACACCCAGATTCGCCTTCAGCCGGTTCAACGGCTCGCGGCCCTCCGGCGGCAGCTTGACCACCGTCAGGAAGTGATCCATATGCTCGCGCCCGGACTTGATGGCCCGCTGCATGCCGCGGGCATCCACGCCCAGGGCACGTTCGTAGCGCCTGCGCAGATCGGTCAGCAGAGCGCCCTGCTGGTCACGATCCGCCTGGGTAATGCATTGCCCCATCTCCGACGCCAGGGTGACGATGCGATGCAGGCGCTGGTCGGCATCCCGCGCGGCCGGCAGCGTGCCCGAGGGAGCCCGTTCCACCGACGTAACAATCTCGCGCGGGAAGTTCCAGTCCTCCAGCACGCTGCGCGCCAGGGCCTCGTAGGAGATCCCCAGGACCTGGCGGGCGGCACTGCCCTCACCCGTACCCTGACCCACACGAATGCGGATTTCGTCCGCCTCCTCCGGCAGGTAGTACAACACCAGCATGCGACCGATATCGTGGAACAGCGCGCAGACGAACGCCCGCTCGCTCTCCACCCCGCCGACCTGCTCCGCCAGATCACGCGCCAGCATGGCGCTGAACAGGGTGCCGACCAGCGCCTCCATCAGGCGTCCGGAATGACGCCCACCCTTGAGGTTCTCGAACAGCACAAGCCCGAGCGCCGCCGTGCGCACCTGCTCGAAGCCCAGCAGCACGATCGCGCGCGAAACGGTGCGGATATTGCCGCCAAAGTTGCTGTAAAAGGGGGAGTTCGCCAGCCGAAGCAGCTTCTGCGTGGTGGCGTAGTCCTTCAGCACGGCATTCGACAGCTCGGCCACCGAGCGCTTCATGGTGTCGTCGGAACACTGGGTGATCTCGCGGATGTGGCTGGAGATACCGGGGAAATCAGGCTTGCGCCGGATCCGCCGCAGGATGAAGTCCTGCGATCCGTCGCCCGTCTGGCCTTCGCCCTCGACGGCCACCACCAGCGCCTCGCGAAACTCGCGGGCCGATGCGAAACGTTCGGCGGGATCCGGGCGGGTGGCCCGGAGTACCAGGGCGTCGAAGCGTTCGTCGCCATTGCCGGTGCGACCGGAGGGTGGCTCCAGCGCCCCCGCCTGCATCGCCTGCCGGATCGCCGCGGGGCTATCACCGGCAAACGCGCGCTCGCCTGTCAGCATCTCGAAGAACAAGGCCCCCAGGGAGAACACGTCGGACCCTTCGGTCGCGGCCTCATTCGCCAGCCGTTCCGGCGCCAGGTAGTAGGGTGTATCCGGCAGGTGGCTCTCGCCACGCGCGGCCACGTCGGGCAGCGCCATGCCCAGCCCGGTGATGCGCGCATGTCCCTCGGGGTTCACGGTCACGTTCGCCGGCTGCAGGGCCCCGTGCAGGATGCCCTGCTCGTGCGCCGCCGCTGCCGCATCCAGCAGCTCGCGCATCAGGGCCAGGGCGCGATCGATCGGCAAGGGTCCGCGCGCCAGGATCTGCTCCAGGGTCTCGCCCTCGACGTACTCGAACACCAGGTAGACGCCGTCGGCGTAGTCCCCCGCCTCGAAGATTGGAGCGATGTTCGGGTGCCGAAAGCGGCTTAACCGGCGGGCGTCTTCAAGCAATGCCTGGCGGGTCGAAGCGTCCGCCGCGACGTTGGTCAGCGTTCGAATCGCGACCTGCCGATCCAGCAGCGGGTCGTGCGCGACATAGAGCCCGTCGCGGGCACTCGTACCCAGCGTCCGCGTGATCCGGAAGCGTTCGATCTCGGGCACGGCCATGCGGTCAACCACCGGCCACCCCCCGATTCCCCATGCCCACGTTATCGACCCGAGCGATTGTCAGCCCCACCATGTACGGATCCATCCGTCTTCTCCCTGTATTTCAGCGGGGCCCACCCCGGCCCCCTACCGACCCTCCGAGGAGGGCCTCCATCTCAATCAGCTGGGTCGCGCGCGTGTTCCTTGAGGATGTCCAGCGGGATCACCGCCAGGGTCTCCTCGTGCGTCGCGCGCAGGAAGACCCCGGGCGCCGCCCCCGCCCGGTAGGCCTCCAGCCAGCGCGCGGCGCACAGGCACCAGCGATCCCCGGCCTCCAGGCCGGGGAAGCCGAATTCCGGAACCGGCGTGATCAGATCATTCCCCCGTGCCAGGGAGAAATCGAGAAACTCGCGGGTGAGCTCGGCGCACACGGTATGCATGCCCTGGTCGTCGTAGCCGGTGGCACAACGACCGTCGCGATAAAACCCGGTGACCGGTCCGCGACTGCAGGGCTCCAGGGCCCCGCCAAACACGTTCTTCGAGGGAAATGGCTGCATTGAGGGAATCTCCGTCTGCTATTCCTACAGGATAACGGAGACCCGGCCTCCCAACGCGAGCGTTTACTCCGTCCGGGGGAATTCAGTCGGCGTCCGGCCAGCCCCATTCGTCCAGAAACGTGCGCAGGTTCCCGGGCTGGTAGTCGACATCCTGCCGGTAGCGTTCCAGGGCACTTGGATGCACCTCGGTCGGGTGACCCGACTGGTACAACGGACGCCGATAGCGCCGTCGCAGGCGATAGATGTGCCGCCGCGAGCGGTGCAGCGACGCCAGCGGGTCGGGGCGCAGGTTATCCGGCAGATACCCCTCCACTTGCAGTCCGGCCATCCGGGCTTGCTCGATCATCCACGCCAGCGGGGCCTCTGACGCGAGACGCCCCTCGGCATCCGGGGCGTAGCCGCCGCCCACGTCGGCATGCACGCCACTGAACCACAGCTGTTTCAGGTCCAGCCCCGGGCGCGGATCCCACAGGGTGGGCTCAAAGTCGGCTCGTGTCTCGTCGATCGCCATGGCATGGCGGGCGATGCGCACGTTGGACCCCAGCTTGGTGTCGTAGAACTCGTCCGTACGATCGAACATTCCTAGCAGAGAGAACGGGATTCCCAACGCGCCGACCGTATCCCAGACACCAACAAAGCGGATCTCCCGCGAGGGATGTGCATGTTTCGCGCGAAAGGTACGCGAGGCTTCGCCCTCGGGCGCATGGCTGGCGCCGGTGTTCTTGTAGTGCCGAAAGGCCTGCTCGATCAACCGTGCATCCGGGCGCTTCAGGACCCCGCAGTTGTTGATCAAGCCGCACAGGCTGCGAACGGTGTACGCCCCGCGGCTGAAACCGAACAGGAATATCTCGCTGCCGGGGGCGTAGTTCTGCACGATGTAGCGATAGGCATCCTGGATGTTCTTGTGGATGCCACGCCCGGTCACGCCACCCGAGATCTTTGCGTAGTACGCCCCCACGCCCCAGTCGTAGTAGACCTGCTGCGGGTCGCCCATGGCATCGGCGGGCGCAATGGCCCGCGCCAGGCGCAGGACATTGGTCGGCACGTCCGACTCGACGTCCTCCTCCGGGCGATTCCAGGTTCCGTCCGCACAGATCACGATCCGCCGTGTCATTCGCTGGTCTCACATCCTTGTCGTCGGGCGGTCCCGGCGATCATTCAGCGCACGGCATACCGCCGTGTGATGCCCCCCTCAGGAGCCGATCTCGATCCGGCGCACGCCCGGCCGGGCGTCGTCCTTGCGCCGGGGGATGTCGATCTTCAGAACACCGTTCTTGAACCGCGCCTGGATGGCATCGATATCGGCGTCCCCGGGCAGGCTGAGGATACGGCGAAACTGTCCGTAGGCCCGCTCCACCCGATGGTAGCCCGCGTCGTCTTCCTCGGTCTCCTGGCGCTTCTCGCCGGAGATGATCAGGTCGTCGCCATCCACCGTCAGGTCGATCGCGTCCTCCTCGATCCCCGGCACCTCGACGCTGATCCGGTAGGCCTCGCGGCTCTCCGCGATATCCACACTGGGCTTGAGCAGCATCGAGGCGGCGGCATCACCCCCGCGCATCCCGAGGGCCGAGCCAAAGAAATCCTCGAACATCCGGTCCATCTCGCGGTGCATGCGCATCAAGGGGTCGGCGCCCTCGCGCCGAGCCGGCACGACCTCCGTGCTCGCGGTCTCCTCGCGCTTGAACCAGTTCCACGGCTTGAGCTTTTGCAGGTCCATGGTGATCACCTCCGTTGCAAATCCTGTCTACCGAGTTAACTAGGTCGCGGAGAGGGACTTTTCAAGCCCTGCGAATCAGCCCCCCCCGAAAATCGGCTAGCCGCACCGGCTGACGCCGCGCGCCCCAGTTGCCGGGGCGCGCCTCGAACACCCCGGGCACCGATGCCCCGCAGGCGTTGCAGCAACCATCGGCGGTCAGTTTCCAGTCCGAGAGTTCGTACCCGTCGCGGCCAATCACGCGTTGCCCGCAGCCCGCACACCAGGTGCTCTGGCCCTCCGTGTCATGCACATTGCCGGTATACACGTGATGGAGACCCTGCTCGCGAGCGATGCGCCGCGCCCGCTGCAGCGTATCGATCGGCGTGCGCGGGTGTTCGGTCATCTTGAAATCCGGATGGAAGGCGGTGAAATGCAGCGGCACATCCGGCCCCAGATGCTCCCGGACCCATTGCGCCATGGAGGTGATCTCCGCATCGCTGTCGTTCTCCCCCGGGATCAGCAGCGTGGTGATCTCGACCCAGGTATCGGTCTCGTGCACCAGCCATTCCAGGGTGTCGAGTACTGGCTGCAGATGGGCCCCGGTCAGCTTGTGATAGAAGCGCTCGGTAAATGCCTTCAGGTCCACGTTCGCCGCATCCATGGCGGCAAAGAATTCGCCGCGCGCCTGCTCGGTGATGTAACCGGCCGTCACGGCCACCGTGCGGATATCCCGGGCGCGGCAGGCCGCCGCCACGTCGATGGCGTACTCGTGGAAGATCACCGGGTCGTTGTAGGTAAAGGCCACCGCGCGACAGTCCAGCGCCTCGGCGGCACGTGCAATGGTCTCGGGATCGGCGCGATCGGCCAGCGTGTCGATCTCGCGCGACTTGCTGATGTCCCAGTTCTGGCAGAACTTGCAGGCCAGGTTGCAGCCGGCCGTGCCGAACGACAACACCGGACTGCCCGGGAGGAAGTGATTGAGCGGCTTCTTCTCGATCGGATCCACGCAGTAGCCGGAGGAACGCCCATAGCTGGTCAGCACCACGGCATCGTCGAGATTGGCGCGCACAAAGCATGCGCCGCGCTGTCCGGGCTTCAGCTTGCAGTAGCGCGGGCACAGATCGCACTGTACGCGGCCATCCTCCAGGGCATGCCAGTAGCGCGTGGCGACGGTGAATGCGTCGTGTTCGGGGATGTCGTTCATATCCAGTCCAGACCGTGATTCATGGTCTTGTATATGAGGACACAATCCCAATATTCAACAACATAATGTTTGATGGAGCCCCCCAATGACGGCACAGCCCCGCATCCGCGAGCCCGCCATCGCGGGCCAGTTCTACCCTGCCGATCCCGAGGAGCTGCGCGCCACGGTCACCCGCTTGCTCGATGCCGTCCCACTCGTAGCGGACGCGGCGCCGCCCAAGGCCCTGATCGCGCCGCATGCCGGCTACCCGTACTCCGGCCCGGTGGCGGCCTCGGTCTATGCGCACATCCGCCCCCTGGCGGGGAAGATCCAGCGCGTCATCCTCTTGGGTCCATCGCATCGCGTGCCCTTCCGCGGCATCGCGACCACTACGGCAACGGCCTACCGCAGCCCGCTGGGAGACCTCCCCGTGGACCACAAAGCCCTGGAAGCCATCGCGGACCTGCCCGGCGTCCAGTTACTGGACATCGCCCACGGACCGGAACACAGCCTGGAGGCCCACCTGCCGTTCCTGCAGGTGGCACTGGGGACATTCGAACTCGTCCCGCTGGTGGTCGGGGATGCCTCGTCCGAGCAGGTCGCGAGCGTGCTGGAACGGCTGTGGGGCGGCCCGGAGACCCTGATCGTCGTGAGTTCGGATCTCTCCCACTTCCACGACTATGCCACCGCGTGCCGCCTGGACACGGCCACCACCCGTGCCATCGAACAGCTGGACGAACACGCGCTGGGGCCGGAACAGGCCTGCGGCTGCCGGCCGCTGGCGGGCTTGTTGCGGCTCGCGCGGCAGCGCGGTCTCACCATCACCACACTGGACCAGCGCAACTCCGGCGACACCGCCGGCCCGCGCGACCAGGTGGTCGGCTACGGCGCCTGGATGCTGCAATGACGCACACCATCGACCTGCCCGCGCCGGCGCGCGAGCGCCTGCTGGAACTGGCCGCGGATGCCATCCGGCGGGCCGCGCACCATGCCCCCGCCCGCCCCATTGCACTGGGACAGGAGCCCGACCCGCTACCCGATCCCGGCGCCAGCTTCGTCACCCTGAAGCAAGGGGAAACCCTGCGCGGCTGCATCGGCACGCTGGAGGCCCACCGGCCCCTGGCCGCGGACGTCCTGCACAACGCTCGCGCGGCGGCGCTCAATGACCCGCGCTTTCCGCCGCTGCGCACGTCGGAACTGGCCGGTCTCGCCTACTCGGTCACGCTGCTGACCGCGTCGCGACGCATGGAGGCCGCGCAGCGCAAGGGCCTGCTGGATCAGCTACAACCGGGCCGGGACGGCCTGGTCCTTCAGGCCGGAGCGCGCCGCGCCACCTTCCTCCCTGCGGTCTGGGAACAACTGCCCGACCCCGAGACCTTCCTCGATGCCCTGCTGCAAAAGGCCGGGCTGGCGCCGGGCAGCTGGCCCGACGGCCTGCAGGCCTGGCGCTACGGGTCCTTGGAGGTTGCCGGTGAACTTTGAACCGAGTGTGACGCTGTACCTGATCGTCGCCACCGTCGCGGTCTCCCTGCTCGCATGGCAGAACCCGCGCTGGTTGCAGGCGATGATCCATCACCCGCCATCGGTGCAGCGCGGCGAATACTGGCGCCTGGTGACCCACGGCTTCATCCATGCCGATGGCACTCATCTCGCGTTCAACATGATCACGCTGTTTTTCTTCGGCATGGCCATGGAGCGCGTGCTGGTGCCCGCGATCGGCATGGGCGGCTTCGTGCTGTTCTATCTGGCCGCCATCGTCCTCGCCAGTCTGCCAAGCCATCTGAGCCATCTGCGTGACCCGGGCTACCGCTCGCTGGGCGCTTCCGGCGCGGTCTCCGCGGTGCTGTTCGCCTACATCCTGCTGCAGCCGTGGTCGCTGTTGTTCGTGTTCTTTATCCCGGTCCCCGCCATCGTGTTTGCGGCGCTCTATGTCGGCTATTCGCTCTATGCCCAGCGCCAGAACCGCGACAACATCAACCACAGCGCCCACCTGTGGGGCGGCGCCTGGGGCATCGCCTTCATGCTGTGGCTGGAACCCGGCCTGCTGGCGCGATTCTTCCAGGAACTGCTCTCGCCCCTCGGGTGACCCCGGTTACTTGTCGCACGCCCCGGGCAGTTCTAGCCTCTGCGCACTTTCCTCCCCGACACCGCAGGATCCCGCCATGCAAGACGCCATCGCCACGCTCCCCAAGGTCGAGCTGCACCTGCACATCGAGGGCTCCCTGGAACCCGAGCTGATGTTCGCCCTGGCCGAGCGCAACGATGTCGATCTCCCGTATGCCTCGGTCGAGGAGGTTCGGGCCGCCTACCAGTTTCACGACCTGCAATCCTTCCTCGATATCTACTACGCGGGCGCTTGCGTCCTGCTGACCGAGCAGGATTTCTACGACCTGACCTGGGCGTACCTCGAACGCTGCCGGGACGACCACGTCCGCCACACCGAGATCTTCTTCGACCCGCAGACCCACACCGAACGCGGCGTGCCCTTCGCGACGGTCATCGACGGCATCCACCGCGCGCTGGCCGACGGCGAACGGGAGCTCGGCATCACCAGCCGCCTGATTCTCTGTTTCCTGCGCCACCTGAGCGCCGAGGCCGCGATGGAAACCCTGGAGACCGCCCTGCCCTGGCGCGAGCACATCCACGCAGTCGGGCTGGACTCGGCCGAATTGGGCAACCCGCCGGAGAAATTCCAGGCCGTGTTCGAGCGCGCGCGGGCCGAGGGATTCCCCGCCGTCGCGCATGCCGGCGAGGAGGGACCACCGGACTACATCTGGCAGGCACTGGACCTGCTCAAGGTCGCGCGCATCGACCACGGCGTCCAGGCCGAGCAGGACCCCGACCTGATGCAGCGCCTGGCGCGGGAGCAGATCCCGCTGACCGTCTGCCCGCTGTCCAACATCAAGCTGTGCGTATTCGAGCGCCTGGAACAACACAACCTGAAGCGCCTGATGGACGCGGGGCTGTGCGTCACCATCAGCTCGGATGACCCGGCCTATTTCGGCGGCTACGTGGGGGAAAACTTCCGCGCCACGGCCGCGGCCCTGCAGCTGGACCTGGATGACCTGGAAAAACTGGCACGCAACGCCGTCGACGCCGCGTTCCTGGAAGCCAGCGCAAAACAGCGCCTGCACGACGAGATCGGCGACTGGCGGGCCCGGCAGGCCGCCTGAACCGCGAGAGCGGGTCCGGGATTCCTACCCGGAGAAGCGCGTCGGGCGGGCCGGAAGACGCCCCTTCGCCACCAGGCGCTCGATGCGGGTGAACACCTCTCCGCGGCCGAAGGGTTTCTTCATGAAGTCGTCGGAGCCGATGCGATCGAGGAAGAACTGCTCGACCGCGTCCTCGTTGCCGCTGATCATGATCACCGGCACCTTCGCGGTGGCGGGGTCCCGGCGCAGTTGACGCAGCATGGCAAACCCGGTCATCCCGGGCAGGAGGATATCCAGGAAGATCAGGTCCGGTGGATTCTCGCGCGCCAAAGCCAGCGCCTCCTCGGCATCGCCGACGCCAATCGGCTCCAGCTCGTTCTGCTTGAGCATGCTGGTGAGCAGCGCGACCACCGTGCGCGAATCATCCACCACCAACACCCGCAGCCCGCGAGCGGCCTCCTGGCGTGCCTTTGTACGCCGCTCGCCAGCCTTGCCGAACCGCAGCAGACTCCCCATTCGCTGCATGTAGCTCATGCCGGACTCCTTTCCCCTGGCCGTAGTGTGTTGTCGCACGCCAGATGACCGCATTGTTCCCGTGCCCGCACGCGCTGTCCAGCGCGCCTTGACGGCTCGTTTGAAGCCCGGTGCGAAGACGCGCATTATCCTGGTTTGCCTGCGGATCACTGAATGGAGTCAGGGCCCAGCATGACGGCAGACACGCTCCGGCCGCCGGGCACGGCCGCGCCCCGGCGAGACCGCCCAATGGACGGCCCGCCATGAAGATCCTGGTCGTCGACCACTCCCGCGTATTCCGGGCGCTGTGGAGCCGAATGGTCCTGGCCGCCGGACACAAGCCGATCATGGCCGCAAGTGGTGCGGAGGGCCTCGTCCGCATCGAGGAAGACGACCTCGAGCTGGTCTGCGCCTCCATTACCCTGCCCGACATGAGCGGGATCGAGTTCTGCCGCCAGGCACGCGACAAATCCGCCGGCCATGATCTGCCGCTGATCCTGCTGACCACCAAGCAGGACCACGACATACGCCGCGCGGCCTTCGAGGCCGGCGCCACCGATCTCCACGACAAGACCAACATCCGTGACCTGTTCCACCAGGCCGCACGCTACGGCCGGCCGGTGGAACACGCCCATGAGGGGCATGTGCTGTATGTCGAGGACAGCCCCACCGTCGCCCGGGTGATGACTCGCATCCTCGAAGGCATGGGTCTGGAAGTAGCGCACTTTCGGAGCGCCTCCGCCGCCCTGAATGCCTTCGACGAGGCCACCTGGGATCTGGTCCTGAGCGATATCCTGGTCGAGGGCGACATCAGCGGCATGGGGTTGGTCAGCCGCCTGCGCCACCGCTTCCCCGACAAGACCAGCCTGCCGATCGTCGCGATGTCCGGCCTCGACGACCCGAACCGACGCGCCGAGCTCTTCCGCCTGGGGGTCAACGACTTCGTGACCAAGCCGGTGCTGGAAGACGAGGTCCGCGCCCGCATCGGCAACCTCCTGGCGAACAAGCGCCTGCTCGAGGAAGTGCAAGGCCAGCGCCAGAAACTCTACGACATGGCGATGATCGATCCCCTCACCGGCCTGCGCAATCGCAATGTCCTGGCCGAATGCGCCGCACGCTTCTTCACCGAAGCCAACCAGAAGGACATGGCCCTCAGCCTGATCCTGCTGGATATCGACCATTTCAAGCAGATCAACGACAGCCACGGCCATCTGGTGGGCGACGAGGTCCTGGTTGGTGTGGGCGAGTTGCTACGTACCACCGGGCGCGAGGTCGATGTCGCCCTGCGCTTCGGCGGCGAGGAATTCCTGCTGGTCCTGCCCGAGTGCGACCTGTTCGATGCCCATACCCGTGCCGAGGAGCTGCGCCAGCAACTGCGCGAACTCCAGCCCGCCGGACTGACCATTACCGCCAGCTTCGGCGTGACCAGTCGTCCCTGCGGTCGCGAGGTGGACATGAACGACCTCTTCCGGGTCGCCGACCAGGCCGTCTACCAGGCGAAGAGCGAGGGGCGTGACTGCGTCGTCTCGCGCACCCTGGATGCTGGAGCCGAATCCGACTGCAAGGACATCCACGCCGCCGCCGACTCGCCCGGGCCGGTGCAACCGACCCCGGAACCGTCTGTCTGAGACGCGGACCAGGCCCGCCACTCAGCCCTGGATACGCCAGCTGCCGTCCGGCTGCCGACAGGCGGTCCCGTACACCTGCTCGGTCTGGCCTCCGATCACCGCGTCGATGGTGTACTCGCGGCACGGGCCGGCGGTGGTCTCGTAGGTCCGCGTCGGCACCACGGTGTACTGGTTGCCGCTGTCGGGGTTGACCCACCGCGAGGGCACACCCGTCCGCACACTCTCCAGGGTCTGGGCCGTCTTCAACCGGTCGACCTCGTCCATGGACTGGCCCACCGAGCCACCGATCGCCGCGCCCGCGAGGGTGCCGGCAATGATCGCCGCGGTCCGGCCACGCCCGGAGCCGACCTGCGAGCCAAGCACGCCCCCCAGCACGCCGCCGATCACCATCCCGGCCTGTTCCTGCGACCCCTGATAGGTCGCACAGCCGCCGAGACCCAGGACCGCCGCCAGGACAATCGCGAAAGAAACATTGCGCCACATGAGCATTCCTCCACCGGCGACCCGTATCTGAACCCGTGGGGGACCGGGACCCGTACCGGCTCTGGCGTCCCCCTGACCGGAGTATAGGCCACCCGGGGCCCACTCTCCGGCGCCCGGAAAACCAGGCCGGGCGGTCAGCCGGGCGGCTTTGTCGGGCCGGATGCGGCGCCCTTCGGCTCCGGCTTCGACGCATTGATCGCGCGCTGGAAGACCCAGCTCTTGATCTCGCGGATCTGCTCCACCATGGTCCGCGACAGCGGTACCGTGTTGATGACGTTGCGGATCACGTCGCGCTGGTTGAACACCCGCCCCTCCTGGTAGGCGTCGATCCGCGCCGACTTCACCGCCTGCTCGATCTCGGCCCCGCTCCAGTCCTCGGTGCTGGCCGCCATGTAGTTCAGATTGAAGTCCTCCAGGTTGCCGCCGTGACGCTCGACGTGGATGCGCAGGATCTCCTTGCGCTCATCCACATTCGGCAGGTCGAGGAAGAACAGCTGGTCAAAGCGCCCCTTGCGCATCAGCTCGGCCGGGAGCTGCTGGATGCGGTTCGCGGTCGCCGCCACGAACACCCGGGGCGACTTCTCCTGCAGCCAGGTGAGAAAGCTGGAGAAGATGTTGACATTGCCGGCGCTGCCCGCGGCGTGACTATCGAAACCGAAGGCGTTCTCCAGCTCGTCGACCCACAGCACCATCGGCGCGATCTCCTCGGCGATCCGGGTGGCCCGGGCAAAGGCGTATTCCGGCGTACCGAAACTGCCGGACAGCACCAGGCTCATGTCCAGCCGCACCAGCGGCAGCCCCCAGGCGGTGGCGATGGCCTTGGCGGCCATGCTCTTGCCGCAGCCGCTCACCCCCATGAACAGCACCCCGGCCGGCAGCGGGACGTTGTCGTTCCAGGCCTTCTCGGTGAACAGGTCAGCGCGTGTGCGCACCCATTCCTTGAGGTTCTCCAGACCGCCGATATCCTCCAGCGAGCGCTGTGGCGGATAGAACTCGAGGCAGCTCTCCTTGCGCAGGATCTGGCCCTTCTCCTCCTGGATCTCGGCCAGCATGTCGGCCTCGGGCAGCGGCTTGCCGCGGAACAGCCGCGCACTCAGGTGCCCGACCTCGTTGAGCGACAGGCCGCGCATTCCCGCCGCCACCCGGAACAACTGCTCGCGCGGGACCGCCTCGGCGCCGCGGGTGTGTTCGAGCTGCTCCAGCACCTCGGCCTCGGACGGCAGCTCCACCTCGACCAGGAAGACCTCCTTTTTCAGGATCTCCGGCAGCTTCAGCAACGGGCAGCTGAGGAACACCACGTTGCGTCCCTTCTTCAGCTGGTAGTACAGGTCGCGCACTCCGCGCACCAGCGCCGGGTTGTCATCGAACCACATGGGCAGATCCTTCAGCAGGACCATGCGCGGGGCATCCGTCTCGCCGGCCGCCACCCGCGCCACTGCAGCTACCGGGTCCGTCGTCGGGGCATTCGGGTCGTCGTGCTCGCCAAATCCGTGACTCGCCGACCAGACTTCCAGGTGGCCGTCTTCGCCGTAGAACGAACGTGCGACCGAACGCAGCAGCCGCTCTATGCGATCTTCGTCCCAGCCGAGAAGGTAGAACACCGGATAGTGCGACTTGAGCCCGCGCAGGATCTTGTGTGCCGTCTGATTCTCCAGCTTCTTGCTCAATGCGCGTCTCCTCCCCGGGTGCCTGAGCCGAGTGTACCGATCCGCGGCGCCGATGCGACCTGCCCACCGAACCTTGGGATTGCGCATCCGCTACTCTGACCGCATCACGCCGGACGCTCCCCGGAGGCCCCGCTCAATGACGCCCCCCCGCCCCCGACCCAACGGGTTTTCCCGCGCCAACATCGGGCGCGGCCTGCTGGTGCTGCTGATCGCGCTGGGCATCGGCATCGCGCTGTGGATCGGCGATCCGGTCCGCCTGCTGGCCTGGGGCGATGCCGTCGCGGGCGGCCCCTGGGCCACGGCAGGGCTGGTGCTCCTGATGGCCCTGATGCTGACCCTTGCCCTGCCCGGCACGCTCATCCTCTGGTTGATCGCCCCGTTCCATCCGCCCCTGTTAGCCATCGGTCTGCTCCTCGCAGGTAGCGTCAGTGGTGCCTGGGGTGCGTACCGCGTGTCCGCCCGCCTGGCGCGCCATCCCGATCACGAACGCCGCGAAGACGCCTGGCTGGCCGATTTCCTGCACCGCCACAGTGGCCTCGCCACGCAGATCGCGCTGCGCGTGCTCCCCGGCTTTCCCCATTCGATGGTCAACTACGCCGGCGGCGCGCTGGGCCTTCCACTTGGCCGTTTCCTGCTGGCAGCCGTCCTTGGGCTCGCCGTCAAATGGAGCGTGTACGCCACCGCCATCCACGGGACCACCGACGCCCTCGCGAGCGGCGAGGCCCTGCAACCGCAAACCCTCCTGCCCCTGTTTGCGCTGGCGGTGCTGTTGCTACTGGGCGCCGCGCTGCGCCACCGGATTCAGCGCCGCCACTCACGGCGCATTGAGACCGACGAATGACACAGCCGATGGCGCTGACCCGCCCGCCAAACCGAGAACGGCTTCCCGGAGTCTACCCAGCCAGCCTGTGACCACCCGTCAGGTTGGTTACACTGTTGCGCACCATTCAAGCCCGGCCACCGCGTGACCCACGATACTGCCCCGCAGCAACATTCGGACATCGGCGACGTCAACCAGCGCTTCTACGATGGCTTGTGGGCGGACACGCGGCTGGTGCACCCGGAGCGCTTCAACACCTGGAGCCTGGTATCCAGCCTGGCCAAATCGCATACCCGCCGGCTCGAAGTAGGGCCCGGCATGCGCCCGCGCCTGCCGATCGCCGGCACCCACTTTGTCGATATCAGCCCACCGGCCCTGGCGGCACTGGAAAGCGCGGGCGGCATCACCCACACCGCCCCCATCTCCGCCCTGCCCTACGCCGACCAGAGCTTCGACCTGGTGTGCGCGCTGGACATCGTCGAGCACGTGGAAGACGACGAGGCGGCCCTGGCCGAGCTCTCGCGGGTGGCGGCACCCGGGGCCCGGGTACTGCTCTCCACCCCGCTACACCCGGAATACTGGACGCCGTTCGACGACATCGTCGGCCACTACCGGCGCTATGAACCGGCCAAGCTGACGCAACTGCTGGAACGCCACCACCTGCAGATCGAGCAAAGCGCAATCTTCGGCATGAAGCCCAAATCCTCGCGCCTCAATGACCTCGGCATGTGGTTCCTGCAACGTCATCGGCCGGTCGCGATGAAGGTCTACAACCGCTTCCTGATGCCCCTGGGACTGCGCCTGCAAAAGCCCCTCGAATTGACCCCCGGCATGGTCGCCACCGACGGCGTCGAAGAGGTCTTTCTGGTCTGCCGCCGCGCATCCTGAAGCAACACGCCCCCGGCTGCCCCTGACACGACCCGGGTCGGTGGCGACTCAAAGCCCCGCTCCGCACCGGGCCTGCTTGATGGAAACCCTCGTCCGGGCGTACTGTCTGTACAGGTAATACTCCCGAGAGACCATCCAATGCTCGACCTGCTGCGTTCACGTTCCACCTACCGCGATCAGCGCTTCCAGTTTTCCCTGCTGGTGCTGGCCACCGGGTTCGTGTTGACCGTGCAAAACCCGGAGGCACAGGAATCCGCCGCGGAACTGTTCTCCAAGGTCGAGTTCCCGAACTTTGCCCAGGTACAGGACATGCGCCCGCAGCTGCCCCCACCGTGGATGGAGGGTGACCAGCTGGCCAGCGAGGACTCCGAATCGACCCCGGTGGTCACCCTGCTCGAGCGCACCGATGCTCGATCCGCCGACCCGCGCGAGCGCCCGACGCGCTCCGCCGGCGACGAATAACCCCGGCGGCGCGGCTCACATCCCCGCCGCGCAAACCCGGTTTCGCCCCTCGCGCTTGGCGCAGTAAAGCTGCCGGTCGGCCTCTCCCAGAAGGTCCTCCGGCGCCACCGATCGCCCCCTGTCGACCGCGGATACCCCGAGACTGACCGTCACCGCATCCGTCACATTATCCGGGTGGCCCAGCTGCAACGACTCGACCTTGCGGCGCACGCGCTCGGCGACCGCCCGCGCACCCTCCAGGGTGGTGTCCGGCAGGATGCAGGCAAACTCCTCGCCGCCATAACGCGCCACCAGATCGGTGGGCCGGTGTGCCGCGGCGCGCAATACCTCCGCGACCTGGCGCAAGCAGTCGTCCCCACGCTGGTGGCCAAAGCGGTCGTTGAACGGCTTGAAGTGGTCAATATCGATCATCAACAGCGCAAGGTTCACCTCGCGCCGCGAACCGCACTCGCGCTCCAGGACGGCATCGAATTCGCGCCGGTTGGCGAGGCCGGTCAGGCCATCTACCCGCGCCTGGCGGGCCAGCTCTGCCTCCACCTCCTTGCGCGCGAAGGTGCCGGCGATGATATCGGCCACCACCTGCAGCACGGCGATCTGTTCGGGGCTCCACTCGTAGTGCCGGGCCACCGAATCAAGGCCCAAGAGCCCGAAGGCCTTCTGATCACTGATCAACGGGATGAGCAACAGGGACTCGATATCCTGGCGCCGGAACTCGGCCTGCTCCACCACCGCAGCCTCGGGGAGCGCACCCACATCGGGGACGTGCACCGGGTGTCCCTGCCGAATCTGGCGGGTCACCCAACCATGCGCCTCCATGGGTATCCCTTGCATCTCGTCGAGGAAGGGGCCGACCCCGGGCGCGCACCACTCGCTCACCAGGTCCATCGTCTCATGGTCCGGGCGAAAACAGATCACGTAGGCTCGCCCCATCCGGAAGAACTCGCCCAGACGTTGCAGGGCCTGCACAACGGCCGCGTCCACCGCGTCCGCCGACAGGTCCGCAAACTGCGCGGAGATCGCCGAGACCACCTCCTGCAACCGGTACTGGTGCTGTGCCCTGAGTTCCAGTTGCTTGCGCTCGGTGATGTCCTCGCCCATCACGCTGGCCCCAAGCAGCGCGCCCTCGGCATCAAAAAACCGCTGGGCATACCAGGACAGCGTGCGCTCTTCGCCATTGCGGGTGCAGATAGTGGACTCCAGGCCCGCGATCTCGCGGCCTTCGTGAATGATGGCCTGCCCCTCGGCGAAGACCGCCGCGCGATACTCCGGGTCGGGGAAAAGCCATTCCCAGATACTCGCGTGTCCCACGACTTCCTCGCGGCTGTACCCGCTGATCCGTTCCGCCGCGCGATTCCACAGCGTCACCCGCCCCTCGGTATCCAGGGTGTTTACCCAAACCGGAGCGTATTCAATGATCTGTGAATGGAAACACGCGGAGGGGTCTGCCGCCATGATGATCCTCGCAACGGGAAACAATCGGCGCGTGGCGCAACGCCGCCCGGCGAACACGCGCAATCCCGTTCGCCCATCTCAATGAGGTTAGCAACATTCCCCGCCCTTCGCGCCAGAAAAGACGGCCGTTTGTTAGGCTGCCGTTGCATTCCCTGACGAGACGCTGATTCGCATGACCGAATCCTTCAAGGCCCTGCTCCTGGAACCGCAGCCCGACGGCCCGGTGGCCACGATCCGGACACTCACCCTCGACGACCTGCCCGCGGGCGAGGTCCTGCTCCAGGTTCACTATTCGGGGCTTAACTACAAGGACGGCATGATCCTGCAGGGGCGGGGCAACCTGGTGCGGGATTATCCCCACGTGCCGGGCATCGACCTGGCCGGGACCGTGCTCGAATCGGCGGACCCGCGCTACCGCCCGGGAGATCCCGTCGTGCTGACCGGCTACCGTGTCGGCGAGGCCCACTGGGGCGGTTACGCCCAGCGCGCGTGCGTCCGCGGCGACTGGCTGATCGCTCAGCCGCCCGGATACAGCGCGCGCCAGGCGATGGCCGCGGGCACTGCCGGCTTTACCGCCATGCTGGCGGTGCAGGCCCTGGAAGACCACGGATTGCAACCGAGCACCGGCGAGGTTCTGGTCACCGGTGCCTCCGGCGGCGTGGGCAGCATCGCCGTGCGGCTCCTGGCACGCCTGGGCTACACGGTCACCGCCGTGACCGGACGCCCGGAGAACGCCAACTACCTGCACCAACTGGGCGCCAGCACCATCTTGGCTCGCGAGGCGCTGGCCGACGCGCCGGCCAAGCCGCTGCTGGGCGAACGCTGGGCCGGCTGTGTGGACACGGTCGGCGGCGACATGCTGGCCCATGTACTCGCCGGGATGGCGTACGGACGTTCGGTGGCCGCCTGTGGCCTGGCCGGCGGCGCGCAGCTCCAGACCACGGTCCTGCCGTTCCTGCTGCGCGGGATCAACCTGCTGGGGATCGACTCGGTCCTGTGCCCCGCCGAGCGGCGGCGGGGCACCTGGGAGCGCCTGGCCGCTCTGCTCCCCGGGGCCGATCTCGACGCCATCACCAGCGAGATCGGCCTGGAAGACCTGCCGGACTACGGCGAAGCGATCCTGAAGGGCCAGATCCGCGGCCGTACAGTAGTCCGGCTGGATTAACCCCCGTCGAACTCGAACCGACTATGCTGGGCATACCACCCTGGAGGCGCCCGTGACCGAACTCGAAACCCGTCTAAAGCACATCCGTGACCGTCTGGCCGAGCTGGAGGCCATGGCCCGCGAGGACACCACAGAGGCCGCCCACCGGGTCACGGCCGAGTTGACCCGGGAGCTCAATCAGGCAATCGAGGACGCCGCCGACAGGACCGATGGCACCCACACGCCTGCGGCCAGCGAGCCACGTGCGCCCCGCGACCCGGTCGAAAAATGCCCGCGCTGCACCCTGCGCAGCTTCACCTTCCAGGACGGTACGATCCGGGAACGTGCGAACCAGCCGGGGCATTTCGAGGCGCAATACCACTGCATGAGCTGCGGCCACGAGGCCTGGCGCGAACTGGGCAGCCGCTGATTGATTACCGTCGGCACCCTACGATGCTGACGACCGCGACGAAGCCACCTTTGCCCGGCTAAACCTGGCTCTGGGTCCAGCGCACGATATCTGCCGCCCCCATCGCGCCCGCCTGGCGCGCCACTTCGCGTCCGCCGCGGAACAGCGCCAGGGTCGGGATACTGCGGATCGCAAACCGCCGGCCCAGCTCCGGCTCCGCCTCGGTATTCACCTTCGCCAGCCGCACGGTCGGCTCGAGGTCCGCCGCAGCCTGGCGGAACTGCGGGGCCATCATCTTGCAGGGGCCGCACCACGGCGCCCAGAAGTCCACCAACAGCGGGATATCGTTGCGCTCGAGGTGGCGGAGGAAATTCGTGGCGGTCAGTTCCAGCGGATCCTGGCCGAACAACGACCGATGACACTGGCCACACTTCGGGCCGGCACCCAGCCGTGTCGCAGGGATTCGATTCACCGCGTCACAATGCGGACAGACCACGTGCAGGGCTTCACTCACGGCAGCACCTCGTTCCAGGCAGAAGAAGAAAAGGCCAGCACCCTGATCTTACTCCGCGAGCGCGTGCCTGGATCCATCAGGCCGCAGGATGCCGGGCGAGAAAGTGTTCGGTGCGTTCCACCGCGCGGCGTTCGTTGCGGTCGTTCCAGGATTGCCCGACCAGTTTGCGCATGGTGCCCTCGATGGTCCGCGTCACCAGCAGGTTGCTCAGCATCCGCGCGACATTCGGCAGGTCACGCGGAAACGCCCGCAGTGCCATGGAAAAGCCGATGTCGTCATACAGCACGTAGTGCCAGAACCCCGGCGGGATATAGAGCACATCCCCGTGGTGCAATTCGGCCAGGTGCCCCCGCACATGCCGCAGCGCCGGATGGCGCTGGTAGTCAGGATCCTCGAAGTCCACCGAGGCCAGCGCACTGAATGAGAAAGGCACGTGATACATGTACGGCGTGTACTCGGGAGCGACCAGCAGTACGCGTTTCGGCCCGCCAAAGTGGCACAACAGGATATCCGGGCGGTCGATATCGAAGTGCATCTGCACGCGCGCGTCCTTGCCGCCCATGAACAGCACGGGCAGCTTGCGGAACAGTCGCAAACCGATGTCGGGAAACTCGAAGTCGCGCGCCAGCGTCGGCCGGGCGGCAAACAGGTTGAAGAAGAACAGGCGCAGATCGCGCTCGCCCCCTTCCAGAAGGTCCAGATACTCCGCCAGCGGCATGTGCAGGGACGCGGCGTGCTGATGCTCGTTGTCGCGCGCGGGCCGGCTGTCGTACAGCGGCACCACGGCATCCCCGGCGACCTCGCGAAAATAGTCGGGTGTCCAGCGCTCCCGTGCCGGCCACTCTCGGGTCAGCTCCTCCAGGATCACCGGTTGCGCGACCGCCTTGTACTGCCGCAGGAACGTGTCCGGTTCGACAAGCCCGACCCGCTCTACCGGCGTAGTCTCGATCATTTCCGCTCCCGTTTCCTCGCCTGGGGGAAGCCCGTCAGCCTACCAAGCCCGCCCGCAGCGCGCGATGCTGCGCTGCGGCAACAGCCAGGCAGACAGCAGATGCGTGAGCCACCACACCCCGGAACATACCGCCATGACCACCGCCAGCCATGCAACAGGGTGCATCCACTCCTGCACCTGCCCACCCGGACCCAGCACCCAGTTCACGTTGTTGTCGGCATCCGCGAGCGCGAAGGTCAGCAACAGGATGGCCCAGCCCAGCCCCACCATGTAACGCCAGGCACGGGGGTCATACCCGAGACGCCAGACCATCCAGATCAGCACGAACGGAAGCGGCAGGTGGTAAAGCGACAGCAGGCGCACGAACAGCGGGATCTCGGGGTTGAACATGTAGTGCACAACCCCCAGCGGGGCCCAGCCCCAGACCGCCATGCTCAGCAGGAAATCCAGCACCCAGCCCAGCTCCAGAAGCACGACGGCCACCAGCATCATGCTCGCGATCCGGCGACTCTCCAGCCAGGCCGCCAGCAGCCCGCCCAGTAACGCCACGTTGGAAAACCAGAGAAAATTGAACCAGCCGTGCACCACGGCATACACCGGAACCAGCACCAGCACGAAGGCGAGATAGCTCCACTTGAAGGCGCGGGGGACCCTCTCGCCACTCCCTGTTGTGACCCGCATGCGCGACCCTCTTCTTGCCCGTCCGTGCATTCGGACTCAGGGTAGCAGCATGACCCACACGCCCCGGAAACGCATCGCCCCATGAGACGGCTGTCGTTCCTTTTCCTCGCCCTGTTTCTGGCCACCGCCCCGGCCGCACTGGCTGCGGACCCCGCTGAACCGCCCGCCCCCACCATTGGCCTGGCGCTGGGCTCGGGCGGGGCCGGGGGACTGGCGCATATCGCCATGCTGCAGGTATTCGACGACCGGGGGGTCCTGCCCGACCGCATCACCGGCACCAGCATCGGCGCCGTGATCGGCGGCCTGTACGCCGCCGGGCTCGATGCCGACGAGATCTTCGACCTGTTCGACGACTTTTCCGGATCCGAGCTTGATGCCCTGACCGGGCTGGCGCGCTCCGAGATCAAGCTGCTGGACCTTGTCCCCCTGCGCCTGGGCCGCAATGCCCTGTTCGATTCGGGCGAGTTCCTGCGTTTCCTCGCCGAACACACCGAGGCGCGCGACTTCGACGACCTGCGCATCCCCTTCGCCGTGGTCGCCA
The DNA here is from genome assembly GCF_000381225.1 of Thioalkalivibrio sp. ALMg3. Lineage (NCBI taxonomy): Bacteria > Pseudomonadati > Pseudomonadota > Gammaproteobacteria > Chromatiales > Ectothiorhodospiraceae > Thioalkalivibrio > Thioalkalivibrio sp. ALMg3. Next base: position 44,483 of record NZ_KB906225.1, on the reverse strand, counting down.
CCGACTTTCGCACCGGCGAGAGCGTGGTGATCGACCAGGGCGACCTGTTCCTGGCGATCGAGGCAAGCATGGCAGTGCCCGGCCTGTTCGAACCGGTCCGGCACGACGACGGCCAGACCCTGATCGACGGCGGGGCCTCCAATCCGCTGCCCTATGATCTGCTGCAGGGCGAATACGACTACGTGATCGCCGTGGACGTGTCCGGCAATGGCTCGCCGAACGCCACCGAGGACATCGGCATCACCGACCTGCTGTTCAAGAGCTTCAGCATCATGCAGGGCTCCATCATCCGCCACATGACCCGCCTCGACCCGCCGGATCTCTACCTGGTACCGGATACCGGTGGCATCCGATTGCTGCACTTCAACCGGATCGACGAGATCCTGGAGAAGGCGGAGCCCGCCGCCGGGGAACTCCGCGCCCAGCTCGATACCTGGGGCATCCAGCCCCCGGCCCCCAGCCGGTAATCCGTGCCCAGAATCCCTGTTTCATGCCCTATACTCGCGGCATCCACCGTAACGGACACGGTGCCAAGGGAAGCCTGCAAGAACCGTGACCAGCGATAACCCCGATCCCCGGCCAGACGCAAAAGATCCGCCCCCGGGAACCGGCGACGGACGCCATGAGCTGTGGTTTACCCGACGCGATGATCAGGTCTGCGGGCCCTACCCTCAGCGCTCGATCGGGCGCTTCCTGATCCTGGGCCGGCTGCGCCCGGATGACCAGGTCAGCCTCGACCGCGAGACCTGGTGGCGCATCGACCAGCGCCCTCACCTGATCCCCGAAGAGTTGCAGAACGCCCACACCCCGGAGGGCCGCGAACGCCTGAACCAGGCCCGCCTGCGCGAGGACGAACGCCGGCGGGAACGGCGCGACGACAACCCGCCCGCCGAGATCCGCGAGCGCCGCAAGGGGGACCGCCGTTGTCCCGAATCGCCCGCGACGATCTCCCATCGCCAACAATGGGCCGAGATACTGGAACGGCCGGCGCCGCCCTGGAGTGAGTGGGTCCGCGGGCCGCGGCCCTGGATCGCGGGTGGCCTTGCAGTCACCCTGGCCATCGGCCTGCTGCTCGCCTTCGGGATTGCCTTGGAGCGCGACCCCGGGCCCAACTGCGAACAGGCCGCGGGGCCCGGGGTCAACTGGAACTACTGTGACAAGGCCGGTGCCGACCTGCGCGATGCCGACCTGACGGGCGCGTCACTTCACAGCACCCGCCTGGCCGGCGCGCGCCTGCACGGTGCACGGCTGACCGACGCGGATCTGCGTTTCGCGGACCTCGCCCTGGCCGGACTGGAGGGCGCGAATCTCGCTGGCGCCAACCTGACCGGCGCGGACCTGATCCAGGCTCGCCTGGTCGACGCCAACCTCGAGAATGCCAATCTCGCCCACGCCAACCTGACCGATGCCGACCTCTCCGGTGCCCGGCTGGACGCTGCTTACCTAAGCCGCAGCATCTGGACCGACGGCCGCATCTGCGCCCGTGACTCAGTCGGGAGCTGCGACTGACCCGCGGGCGCGCCCTCCACGTGCCACGCCCGGATCCGGATCGATTCCCAGCTCCTCGGCCACCTCCGCCCAGTACGGCTCGGCCTCGCAGGAACAGCAGTCGCACCAATCGGTGACACCGTCATGCATGCTGATCCGGCTGCGCAGGGCCTGCGGCATTCGCGTTCCGGATGTTTCGTGCGACATCGTCGCGCCCCCATCTCCGCCCTCTTTCCGATCCTGGTTCATGGCAACACCTCCCGGCACGGACTCCTCATTCTGACCATAGACGTTGCCGAATCTCCGTGACATTACGGGTACCGGCCTGAGGTCCGCCCCGTGCTACTCTCGATCCGTTCGATCCCGGCCCCTGGTGAATATGGTCACCCGACGCGACAAGGTCCTGCTCTCGGTCTCCGCCGCGACCCTGCTCGGCATCCTGCTGCCGCTCGCCGCCCTGGCCTGGTTCCTGTGGCAGGAATCCGTGGTCGCCGAGGAGAAGCGCCTGGCCGAACTCTCCCAGCGTCTGGGCGAACAGACCGAAGCCGCGCTGGTAGACGCCCGCGAACTACTGGACAGCCTCAACCAGCTGGATCTGGAACCCTGCTCCCCGGAGCACCTGGAACGCCTTCAGGACGCGGCCATCGCACGGCCTCATGTGCGTGCCATCGGTTACTGGCGCGCGGCCGAACGCCAGTGCGGTGCGGGGTTTGTCCAGGGCGAGGCCCTCACACCACCGCGTGCCAGCCGCATCTACGACACCGGCGTGGTCGCCTGGTGGCCGAGCGCGGACACCGCCGTGGGCGGTGTGGAGCTGTTCCTGATGCGCTTCGGCCAGCATGATGTCGCGATCGACCCACGCCTGTTGATCAGTCCGGGCCTGCTGGACAAGCAGCGGGTCGGCCTGTGGGTCGAAGGCCTTCCCATGAGCCGCTATCCCGCTGACGCCGACCTGCCATCACCCGCCGCCACCCCCATTGGCCTGAGCGTCGACCGCGCCCAGGGACGCATCGTCAGCCGCTTCTCGCTGGACACGATCTTCCCGGTCGACATCATTGCCGCGCAGCCGCTGGCGGCTTTCTGGGATCGCTACCTTTCCACCCTGATCGTGGCGGGCATCTTCGGGCTGCTCTTGGTGACCCTCTGGCTACTCCTGGTCCTGCATTACCTGCGCCGCCACCTGAGCCTGGCCAGCGAGCTGCGCGAGGCCATTGCCAACGAGCGCCTGAGTGTCGAGTACCAGCCCATCGTCGACCTCGCGGACGGCCGTTGCCGGGGTGCCGAGGCTCTGGCCCGCTGGCATCGCGAGGGCGACGAGACCATCCGCCCGGATGTCTTTGTGCCGCTCGCCGAGGACACCGGGCAGGCCACCGATCTGACCCTGGCGATCCTGCGCGCGATCCTCCGCGATCTGGGCGACAACCTGCGGGCTCATCCCGAGCAGGCCATCAACCTCAACATTACCGGCCACGACCTGGCCTCCGACCGCTTCGGGGATGCGCTGCGCAAGGCCCTGCGCGAGGCAGGTGTCGCACCCTCCGCGATCAAGCTGGAGCTGACCGAACGCTCCCTGCTCAACGAAGACGCCATCCGCGCCCGCCTGCGGGAACTGCGCCGGCGCGGCCACCACATCGCCATCGACGACTTTGGCACAGGATATTCGAGCCTTTCCTACCTGGAACGTTTCGAACTCGATACACTAAAAATCGACAAGACCTTTGCCGATGCCATCGCCCACGAAGCGGTGACCAGCAATGTCATCGGCCACATCATCGAGATGGCGCGCTCGCTCAATCTGCAGATCGTCGCCGAGGGCATCGAATCGGCCCACCAGGTGGAATGGTTGCGCGCGCAGGGCGTGGAAGGCGGACAGGGCTACCACTTCAGTCGGCCCTTGTCCGCCGAGGCCTTCCTCGACTGGTGCCGCCAACACTGAGGAGACCATGTTCCAATCTTCGAACACCCGTCGCTCGGGCCGAATCCTGGCGCTCCCCCTGTTACTGTCCGCGATGGCCTCGGGCTGTGCCCTGTTGCCGGTGGAGCAGGATGCACCGGCTCCCACTGGCGACCGCCCCGCCTCCGAACCCGCCGCGCCGGAAACCGATACGGCGCCACCCGCAGGCACCGATAGCCAGCCCGAAACGGATACGGATACGGCCGCAGGTACGGATACGGATACCGAGACGGAAACCCGCTCGACGGAACCCACCGAACCGTCGCTGGGCCTGCACATCGCCCGCTCGTCCAGCGCCGAAAGCGAACGACGCGTCTTCCTGAGGGAACAGGGTCACGAAACCCTGGACCCCGGTCGCCTGGGCTACTACATGGACGTCCTGGGGGCCCGCCTGCGCCAGGAGTTGTCCGGACAACCCAGCGCGATCGATCATCAGGATTCGGGTATCCGCGTGACCCTGCCGGAAGGTGCGGACCAGGCCCGCGCCCTGGATACCATCGGCCGGCTGCTCGACGAGTTTGGTGCCAGCCTGGTGACCGTCATCGCGCATGGACACGGCATGGACGCATCCGACACCTCGTCGGAGGGCACGGAGGACGATGCGATGGCGGCGGGCCGCCGCCTGGAGAACGCCGGGGTCGCCCCCGAACGCCTGGTCCTGCGCGTCTTCGGCACCACCACTCCGGCCGGGAACCTCGACAGCGAGGCGTTCTCCCCGCAGATCGAGCTGCTGATCCAGCCCCTCGCCGCCAGCTGATCAATCCAACCACCACGCAATACCGCCTGCGCCCCGAAGAAGGACTTGATTCGCCATGAACGCGACCGCAGCCGACCAGCCGGAGAACACAGGGACGGCACTGGGACCGGGCATCGAATCGCCCACCACGCACCCCGAGATGGAACCGGACAGCACCGTCTATCGCACGCTGCTGGAGTCCACCCGTGCCATCCCCTGGCGCATCGACTGGGCCACCATGCGGTTCACCTACATCGGCCCGCAGATCGAGGCGTTGCTGGGCTGGACGCCGGAGAGCTGGGTCAGTATCGACGACTGGGTGGAGCGTATGCACCCGGACGACCGCGAATCGGTCGTCAACTTCTGTGTGGCACAGTCGCAGTCCGGGGTCGACCACGAGGCCGATTACCGTGCCCTGACCCGGGAGGGCCACTACATCTGGATTCGCGATGTGGTCCACGTGGTGCGCAAGGACGGCGAGGTCGAGGCACTCGTGGGCTTTATGTTCGACATCAGCGAGCGCAAGCAACAGGAAGAAGAGCTGCTGCGCCTGAAGTCCGAACTGGAGGCCCTGTCCTACCGCGATTCGCTCACCGGTATCGCCAACCGTCGGCAGTTCGATCTCGTACTCGAACGCGAGTGGGCCCACGCCCGGCGCGACCAGCGCCCGCTCTCCGCCGTCATGCTCGATATCGACCACTTCAAGGAATACAACGACCGCTACGGCCACCCGGCCGGCGACGGCTGTCTGCAGCGGATCGCCACCTGCCTCGCCGGCGTCGTCGGCCGCGAACAGGACCTGCTGGCACGCCTGGGCGGGGAGGAGTTTGTACTGATCCTGCCCGACACCGATATCGACGCGGCCCACGCGCTGGCCGAGCGCTGCCTGCAGCGCATCCGCGAGGAGGCGATCCCGCACGCGAGTTCCCGCGTGGCCCCCACACTGACCGCCAGCGCCGGGGTCGGCTGCCTCACCCCCGACGAGACCCGCCACGCCACGCAGGTGGTCGAAGCCGCGGACCGCGCCCTGTACCAGGCCAAGCGCGGCGGGCGCGACCGGGTCGCCATTGCCGCGGCCGACACCGCCAAACCCAGGCCCTGAACCATCCCCATCGCCGGTGATCTGAACGGATAGCAACCGGACCGCGCCCGTGCAGGGACCGGAACGCAGTCCATCCGCGGCCGGGCCGAGCGCCAGGGCCGTGATCCACGTCCAGTCCTCGCGCAGCGGTCGCCGGGCCACGTGGAAAACATCCCGGATTCGGACCAGACTCCGGGGAAAGGGGCACCCCGGAGGGAGAGATCGACATGACCAGCCTGCATCACCCCGCTCGGGAACCCGCGCTCTACCGATTTCTCGGGATCGTGCTGCCCCCCGTGGGGGCCTACCGCTACGGCGCCGCCGCCCACAGCTGCGCCGCGCCGATCGCCATCGTCTGGGCGGCCGCCCTCGTCTCCATCGCCTATGCCCTGCTGACCGGCCTGGCCGGCATCTCCGGCTACGGCGGCTTCCCGCTGGCAATCGGTCTGTTCCTGTGGGTGTTTGCGACGGTATGGACCTTCCTCGTCGTGCGAAACGTGCAGGCGGATCCCTCCCTTACCGACCCCCGGACACACGAACAACGCGTCCGCCAGCGCGAGGATGCCCACGACCCGCTGGATCAACTCGATTCCCGCGAACGCCCGCGCTAACATCTCCGCCCGTACCCGCGCCCCACTGAACCGCGCCGCATTGACGCCGCGTGACCGCCCCTGAAATCTGCCTCTTGAATACGGTTTGCGCCTTCAGAATTCCCCTGACAGACTCGGGACAACGCGTTCGGGTGGAAGGGGCCAGCAGGACGCGTCCGACAGGGGAAATGCATGAGCAATTCGTCCGGGGTGAAGGTCCAGTACGAGGACCTGGTGGAAAACCACCCCTTCATCATCATCTGTTATCGACCCGACACCACCATCTTCTATGCCAACCGGGCGGCCCACGAATACTTCGCGGCGCGCCCCGGAAGCCTGCTCGGGCACCGCTGGATCCATGACCTCCCCGAAGAGCGGCAGCCCGAGAACCGCGCCGACCTGCTGCGCTATACCCCCGACGCGCCCGTGCGCACCATCGAGAACCCGGTGCGCCGCGGCGACGGGACCGACCGCTGGATCCGCTGGACCAGCCGCGCCTTTTTCAACGAGGCCGGCGAGATCACCCATTTTCAGACCCTCGGAATCGACGTCACGGACCGCAAGCAGGGCGAACTCCTGCGCGAGAACCTGCTGGGGAGCCTGGCCGAGGGCGTCTTCGGCATCGACGCCGATGGCAACTACACCTTTCTCAACCCCGCGGCCTGCGAACTGCTCGGGTTCGCCAGCGAAGACGAGGCCCTGAGCAACAATTCGCACGAACTGTCGCACCACAGCCGGCCCGACGGCCAGGCCTTCCCCGCCACGGAATGCCCGGTCTACCGGGTCTTGCGCACCGGCGAGCCGTTGCAGGCCTGCGAGGAGTATTTCTGGAGCCGCGCGGGACACGGGTTCCCGGTACTGATCAACGCCGCCCCGCTGTTCGATGCCCGCAACCGTGTTACCGGCGCCGTGGTCTCGTTCCAGGACATCACCGAGCGTCGCGCGGCGCGCGAGGCGCTGGAACGGCGCGAGGCGGAACTGCAGGAGGCGCAGCAGATCGCCCATCTGGGCAACTGGATCTCGGACTTCGACGCCGGGGGCATCCGCTGGTCCAGCGAGGTGTTCCGCATCTTCGGCCTCGAATACGACCAATGGGGTGCGACCCACGAGGCGTTCATGCAGGCCGTGCACCCGGACGACCGCGAGCGCGTGCAGCGCGCGGTCGACGACGCCCTCACCCCCGGAGGACCGGAATACGACATCGAGCACCGCATCGTCCGCCCCGATGGCTCCGTCCGCATCGTCTACCAGCGCGGGAGCGTGGACTTCGATACCCAGGGCCGGCCCCAACGCATGGCCGGCGTGGTGCACGACATCACCGAACGGCGCGAGGCGGAGCGCCACCTCCATTTCATCACCTACCACGACGCCCTCACCGGCCTGCCCAACCGCACCCGCTTTGCCGAACGCGCCGACCAGGCCGTCGCCGATGCCGAGCGCCTGGGGCGTCCACTGGTGCTGGCCCACATCGGCCTGGATCGCTTCAAGAGCGTCAACGAAGGCATGGGCCAGGCCACCGGCGACGAGGTCCTGCAACATGTGGCCCGGCGCCTGGAAAACCGTCTGCCGGTCGGTGGCGTGCTGGCACGCCTGGGCGGCGACGAGTTCGGCGCTCTGCTCCCGGTGGAGTCTCCCGGCTCGGTCGCGGGCGCCGTCACCCGCCTGCTGGAGCCGCTGCGCCAGATCATCAAGGCTGGCGAGCACGAGCTCTATGTGCCCGGTTCCGTCGGGGTCGCCGTGTATCCCCACGACACCCAGGATGCGTCCGACCTGATGCGCCGCGCCGAATCCGCGATGCACCAGGCCAAGCGCACCGAGGGCAATTCCATCCAGTTCTGTTCCGGCGAGCTCAACAACGACGTGCGGACACGCGTCTCGCTGGAGGGCCAACTGCGGCGCGCGGTCGATCACCAGGAAGGGTTCTTTCTCCACTACCAGCCGCGGGTGGCGGCCGGCGATGGCCGTATCGTCGGCGTCGAGGCCCTGCTGCGCTGGGAGGATGGCGCCGGCACGGTGCATTCGCCGGGCGCCTTCATCCCGATCCTCGAAGAGACCGGGCTGATCGTCGAACTGGGCCAGTGGATACTGACCGAGGCCTGCCGTCAGTGTCGGGACTGGCATCAGGCCGGGCTGCCACCGGTCCGCGTGTCCGTCAATCTGGCCGCCCCCCAGTTTCGGGATCGCCAGATGGCGCACAGCATCGACCGGGTATTGGAACACACCCAGCTGAATGCGGACGCCCTGGAGCTGGAGGTCACCGAGAGCATGCTGATGGCCGATACCGACCAGGTCATCCGCACCTTGGGCCAGTTTCGCGAGCGCGGGGTGCGCGTGGCCCTGGACGACTTCGGCACCGGGTATTCATCGCTGGCCTATCTGCGCCGTTTTCCGCTGGATGTGCTGAAGATCGATCGCTGCTTCACCGCGGACCTGGAGACCGAGTCGAGCGCGGGCGCCATCGTGCGCACCATCCTCAGCCTCGCGGATAACCTGGGCCTCGAATCCGTCGCCGAGGGCGTGGAGACCGAGGCGCAGCAAGCCTTCCTGCAGGAGGCCGGTTGCCAGACCCTGCAGGGCTTCCTGTTTGCCCGCCCGCAGCCAGCCGCCGACTGCCAACGGATGCTCGCCGAGCCCGCTTCGTCCGCCGCAGCGCACCCGGGCCGCAGCGCCTGAGCGGTTCCCCGCGCCATGTTCGCGCGCCCAAGCGACGACGCAGCGAGCATGCACATCGATCCGTGTTTCCCTACGATGGACCATCACCAACCGGAGAGCACCGCGTGCGCCTAGCAATCGTACTGGCAGGAATCATGCTGATCGCCGGCTGCAGCGCGCTGCCGCGGGGCGATGATGCCCCGCGCGAGGTGGCCTACATCTGCGCCTACGGCCCCGAACTCACCGCCACCTTCGAGGACGAGCAGGCCGTCCTGGCCTTCAACGGGGCCCGCGCCCGACTACAAGCCACCGAGACGGCCTACGGCGGGCGCTACGCCAATCCCACCGACGACATCGTGTTCTGGACCCGCGACGACGCCGCCATGCTCGAGATGCTGGGCGTGTTCTGGAGCTGTCGCGCCCTGCCCGACCGCGGATGACCGACGCAGCGACCCGTTTCGTCCTGCAGGCCACCTGTGCCCGCACGGCGGTGCGCGGCCCGGTCATCCAGACCCTCTGGAGCGGCTACGGCGAGATCGTGCGCTACCTTCTTGAAGGCGGCGACTCCCCCACAGTCATCCTCAAGCACATCGTGTTCCCCGACGAGCTGGACCATCCGCGCGGCTGGAGCAACAACCGCTCGCATCAGCGCAAGCTCCGCTCCTATCAGGTGGAGATGGCCTGGTACCGCGACTGGGCCAACCAATGCGACGCCACCAGCCGTGTGCCCCGCTGTCTGGATACCGCGACCATCGGCGACGAGCACCTGATCGTGCTGGAGGACCTCGACGCTGCCGGTTTCCCGCAGCGCAGGGACCACCTGACCCGCGCCGAGGCGCGGCTCTGCCTGCGCTGGCTCGCCCGCTTCCACGCGCGTTTCATGGGGCGGGAGCCCACCGGCCTGTGGCCCGAGGGCAGCTACTGGCATCTGGCCACCCGCCCGGACGAATGGGCCGCCATCGAGGACCCGGCGATTCGCGAGACGGCGGCGGCCCTCGACGACGCCCTGACCGGCGCCCGCTACCGCAGCTTGGTCCACGGCGATGCCAAGGTCGCCAACTTCTGCTTTGCGCCAGAGGGCGACGCCGTTGCCGCCGTGGATTTCCAGTATGTCGGGGGCGGCTGCGGCATGCGCGATGTGGCCTATTTCCTCGGGAGCTGCCTGGACGAACGGGAACAGGAGAACTGGGAGGCCGACCTGCTGGATGCCTATTTCGCGGCATTGCGCGAGGCCCTGAACGAACGGGGCAAGGGCACGGAAGCCGACGCCATCGAGCACGAGTGGCGTGCGCTGTTCCCCATTGCCCAGGCCGACTTCTACCGCTTCCTGGTCGGCTGGATGCCGGATCACTGGAAGATCCACGACTACAGCCGCCGCACGGCACTGGCCGTGGTCCGGCGCCTTCAGGAAGGTGGCTTGTCCGACATCCCGTCGGGGGCGGATTCGAGCGCTTCCGCGACCTCCAGCCAGTAGGCCTCGGCCGCACAGCGACCCACAAGCAATCGGCGACCGCCGGCGCATCCGGAACCGCAGGGGCATTCGGAGGCGGCAGATCGGCCCTGGGTCGGCTCACGTCGTTCATGGCGAGCCGATGACGGCACACCCGAACATATCCCTTACGGTGCGGCAGTGTCCGCCGCGGGGGGCGCCGCAGCCCCCGAGAAACCGGGCCCACGGACATCCGCAGGCGCCCAGTCGCGTCCGCTGTCCCGACCGGTCACCCACCACTCGTGCACGAACAGCCGCAGCGGCCCGCGCACCCGTTCCTCGAAGCGCGTAGGCAGGGTGTACCCCTCGATCTCCGCGTACTCCAGGAAGGTCGTATCCACGTGGGCACCCTGGGTGGGGCCAAAGCCGTTCAGGGTGACATGCACGCGATAAAGTAGGTCGGTTGCGGGGTGGATCCACATCACCACCCGGTCTTCGTCCGCCTCGCCGAACCCGGGCTCAATGGTGGCCAGTACCCGGCGGTAGTTCACACCGCCCTCGCGCTGGTCCGCCAGCCGCTCCATGTCGGTCGCCCGGTGTTTGACGAAGCTCGGACCGTAGTGGAACAGCTCGCCGGCGTCCGTGGTCATCGCGCTGGCGCGAATCCGGTCGCGGTCCGAACTGCGCTCGCCATCGTAGTACAAGCGGAATTCGTCACCGTGGCGGAAGACGCTCTTGGTGCCCTCGGGACCGGTGTAGTGGACCGCATACAGATCATCGGCGGGGCGATAACGCTCTTCGCCCTGGCCACGGTAGTCGCCGTCGGCTACCAGCGGCTGGAGGCGCTGGATCACGCGCCCCCACTCGCCATCGGTCGCCTGATTCAGATCACCCGGGTATTCGCGCAGGTCCCCGCCGTGGGCCGCAAGCGTTCGCTGAAACAGGGCCTCCGCACTCAGTCCGTCGTCGAATTCCGGATCCGGACCGGGCTGCGGGAAGGTTCCCCCGCACCCAGCCAACAGCACCGCGAGTCCCAGCGACAGGACGGCCGCCAACACCCCTGCCCGTGTACGCTTATCCATTACCTGGCTCCTTGCACAATGAATCTGTACCGCCCTTTTACATTGCGTGCAACGGCGGTTGCCGTACCCTTCCGCAAGGGGTTCGTCATGTCATCCATCCCCGCCGCATACGCAGACGCCCTCCCGCCACGAAAAGTACGGATCACGCCGTGCGGGACGCAATCCGCGAGGTCGTCGCCACATCGAGTTCACCCCGCGTGGCCAGATCCTCGATACCAGCGTGCTCTTTCCCAAAACAGTAGGCCACTCCCGCGGAGAAATCATCGGCCAGCACCACCGGATGTCCTGCAGTGGCACCAGGTTCGGGGTCTGGTCCATCGCCTCCATCCCTCGTGATAACCAGTAGGGACTGATCCAGGCGCCCGCGACCGCTGGACCGGGCACCTTGAACGCGGCTCGGGGTCTGAAGATCGGATCGCATGCATTCGTGAGGCATCATGTCCTTCGCTCGCACACTCTGGCTTGCCGCCCTGCTCCTGTTCTCGGCGCCGGCCCTGACACAGGCCGAGGGACCCGAACAGGCGGTACTGGCCGGCGGTTGCTTCTGGTCCATGCAGGCACCCTTCGATGCGCTGGAAGGCGTGCTTGAAACCGAGCTTGGGTATACCGGGGGGCATACCCTTGATCCCGGGTACTGGCAGGTGGTCACTGGGCGCACCGGCCACGTCGAGGCCGTGCGTATCCTCTTCGACCCCGGGCGCATCGGCTTCAGCGAGATCCTGGAGGCCTTCTGGCGCAGTATTGACCCGCTGGATCCCCACGGGCAGTTCTGTGATCGCGGGCCCCACTATGGAACCGCCATCTTTCCGCAGGATGCCGCCCAGCGCGCCATCGCCGAAGCCTCACGGGCCGAGCTGAACCGCTCGGGCCGCTTCGACCAACCGGTGGTGACACGCATACGGGACGCTGCACCCTTCTATCGGGCCGAGGACGAACACCAGAACTACTACCGCAACCACCCGGACCGCTACGCCGACTACGTGACCCATTGCGGCCGGGAGGAGCGCCTGCAAGCGCTATGGGGCATACCGAACAGGTTGGGGCCACCATGGAAATGATTGGGTTTCCCGGGCCTAAAGTTCGGTTCAAGACCGCCGCTAACGCCCTGTGGCCGTGAAACTTCGGCTGCATGATCCCGGCGGCATGGCACCGGGTACCGACAGGCCCGGTGACGGGCCGTGAGACCCGACATCATGGCCCAGGTGATCAACACGAATCTCCTGTCGCTCAACGCCCAGCGCAACCTGCGGCTTTCCCAGCGCGCCCTGCAGGTGGCCCTGCAACGCCTGGCCTCCGGGCGCCGCATCAACTCGGCGCGCGACGATGCCGCCGGAATGGCCATCAGCGAACGCTTCACGACCCAGATTCGTGGCCTGAACCAGGCCATGCGCAATGCGCAGGACGGCATCGGGCTGGCCCGCACCGCCGAGGGCGGGCTGGGGTCCATGAGCGGCAACATCCAGCGCATCCGCGAGCTGGCCCTGCAGGCGGCCAACGGCACCCTGTCCGCCTCCGACCGCCAGGCCCTGAACCGCGAGGCCCGGCAGTTGCTGGCCGAGACCGACCGGGTGGTCACCCAGACCACCTTCAATGGACGCACCCTGCTCGATGGTAGCGCCCCCACCGCGTTCTTTCAGGTTGGCGCCAACGCCGGGCAGACCCTCGCCGTGGACCTCGGCGACGGCATGGGCACGCGCCAGCTCGGCGCGATCGCGACCAGCCGGTCGGGGGATCTGACGGCGCTGTTCGCCAGCGGTCCGTTCACGGTGGCGGGCGACTTCCGCATCCGCATCGGCGAGCGGCCGGAGATCGACGTCCCGGACGGGGATTACGACTCGGTCGCGGCCCTGGCCACCGCCATCAATCGCGAGCTCGGAGACCCAAGCCGCGCCTCCGCCACCTTCGATGGGCGCCTCGAAACCACGGCACGCGAGATCATCACCATAAGCGGCGACGCCGGTCTCAATGCCCTGGACATGCCCGCCACCCGCGCGGTCGAGGGCCACCTGGCCGGGATCGACCTAGGCACCGCACAGGGCGCCAGCGACGCACTCGCCCGACTCGACCAGGCCCTGGACCAGATCAGCGCCCGGCGCAGTCGTCTGGGCGCGGTGCAGAATCGCCTGGAGTCCACCATCGACAACCTGGGCATCGGCAGCGAGAACCTCCAGGCCGCGCGCAGCCGCATCCTGGATGCCGACTACGCCGCCGAGGTCGCCGCCCTGATCCGTGCCCAGATCCTCCAGCAGGCCGGAATCGCCATCCTCGCCCAGGCCAACCTGGCACCCCAGCTCGTCCTGCGCCTGCTCGCCTAGGGAGACGCGGATTGAATCCGCCTCTCCCTGGGTATCCCTTCTAAGCCGCGCACAACCCTTGCTTTCCTTCATGTTTTGACATAAATGAAAGCTGATGGCGAAGCTCAAAGATGAATGATGGCCCCTGGTTGCCACCTCCCACCCGGTAACGCAGGAAAGCCGCACAATCCGGGAACCGCCGATTTGATCGCGTCCGGCACGGAGGTCCACCATGCAGATCCTTTTATCGCCCCTCGTACTGATCCTAGTTCTCGCTCTACCTCTAACCCTGTCCGGCTGCGCTACCACCCATGCGACCACGCCGGAGGCACGAGCGTCCGAGGATGCGCTGTCCCACATCCTGTTCGACTACGATGCAGACGCCTTTACGGCCTACAACATGCGCCGCAACGGCCGCGTCGACATCACTTTTGCGCGGGATGTCCCGGATGGCCTGTACAGCGAAATGATGGATGACCTGCGTGCCCACCCGGACATCCGCGGGGTCCGTTCGGCGCGGACAGGACCCGCCTGCGGCCTGTTTTGACGCCCCACCACCGGCTTCGGCGAAGCGTCTCCTTTATCCGTTGCCGCCGGGCAAACCGGACCACAGCTCATCCAGGTCCGGGAACGGCCATGCCGTGGGGTCCTCGCGCCCGGCAATAGCCTCCTGAACGTGCGTCGCCGAGAGGTCCACGACCTTCGGGGGAATGCGGCACCCCGAGCTGGTTGAGTAAAAGATCTTCACGACCGGCTTGAGCAACGAACCCGCGGACTGGTCCACGACCACACCGATCCGCCCGGACTCCAGTCGCACCAGGGAACCCACGGGGTAAATACCCAGGCTCTTCACGAACGCCTGGAAAACGGTTGGATCGAAATGGCCTTGAGCCCACTCGGCCATCTTGCGAATGGAGTCGCCCGGGTCCCAGCCCGCCTTGTAAGGGCGATTCGACGTAATCGCGTCATAGACATCGCAGACCGCGCCCATCTTTGCGTACAGGGTAATCTGGTCCCCAACCAGCCCCTCGGGATACCCCGAACCATCCATCTTCTCGTGGTGATGCAGACAGACATCCAGGGTGACCGGGTAGAGATCTTCTTCGGCCGCCTGCAGGATGCGACGCCCCTCCGCCGGATGGCGCTTCATCACGGCAAACTCTTCGGGGGTGAGCTTGCCCGGCTTGTTGAGCACCTCCAGCGGCATCGCGGCCTTGCCGATGTCGTGCATCAGACCCGCCTCACCAGCCGCCAGGACCGCGTCGTCCTCAAGTCCCAGTTCGCGGCCCAGCGCCACCATCAGCGCGCATACCGCCACCGAATGCATGTAGGTGTAGTCGTCCGCGTTCTTCAGCCGCGCCAGGCTGACCAGCGCCCTGGAGTTGCGAGCCACCGAGTCCGTGATCTCCTCAACCACCTTGCGCGCCAGTTCCGTGTCCACGGCGCGGCCCATGCGCGCCTCCCCGAAGATCGAGGTCATCGCCTGCCGCGATTTCCGGCAAATGGTCGCCGCCCGATCCAGTTCCTCCCGCATGGACGCGGGCTCCCAATCGCGCCCGGCATCCGGGACCGACTGCAGCGACGCCTGCACCTCGGCATCCCGCTCCGCCGGCGTCATGGCGGCCTCCGCACCCTCCACGTCCCGCCCCCTGGTGGTGTCGATCCAGACCTCGCGGATACTGCTTTCGCGCAGGGTCGCGAGGTCCTTCGCATCGTCCAGCAGGAAGCGCGTGCGCCAGAAGGGATGCTCCATCCACGAGCTACAAAGTTCCCGGATGTACATTCCCTCGACGACATATTCCAACTTGATCTTCTTCAGCATTCGGGGCCCAGGCTTGCAATGGCAGGCCGGGGCTGTGCCCCGGGCGGCGGATTATCATCCCGATCTCGATTGCCCACAACTCAGATCTAACACCGCCTAACGAGAGTCCTTTCTTGCCACCTGGGCATCGCGAGGAGGGGGCATGAAAAGCCAGATCATCGAAGGCGAGGGCCCGCCTTTTATATGCATCAGGAACGACCCCGCAGCGTTCCTGGGGGTACCGATTTTCCAGATCCGCGCTGCCGATCTGCAGAACGGTGTTCTGACTCACATGTACTACACTCGGGATACAGGCGGTCGCTTGGACGACTGGACATGCCACCCTGAAGCCGTGCCGCCTTGTCGCACAGCCCAAGGTGTAGTAACCGGCCCGGGATTGGCCAAAGGAAGAGCGCGATGTCCAGGTTTCCCTCGGCCCTGCCCTCCACCGGTGGCATCCGCTACACCGACTACCTCGCCCGCACCACACTCCGTGCCTGGGTGGGCATGTCATTCGTGGGCGCTAGTCTGCTGATCCTCGGCGGGCTCGCCCTGTCCTGGCTGATCGTCTACACCGCGGGTGGCGCCGACAGTATCGTCCCGCACTTTTATTACGTGCCCATCCTGTTCGCCGCGGCGCGCTTCGGCGCGGGCGCCGCCCTGGTCGTGGCCCTGGTGGCCGGCGTGCTGGCCGGACCCATGACGCCGGTGGATGTCACCGCCGGCATCGCGCAGGAGACCGAACGCTGGCTAACCCGTACTGGATTCTTCGTCGGCATCGGCCAGCTGATGGCCTGGCTGGTCATCCCCGCGCTGCACCCGGTCACCGAGGAACTGCGGCGCATGCGCCAGGAGTTCGATATCCGGCGCGGGCTGCGGCACAACGAATTTTTCCTGCGCTACCAACCGATTTACTCCCTGGCGCAGGAGCGCCATGTCGGCGTCGAGGCGTTGATCCGCTGGCAACACCCCATCCGCGGAGAACTATCCCCGGCGGAGTTTCTGGACGTGGCGGAGGATTCCACGTTAATTCATGACATCTGCGATCTGGCCCTGGACGAGGGCTGCCGCCAGGCCGGTGCGTGGAACGCCCTGGCCGCCGAACACGGCCGCCCCGCATGGTACGTGGCAATCAACCTCTCGGCGCACGACATCGTCCGCCCCGAAATGGCGGCCCATGTCGCGGCCGCGCTGGATCGCCATCGGCTACCGCCGGAGTTGCTGCACATCGAACTGACTGAGACAGTGCTGGCGATGGACGCGGCCACCGATGCCCTGAAGCAGCTCAAGTCACTCGGCATCCAGCTCGCCATCGACGACTTCGGCACGGGTTATTCCTCGCTGGCCTACCTCAACCGATTCCCCATCGACATCCTCAAGATCGACCGCCAGCTGATCTCCGGACTCGGGATCGATCCGTCCGCCCACGACCTCTCGCGCGGCATGGTCCTGCTGGCCGAGTCGCTGGGCCTGCGAACCATCGCCGAGGGCGTGGAGACGAAGGAACAACTGGCAATCGGCCGCGAACTAAAATTCGATTGCATCCAGGGCTACTACTTCGCCCGTCCGTTACGGGCCGAAGAGATCCCATCCCTGCTGCTTTCCGACACGCCGCACACCGGCCATCTGCACGCGGTGCGCTACTGACCGAAATAGTCGCGCAGGAGCTGGGTCGTGCGGGCAGCCGGATCCTCGCGGATGCGACGCTCCTCGTCCGCGAGGATGGTAAACAGGCCATCCAGGGCTTGATCGGTCACGTAGCGATCCAGATCGACGTCCAGCCCCGACAGGCCCGGAATGCGGCCCGCCGCGTCGCGCAGCGGCTGGTACACCCGATAGACGTCGGCCCGCTCCATCTGCTCCTGCACAATCGGCATGTAGCGCTCGCGCAGGGTGGACTCCGACGCATCGCGCAGATACTGCGTGGCGGCATCATCGGCCCCGCGCAGCACCCCATACACATCCTCCGGCCGCATCCCGCGGATGGCGCTGACAAACACCGGAACGGCCTCCTGCGCTGCGGACTCCGCCGCACGATTCATCCGCCGCTCCAGATCGTCCACCTCGCTGGCGAACCCGACGCGCCGCAGCGTATCGCCGGCCTGCTCCAGCTCCGGCGGAAGACCGATGCGGATCAACGCGTTGCCCCAGTAGCCATCCTCGCGGCCGGTCCGCTCCACCGTGCGCTCGGTGCCCACCCGCAGGGCCTCGCGGATCGCCTCCTCGGCACGATCACCACCACCCCCGTCGAGGCCGAAGTCGCGGACATCCAGCCCGGCGCACGCGGTCAGCAAGAGGGGGACCAGAAGCCAGGGGAGCAGGTACGCGCGTCGCATGTCGAAACTTCCATGAGGGACTTCCCGCCATGATACACAGGGCATCCAATCGCCCGTGCCGGGCCCTACTTGCCGTAGCGCTCGGCTTGTCCGATGGTGATCGTCCATGAATGCCAGCCGTCCCGATTCGAACCGGCGCCGCCGGCGCCTCGGCGCCTTCCTGATCCTGGTGGGCGTGCCGCTGCTCGCCCTGGCCATCTGGGTCGGCTGGGCCGAGCAGAACCCGGAACAGGAGCGCGAGCTGCGCGTCGAAGTCCAGGACCGCCTGCACGAATGGTTCCCCGAGACCATGGAGCTGCCCGACGATCTGCGAGGCTTCCAGCCGCGTTCGGACCGGTTCAACGACGAGCGCCCGCCGGACGTTCTGCTGCTGCACGGACTGGACGAGCCCGGCGATATCTGGGACGCCCTTGCGCCCGCGCTGGACGACGCCGGAATCAATGGCTGGGAATTCCGCTATCCCAACGACCAGGCCATCGACCACAGTGCGGACCTGCTGGCGGAACACTGGGCGCAGCTCGAAGGCGACGACCCGCTGATCCTGATTGGCCACAGCATGGGGGGTCTGGTGATCCGCGATTTCGTGACGCGCTACCGGCATCCGGAGGATGCGACTCCGCGTGTCGGGGGGCGACCCGTCGCCGGCGTGATCCTGGTGGCCACCCCCAATCATGGCTCCGAGTGGGCCCGGCTGCGGGTCTGGCTGGAGGTACGCGAGTGGCTGGCCGACATCCAGCAGCAGCGCTTCTCGCTGTTTGCCGGCCTGCGCGACGGCACCGGCGCGGCCAAGATCGACCTGCGCCCGGGCAGCCACTTCCTGGCCGAACTCAACGCACGCCCCTGGCCGGACGACATACCGGTCCGCATCATCGGCGGAAAACTGCCCGAACCCACGCCCGCCATGCGCGAGAGTCTCGCCGCGCTGGACGAACAGATCGACCTCGAGGCGGTGGCCGGGCGCATCAGCGAATGGTGGGAGCAGACCGACGACGAACTGGGCGACGGCGTGGTGCCGGTCGAATCCCTGCACCTGGACGGTCATCCGGACCCGCTGATCCTCGAGGCCTCGCATCGTGGGCTGCTGGTACCCGGCCCGCTGACGGACGATCCGCCCGCCATCGACCCTATCCTCGACATCCTCGAACGCTGGAACGCCGCGCCGGGAGACTGAACACCCGGCTCGGGTCCGGCCCGCGCCGCTATCCGCCGCGCTCGACCAGCTCCACACGGCGGTTCTGGGCTCGCCCTGCCTCCGTGCGGTTGGTAGTGACCGGCGCCATCATCCCGGCCCCGGCGGCCTGGAGCCGGCTGCCTGCGATACCGTGCCCGTCGCGCAGCCAGTTCACCACGGACTGCGCGCGCTCCAGGGACAGCGACACGTTGTAGTCAAAGTCACCGGTGTTGTCGGTATGCCCGACCACCAGCAGCTCCATGGATGACTGCTCGTTCATCAGGTCCGCGATCGTCGCCAGCGCCTCGGCGGATTCCGGCAGGATCGCCGCGCTGTTCACCTCGAACAGGATGTCCTGCACCGCCACGCGGCCGTCCTCGATCAGGCCGATCTCCATCTCGCCGGCGGTCAGCGGCTGGTGATCCATGGTCGTATCCATGTCCTCCGCGGTCACGATCGCTTTGGAGACCGCCGGCCCGTCGACCCGACGGGCGTTAAACACGGCAATCCCCGCCAGCACATCCCCGGCCTCGGAGCGCGCCGCGATGTAGCGCACCTGACGATCCCGGTTGGCTACCCGGCAGCAATCGCGCGCCCCGCGCTCGAACAGGCCGGATTCCCGGAAAAAGGTCCGTCCCGCCCCGCCCGAGAGCTCCTCCTCGGAGCCGGTGAACAGGATCTCGAAACCGCGTGCCTCCAACGCCTGCAGGTAGCTGCGCTTCACCCGCAGCGTGGTTACGCTGGGGTCCTCGAAGTTGTAGCTCAGCCGCAGGACCTCGCCCTCCAGCCGTTCGACCGACTCGAACCCATCCCCGTCCCACGGCCCGGTGGGCACCGCGAGCCGGTCAAAGTCGCTCTGGTCCTGGTACACGATGTACGAACCCGCCACCCGCGGCACATCCGGGTGATCCCCAGCCCCGTCGATGTCGGCCGCGCCCGCGCTGCCCACCCCCATCAGCCCCGCGACGACCCAGCCCGCAACCGCCGTGTTCGCACGCTTCCCCATGTAATTCCCCCTGTCCATACCCAAGATACGGCCCTACGGATACCCCAGCCGCAAGGCACCCTGCAACCCCGAAGCCGTCGCCCCGACCGACCGCCGCGGAACATCGACGGGAATCCCGGCTCTCAAGGGCATGGACATCCCCCTGCTCGTCATCGGCGCCCTGCTGGTCGCCAGCCTGACCGCCTTCTTCTCCGGCGTGCTGCCCTATCCCATCGGCTGGATCATTCTGGGCATCGCCTTCATCGCGCGGCTGCTCTACCTGCGCGGGCGCTGAACGACCGGTCGTCACCGGTGTACGGACGTTGTATCGTCAAGACTCCGCGCAAGCCCGGGACTGCACCCGCATGACTGCCAACCGACTCATCGGCATCTACACCGGCCGCGTGGCCACGGACTTCGCCAATGGCCGCGCCAGCGCCATCGACAAGCAGCCGGTGGCCGGCGCGGTGACGGTAGAGTGCCTTGGCCTGGCGGGTGACGAACAGGCGGACCCGGAAAACCACGGCGGCGCGGAGCGCGCCCTGCTCCACTACAGCCTCGATCGGTACGCCGGGTGGCAGGAACAGTACCCGGATCGCGCCACCCGCTTCGTGCCCCCCGGCTTCGGCGAAAACCTGGCCAGCCACGGCATGGACGAACACAGCGTGCACATCGGCGACATCTATCGCATCGGTACCGCCCGGGTGCAGGTCAGCCAGCCCCGCACCCCGTGCTGGAAGCTCGACGCCCGCTTCGACATCCCGGGCCTCGCGCGCGAGGTCCAGGAAACCGGGCGCTGCGGCTGGTTCTACCGCGTGCTGGAGCCCGGCACCCTCACCGCGGGCGACACGATCGAACGGCTCGAACGCCAGCCCGAAAGCCTCAGCATCGCGGCCGCAATGGCCGCGGTCTACCGGCGCCCGAACCGCCAGCACCTGCAGCTACTCGCCGATTGCGAAACCCTGGCTCCCAACTGGCGCGAGAAGGCCCGGAGAAAGCTGCGCCGCGCACCCGATGCCAGCAGCCAGCAGAGCCTCACCGGTGAACCGCCCTCCAAATAACGCGTGCCACGCACTGGCCCACGATGGCTCCCACCATCAGCCCATGACCAGGTTCACCAGGGGGAACAGTCCGAACCAGAGCACATAGCCCAGGGATGCCGCCATTAATCCATCGATGCGCCCCCTGGGGTCTTCGCGGTGCAGCGCACGCCACAGGAGCCAGACCAGCCAGGCGGCATACGGGACCACCACATACCCGATCCCGGCATAGGCCCCCTGCGCCCATCCCAGCGCATCGAACGACGCGCCGCTGGCGGCCGCCAGGATGGTGAACGACAACGCCACCCAAAGCGCACCGTCGTTCCCCAGGCGCACGGCCAGGGTGCCCTTGCCCACCGCGGCGTCCGCCTCGCGGTCGGGAATCCCGGATAGCGTGATCGACGGCACAATCGCCAGGAACAGCGGCAGGCTCAACAGCCAGGGCAAGGACGCGGTCCAGTCGCCCGCCAGAAACACATAGCCACACAGCAGCACGCCCAGGCTGTGCGTCAGCGCGACATCGAGCTCGCCCAGCCCCCGAGAGCTAAGCTTCAGCGGCGCCGCCGTGTAGCCGATCGCCAGGATCGCGAGGACGGCCATCACCGTCAGGATCGGCCCCGAATCTCCGGGTGCGGTCGCCAGCAATGCCACGAACGCGAGGGCGAAGCCCACCAGCGCGCCGGCAATCCCCACGCCCAGCTCGCGCGCGGACAACAGCCCCTCCACCAGCACGCGCGACCCACCGGTAAAGGGACCATAGAACCGGTTTTGCCGGTCCGAGCCAAAGTCCACGCGTTCGTTCACCAGCACCGTGGCCACTTCCAGTAGAAACAGGCACAGGTACCCGAGCCAGAACACCGGATTGCCGAACACCCCACCCGCCGGGGCGGCCACCAGCGCCCCCACCGCGTAGGCCACAAAGGTCATCGGATAGAACTGCAAGCGCAACGCCTGGAGCCAGGCACCGGCCTTGTGCGCAAGCCACTCGCCCGCACTTTCGCGCCCCTTGGCCAGACGCAGCCCTTCCTGGCGTGCGCGCTGCAACCAGGCTTTGCGCTGGGCCTCGTCGCTATGGCGCACCGAACCGAACATCAACGAGCGCACCGGCCGGACCCCACAGAACCCCAGCGTGGCGCGCGCCATCGCATTGGCACCTGGCTGGCGATACACCAGCCGGTGGATTAGCGGCGGCGTATCCATGGTCGTGATCAGTTGCGCCGAGCGGCCCTGCAGCAACCCTTCGTACCCGGTACCGCCCTCGCAGGAGCGAAAGGCGAATTCCGGCGTCATGATCCGGTCCAGAAAACCCTTGAGCAGCGCCGGCATGGTGCCCCACCAGGTGGGATAGACAAACACCAGATGATCAGCCCACTCGACGAGGCCGCGTGCGGCCTCCAGATCCTTTTCGAGTGGCTGCTGATTGGGCGAAGGGGTGTGGACGTGCGGATCAAACTCCAGGCTCGCCAGATTCAGGGACTGCACCTCGGTCCCGGCCGCGCGCGCCCCTTCGCTGTAGGCTTCGGCCAGCGCCCCGCACAGGCTATCGGTGCGCGGGTGGCCGAGGATGACGAGCACCTTCAAGCGGGGTCACTCCATGCGGTCGTCATACCTTCGTTCTCCAGCCCGCCACGGTGACAACCACCGACGTCATGGGTACCGCAAGCCAGGCCCTGCCCGCGAATCGGATTCCACCCTGCCGACGACGTATCCCTGCATGACGAAACCCTCCGCACCGCGCTACTCATTCATACCCACGACCCCACACAAGTCCTCCGTCCGCGCCGACCGGCCGTTTTAGCGCCGATCCCGCGAGTCGAGGAATTCGTCCACCACAGCGGCTCCACCCAGAAAATAGCCCGCGCCGGAGAGGCTTGCTACCGATCCGTCATACGCAGAAGCGCCGTTCCGTTAAAGAGTTCACAAGAAGCGGTCGCGGCGAACTGCGTCTGCGGGTGGCTCAGCGACGCGGGTTACGGATTCCGAGCGCATCGGTATCCCGTTGCGGTGCGGACGGCCGGCGCAGTTCTGCGACGATCATACGGAGCGATACGGCAAACAGAACCGCCCCCAGCACCAGCATGCCGTCGACCAGCCAGCCATTCGCCAGAAACGGAAAGATCGGACCGTCATTATCCCCGAGCTTCTCGGCCAGTCCCAATCCCAGCAGGAGCGACCCCGGCGTCTGCACCATCGCCGCACGGCGGAAGGGGTGCATCCGCGCAGTCGACCGCTGTGCCGCGGCCACCGCGGACTCCTGGACGGCATCCGGCGCGGCCGATCTGGCCGCCTCCGGCGGCGGTGACCCCGGCGCGATGCCCCTCTCAGCAGGGTCCTCGGGGACCCCTGCAGGGTGGCGATAGGCAAACACCCACCACATCAACAACGGGCTGCCAAGGAACGCGAACAGCACCAGCCCGAAAGCCCCCGCCCCGGATGGCTCGCCACCGTTCAGCGCATGCGCGAGCAATACCGTGGCAAAGGGCAGCGCCAAGGTCGCGAAGGCATACAACACCCGCACGCCAAGCGCGGCGCGCCGTCGCGACAACAGCATCACCAATGCGGCCAGTACCGCGAAACTGTATACAACCAGAAGAATCATGAACGCCTCCCTGCGTCATGTGATTGGAACGGTCCGTCGCTGCGGGGCCTGGCGACCCCGCCTGCCGATCCTACCGTCCTGGACCATCCGTTGCTCGTGACCGCCCCCTGCGCCTTGCCGGCCTGACCGCATTCTTCGCAGGCGTACTGTCCTGTCTCACCGAGCCGATCAGCCCGCGTCGTCCAGGCCGGGAAACTCGAGTTCGTAGCGCAGCTCTTCCTCTGGCTGCCGGATGAAGTTCCCCTGAACCAGGTCGATCTGGGCCTGCCACAACAAGGCCAGACCATCGGCATCCTCCACATAGCTGGCCATGGTGTAGGCACCGACCTCCTTGGCCTGACCCAGGAGGCCGTTGAGCCGTAACGAAGGCGTGGCGGAGTAATGCAGCCCCACGGTGAGTTCCCGCGCGATCTTGACGTAGTCGGGCCGCATTTCGGCAAGCATCCGGCGCGTATCGGCATCGGTACTGGCGCCAAAGTGTTCCAGGGCGATGCGGATCTCCAAATCCCGAAGCGCATCGCCGAAGGCCGAGAGCTGATCCACACGGCCCAGCACATCGCCCTCGCGGAGTTGCAGAACCAGGCTTCCCGGCCATACCGGGTGCACGGCAAGTTGTTTGCCCAGCCAGGGCAAAAAGCTCGAATCGCCGAGCGAGCCGCGGGACATCTTCACAAACAGCCGCGACTGCGGATGGCTCACGGTTCGGGCATTGAGGATGCCAAGGGCATTACTGATGACCCAGCGATCGAGATGCCGGTCGAGCTCGAGCCGTTCCGCCATCTCGACGAACTGTCCCGGCAACAGGATCTTGCCATTCGGCTCGCGGATTCTCAGCAGCACCTCGTGACGCTCGATCTGATCGGACCCACTGATATTCGCGATCGGCTGAAACACCGGGAACAGTCGCTTTTCCTTGATGGCATGGGCAATGGTGCGCCGCCAGTGATTGCGCTCTTCGACCTCCAGATTCGGCGTCAGCAACTCCGGATCCAGTTGCACCCGGTTGCCGCCGCTGTCGCGGGCCTCGCTACAAAGCGCGATGGCACGGTCCAGAGCCTTGAGCGGACGTTCCCACATCACCTGTCCGACACCGATGCTGGCCGCAACGGTTCCACCGGGGAGACCGGACACAGCGGCACCGGCAGTCTGCTCATGCACGCGTTGCGCGAGTTCGACGATCTCCTTCACGTCCTTGCGTTGGGCAATCGCAATCAAGCACGCCTCACCATGGCTCACCACCAGATCACCCGGGGCCATGGCCTCGCGAATCCGGCGCACGAACTGGTTTCGAGTCTGCTGGTAGTCGATCGGACCGAGGCGGGCGAGGAGTATCCCCGGGTCATCGAACGCCCACTGCAGGACCACCGCGGCCCCCTGCGCAGGATCAAGGCCGTCGAGATGGCATAACACGAGACGCTCGAACTCCAGGGGATGCACCAGTGTCGGCGCACGACCAAGCTCGGCCTGGCCGTGCGCCCGCGACCGAATACGGCGGTGCCATGCAGCCCGCGCACGAACCCGGCAGACGATGTCCGCATCGGTACTGGCGGGCGGCAGGTAGTCGATCATCCCATTGCCGGGCGAGCCATCCGGTGCCCCCGGCACACCCAAAGCCAACAGGGGGATATCCAGAGACATGTCGTGGGGCAACAGCAGGCGGCCGATCTCCTCCGCGGTGACCCCCGGCAAAGACCCGGCGATCACTACCGCCTCTGGCCGACCATCCGCCACTCGATCAACCACCTCCAGGGGGTCCACGCTGATACCTACCTCCAGCCCGGCCTGCCGCAACATGGACGCCGGCTCCTCGACAGACCCGGCGTCCGCGCCGAGCATCAGCACCCGGTAAGGGGTCAGGAAGTCGTCCTGCACCAGCCCGCGTATGGCGCCCACCAAGTCCAGGTCCGTCACGGGCCGCTTCAACAGGGCATCGGCACCGGCGCGGAGCACATGCAGCTCGGCCTGTCCTGCTGCTCCTCCGCTGACTGGCGCCAGGATGACCAGCGGCACGCCCGGCAGCGAACCGTCACGCAGATGGACAAGCCGCGACAGTTCGGCGTCATCCATCGCCGCCAGTTCGGCGATCATCACGTCGGGTGGGGTCGCGTCGCCCGGATGCGGCAGGGCTGCCTCGTCGGCGCACGCAATAACCGCATAGCCGTGTATTCCCAGCAGCAAGGCGGTCTCGTTCTCCGGCGAAGCATCCGCCCCGAACAGGCATACCAGAGGCCGCTGGAGCGTCGGGGCCGGCGCGGCCGTCTCGGCGTCGTACGCGGCGAGCGGCACTTCGCCCCGCACACTTTCACGCAGCCGCAGAACCAGGGCTCCAATGGTCTCGAGATCGGCCGGGTTGGGACGCACCGTGGTGGCCGCATACTGCGCCAGACGCTCATCAATCCGGCGAGCGGTGGTGAAGGAGTCATCCATTGCCGAGCCGGTCAGACCACTCACCAAAGCCCGCGTTATGCCCCGGACATCCATCACGTCCTGTGGCCGGAACCCGCGCTGGCGCACGATATACCAGCGGTCCCTGAGGTCATCGACCACCTTCGGAAGTTTCTTCAAGAAGTCCGTATCAAGGGCATCCGAGGCGCCCCCGGATGACTGGGTTTCGGAGTTCTGCATCATGTAGACCCGGACGTGAGCAATTCAGCTTCACTATAGACAAGTATCCACGGCCCATGGGGCCGAGCGTCCGGCCCTGACCTCCAGGATGCTGCCCGACCCAGCGAGCTCTTCGCGGGGCATAACGCCGAGGGGCCTTGTGGCAGCCTGATTCGGTTATTCCCGAACCGAGCCCTGGGTTAGGATGACGCCTTGCGCATAACGGGAGAGGGATCGTGCTGTTCTGGCTCACGTTGGTGCCGTTCGTGTTGCTGTTCGTGTGGCTGGTGCCGTTGCGGCGGCCGGCCTTTGAAGCGGCGCCCATCGCCTATCTCGCCACCCTGGTGCTGGCCGTTCTGGTCTGGCAGATATCGGGCACGGTGCTGGTAGCGAGTCTGCTGGATGCTGCCATCGTTTTCGTGGAGGTCCTGCTGATCATCCTGATGGCACTGCTGGTGCTGAACGTGATGATCGGGACCGGGCACATGAGTGCAATCCAGTCAGTCATCGCTAGCGTCTCGCGCGACCACCGGGTGCTGGCCATGCTGCTGGGGTGGGGGCTGGTCGGTTTCGTAGAGGGCATCGCCGGCTTCGGCACCCCCGCGGTACTGGCGGCACCGCTGCTGGTGTATTTCGGCATGCGGCCCCTGAAGGCGGTCGCCATCGCCCTGATCGGCAACAGCACCGCCGTCCCCTTCGGTGCGGCCGGAACGCCCGTGATCATCGGCTTCGCCGGCCTCGGCCTGGATGCGGAGACCACCCGCTCGGCCGTGTTGCAGACGGCGGTCATCCACACCGTCCTCGCACCGTTCATTACGCTATTCATGGTCTGGGTGGCAACCCTCGGCGAGGAACGCGGGCGCTTCCGCGAGTTCGTGCCCTTCGCCGTGCTATCGGCGCTGGCGTTCGGCATCCCCTATCTGCTGGTTGCCTGGCTGGTGGGGCCGGAACTGCCCGCGATCATCGGCGGCGTGGTGGCAATGGCGGTGATTGCCCTGGCGGCCCATCGCGGCTTCCTGCTACCTGGGCACGAACAGCACCCAGAGGTCGAGCGGGCCCCAGTCGGGCGCGTGCTCCTGGCCTTTGTTCCGTTCGCGGTCATGGCCGTGGCACTGATCGCCTCGCGCACCATCATGCCGCTGCGCGAGGCCCTGCAGTCCGTGCGCTGGTCGCCGGGCGAGTTCCACGGCATTGAGCTGGGGCAAAGCCTGGCCCCGCTGTACACACCCTATTTCTACTTTGGGTTGGCCCTGCTCACCGCGCTGATCCTGTTCCGCGTGAGCCGCGCCACGCTGGGTCAGGCGGTGGCCGCCACCTGGGGCAAACTGCGCGTGGCGGCCATCGTGCTGGCGTTCATCATCGCCCTCACCCAGCTCCTGCTGAGCTCCGGCTCCAACGCCGCCGGCCTGCCGTCGATGCCACAGGTGCTGGGGCAGGGCCTGGCGGAATCACTGGGCGGGACCTTCGTGATGTTCAGCGCCTTCCTCGGCGCGCTGGGCTCGTTCATGACCGGAAGCGCGACCGTCTCCAACCTGCTGTTTGCACAACTCCAGGCGGACACCGCCGATGCCCTGGGCATGGCGCTCCCGACCGTACTCGCCCTGCAACTGATCGGCGCCGGGGTGGGCAACATGATCTCGCTGCACAACATCGCCATGGCGGCCGGAGCCGCCGGTCTGCAGGCGCGCGAGGGTCAGGTGATCCGCGAGACCATCATCCCGGTCATCGTGGTCTGCCTCGGGGCCGGCTTGCTGGCACTCGCCTGGTAGCCAAGGGCGGCGTCGGCCCGCGCTACGGGTTACCGGAAGGCGACACTGGGGCGCCTTTCCGTGGCCTCGGCTACCACCGATAACAACTGGCCTCCTTGCCCATAATTTGCATCCCGATACGCTCCGCCGCGGGGCCACCCGCCACTCCGTAGCAGACATGCAGCGGCAACAAGTGCTCCGCCCGCGGATGGCAGAACCGGGCGCCCGGCGCGGTATCCCAGTGCACGAGCTTGGCCGCCCGTGCATCTTCCGCGTCCGCGCGCCCGCAGCAAACGGCCTCCAACCAGGCCTCGAACGACTGGTTGAGCTGCCGGGCCTCCTGCGTATCGGGCGTGAAAAAGGCGCGCAGGTTGTGGAACGAGAAGCCAGACCCCACCACCCACACACCGGATTCATGCAGCCCTGCCAGAGCCCGTCCAATCTCAATATGCTGCGCCGGGTCCAGCGTCTCCACCAGGGAAAGCTGAACGCATGGGACCTGCGCCTCGGGATACATGATCTTCAGCGGCACGAAGAGCCCGTGATCGAACCCTCGCGCCGGGTCCAGCTGCGCATCGATGCCCGCCTCCTGCAGCCGTCGATGAACCTCCGCGGCCAGTGCCGGCTCGCCCGGGCAGGGATACTCGATGGTGTACGACTCCGGGGGAAACCCGTGGTAGTCGTAGATCAGCCCCGGATTCGCCCCGGACGTGATGGTCGGCACCGACGCCTCCCAGTGCGCACTCACCACCACCAGCGCATCGGGCACCCGCACGCGCCCGGCCAGACCCTCCAGATTCTCCACCATGGCCGTGTGCCCTGGGTCCCCCAGCAGTGGCAGCGGCCCGCCGCCATGGGACAAAAACAACGCCTGCGTCTTGTCCATCCTTCGCTCCCGCCGTTGCATCCCGGTCGTCCGGTCACCCACACAAGCCCGCTACCTACCTGCGCCCGTGTCCATCAACGCTGAGACCTGCACCCCTGGAGCCGACAAGCGCCCGCAGTCACTGCCAGACCAACGACCGCCCTGCACTGATCGTCCGGTTCGGGACTGGGCCCGTCACCCCAACCGTCAGTCTCGTCATGCAATCCGCTTCCCGCAACTGGCGTGCATCCAGCTTTTCGTGTACACGGGAAACGTGTGTCACCCCCAGCATCCGGAGGCTGCATGTCCAGGAAATGGTTTCTACTAGCCGCTTTGCCATTGGCCGCATTGACGTCGACCCATGCGTGGGCAGACCCGGGCGAGATCCAGCGGATCCTCGAGGCAAAAGAGGCCGCATGGGAGGCCGGCGACGGCGAAGCCTGGGCACGCGATTATCAGGAAGATGCGGGGCTCGTGAACCTGTTCGGGACGCGTTTCAATGATCGCGCGACCAATGCCAAACGGCATACCGAAGTCCTGCAGGGCCCCTTTGCCGGAACGTCGCTCAGCGTGGACGTTCAGGACATCACCATGCTGAGCGATGACACGGCCTTCGCCGAAGCCCTGTTGCGGGTCTCGAACATCGCGTCCATGCCTGCGGGCCTCCCGGACCGGGGGGACGGCGTCCTGCACACACGCATGAGCTTCCTGCTCGAACACGACGGTCATCACGGCTGGCAGATTCGGTTCGGGCAAAACACCGCCGTGCATCGGTAGGCGCGCGGAACCGGCATACTGGCACCGCGGCGAACTAGATCATGGAGACCCTCTGGCTTCGTCTCCACCGGACATGACGCGGTAGCGTTCAGGTGGTGACGCCTGGGTCTCGCGATGTCCGCCCCGCGCCCACTCCGATGGATGCGAGATCACTCCCGCCCGCACCATGTTCCGCCCCGCATCCACCCGTCTGCGCGCCAGCGGTGCCCTCGTCTCCACCGCCATCACGTGACCATCGGTCCTCTCGGAAGATGGCCTTTGCATCCCCTGCGCTGCTGAAAACCGGACTATCCCGGGCCGCGATCCACGGCATGGCATCCGCACTCTCGCCCTGAGATTCAGGGAGATGCCGGTCAGCGACCCTCGAAAACGTCGACTTTTCGACGGACCCCGCAGCCAACCCCCGCCAAAAGGTCAACATTCCGTCAAAAAATTGACCTATATCAGATTATCTGGATTTTCTTCTTTTACGATGGAAGCCGCTAGGTACTGGCGGGCCCAAAACCCCGCCCTCCAGCAGGCGGGGCCCCGAATGCCCCGAGACATTTGGTCTTGTTTAAGTGGTTGTTAACTTGAGGAGGTATTGCCATGAACAAGCTGGCCAAAGCTCTTTCTACCGCGGCGCTGATCGGCGCCTTTGCATTCCCGATGCATGCCTCGGCCCAGTGGTGGGGTCCCGGCTATCACGCGCCGAATCATGGCCCCTACTACGGTCCCGGCTACGGGTACGGTCCCGGCTGGGGTCGCGGCGTAGGTGACTGGTTCGGCCTCGGCGACATGTTCGGCGACTTCGACTTCAGCATGCGCGGTCGCGGCCATGGATACGGCAGCGGGCATGGATACGGCGACTACTACGGCCGTCACTACGGGAACTACTACCCGCGTTATGGCTATGCCCCGTATTACCACCCCGCCCCCTACCAGGGTGCAGCCTGGGCTCCGCAACAGATGGCCGCGGATCAGCCTGAAGATCAGGACAACTGATCGCGATCGCGCCTTCCGGCCGATAATCAACCGGCCCGGTCTGCCCATGGCAGGCCGGGCCGGTCACGTTCCTGCACCCCGCATTTCACACCGGATCTCGCCTCCCGGAAAATCATGGGATTCCTCATCTAGCCTGAAATTGACGCTTTATCCTCGTTTCATCGCTGTTTTCGACGTTTCGCGTGTTCAGCCCCCCGTTTTGCGGTCAAACCTGACCTATAGTTCTTTCAAAAACCCCGCCGGGCCGCAGATCCCATGACCGAGACCTCGGACATCCGCAGGAAGAGCTTCGTCGCCCACATGTCGACGGTCTTCATCAACGCCCTCAACGACAACTTCTTCCGGCTGGTGGTCATCTTCATCGCCATCCGCGAGTTCGTCGCCGAGGGCGAAGGCACCTTCTACTACAGCCTGGTCGGTTTCGTGTTCCTGCTTCCGTTCGTGCTGTTCTCGCCATGGGCGGGCTACATCGCCGACCGCTACAGCAAGAAGATCGTGATCGTCTGCACCCGCATGGCCGAGGCCGCGGTGCTGCTGACCGCCGCGCTGATGCTGATCACCGACAACTTCCCCGGCCTGCTGGTGACCACCTTCCTGATGGGCCTGCAGAGCACGTTCTTCAGCCCGGCGAAGTTCGGCATCCTGCCGGAGCTGGTGCGCTACCCGCAGCTTTCGCGCGCCAACGGACACATCCAGCTATGGACGTTCCTGGCGATCATCCTCGGCACCGCGCTGGCCGGCTTCGTGATGGAGTTCGCCGGCGAGGCGCTGTGGGTCCCGGCGGCCCTGATCGTGGCGCTGTCCGTCACCGGTCTGGTGACCAGCTTGTTCATCGCCCCGACCCTGGCCACCGACAACCCCGCGCCGTTCCGCCTGAACCCGTTCGCGACCGTCATGCAGTCGGTCACCGAGATCCGGCCACACCGCGTCCTGTTCATGGTGATCCTCGGCATCGCATGGTTCTGGGCTCTGGGCACGCTGTACCAACTCAACGTCCCACTGTTCGCCGAGGTCCATCTGGAGCTGGGCGAGCTCGCGACCGGCATCATCCTGACCACGCTGGCGCTCGGCATCGGAACCGGCAGCATCCTTGCCGGCTACCTGTCACGTGGCGGCATCGCCATGCACCATGCCCCGGCCGGCATGATCGCGGCGGCCCTGATCAGCGCATTGCTGTACTTCGCCACCGACAGTTACCCCGCAACGCTGGTGCTGATGGCCCTGCTGGGCATTGCCTCTGGATTTTTCATCGTGCCGATCACCGCCTACCTGCAGGGCCACAGCCCCGCTGACCGGCGCGGCCGCTTCATCGCCGCCAGCAACTTCCTGGCTTTCTCCGCCATGCTGGTGGCACCGGTCCTGTTCTGGCTGCTTACCGGGCCCGCCGGTGCCACGCCCGCACATGTGTTCATGATCGGTGGACTGGCCTCGCTGCTGGTCGGGCTAACGGCCCTGCGGCTGTACCGCCGCCATCGCGCGGAGGCGGATGCCTGAGCCATCAGCCTGCATCCCGCAGCCGTTCGATCAGGCGCTGGGCGTCCCGGGGCGCGGCGCCCTCGGCATCGTTGTCGAAGTAGACATGCACCTCGCGCCCCTGCGCCAGCCACTGCCGGACGCGGGCGGCCCACTGGTCCAGCAGGCGGTCGCTGTAGGCCGAGGCATAGGTGCGGGTATGCCCGTGCAGACGGCAGTAGACCAGCGGGCCCGCTATGGCCTCCCAGCACGGCCAGTCCGGGGCATCGGAATGGCAGATCCCCACTCCGGCCGCGTCCAGCTGCCCCGCCACCGCCACGGTAAACCAGCTGGGATGGCGAAACTCGATCGCATGCCGCACCTCCGGCCAGAAGCCCAGCGCGTTGGTGAACGCCTCCAGACGCTCCTGGTTCACCGCGAAGTTCGGCGGCAATTGCCACACGACCGCCCGCAGCCGGCTCCCCATCGGTTGCATGCGGTCGCGCAGCAGCCGAACCGAGTCCCCAGCGTCCTTCAGTCGGTGGATATGCGTGACGAACCGGCTGCCCTTGATCGCGAAGCCGAAATCCGGCGGCGTCTGCCCCGCCCATCGCTGCACAGTCGTACTCGCGGGCAGGCGGTAAAAGGTGGCATTGATCTCCAGCCCGCTGAAATGCCGCGCACAGTGGGCGAGCCACTCGCGCTGTGGAACCCCGCGGTAGAAGTCGTCCTTCCACGCCCGGTAGTTCCAGCCAGACGTCCCGACATACGCACAGGCCATCGAGACCTCCTTCAGGCTTGCCTGCAACGAGTGTAGCCACAGGCCTGACGCCCTATCCGGAGGGTGCCCCAATCTCGCCTGCACTCATGCAGTGGAGTCGCGTGCGGAAAGCGGGCGGCCCAATGTCCGCCCGTTCCCGGACGGCTCGCGCCCCCGGTCAGGGACGGTGACGACTCGCCCCGGTCGTCACACCGCCTGCGATCATGTGCGCCACCCGCAGTGGTTCCGGCAACCGGCTATGGACGCGCTGGTCTTCCAGGAGCCTCTGCGCCGCCTCGGGACTCAGCCCGCAGCGCTGCACGTACAACCCCGCCAGCGGTTCCATGACGCCGGCGGCCTCGATCAGTCGCCACTTGCGCACGCCCCCTGGAACAGGCCCGAGCAGCGCGCGACGAATCGCGGGCAGATCCGGTGCGTGGCGCGCCACCGCGAGGATCGGTAACCCGGTGCGCGCGTGCAGCGCCGGCAGGTCCACCACGTTGAATCCGGCCAGGGTGATCCCCTGCAACAGGATCGCGTGCAGTTGCGGTGCAAACGGACTGTCCAGCACGCATTCGGCCAGACGCGCGGTGGCGTTGGCTCCGTCACGGCGCACCCGCGTCGAGAGCACACCGTCCAGCCGCATGCCGGCGAATACCGCACCGACCACCAGCACATCACCCCGATGTGGCCGCGCGAACGGCGCATCATCGAAACCCACCACGTGTGAAAGACGCTCCTGCATCCGCTTCCCGGTCTGCCGCCTCTCGCGCCGCGGCGTTTCACAGTTCCACTGGTGTCCGCCCAGGCCTCGCCAACCCGGAGCGCACTCGGGGCGGGCCCCACCCGCAGCGGCCCCGCCCGCTCCGGCGGCCCATAACGGACTCGCCTCGAAGGGCCACCGGTTGCAGAGGCGCCCGCAATACCCTACATCATGGCAGATACAAGCCCCGTTCCAGAGCAGACCGTGACCGACGAACTGCAACGCATCCGCTTCCTGATCAAGCGTGACGGCGAGGCCGCCACGCGGGAATGGGTCGAGCGCACATTGAACATCTACCGCGAAGCGCTGGCCGGTGCGGGCAATCACCCCCCGGCAGCGCACTACCGCTCGGAGTTCGAGCACTCCATCCGCCGCTTCGAACAGTGGCTGCACGGCAACATGAGGGACGACACGATGACGTTATCCGTCGAGGAGTTCTCCCGGGCGCGGGAGATGGTCAGCGGCCTGCTGGAGGAACTGCATTTGGCGACCTACACGTTCGATGTCGAGCCGCACGACGATGGCTGGGAGATTCGGGTCGAATGCGCCGCCGAGGACGGCTGGATGACCCAAACCTTCGCCGCTAGCCGCGAGGAGCTGCGGCGCGGCGACGACGCCGGTGTGCGTCAGCGGCTGCTTGATGCCTGGGCCGGGCAGCTGGCCGGATGTCGACGCACGCGCTGACTGGACGCCTGACCGTTCCCAAAAGGCACAGACAGCCCTTGAATCCACGCCGGCCCGGGACATTTCGTACTTCTGCCCGGTCTCACCCAGTACCTGGACGACTGATCATTGACACCCCACATCTGGCGCCAACCTAGAGCGCACAAAGGGGGCTCGCCATGCGCCCGGACCTGATCACGGTATTTGGTGGCACCGGCTTTCTCGGCAGCGCGATCGTGCACGAGCTGATCGACGCCGGACACCCCGTGCGGATTGCTTCGCGCCGGGCGGCGTTACCCGCCGCGCTGGAACAACATGCCCAGGTGGAGCACTGCAGCGCCGATATCCGTGACGATGCCGCCGTCACCCGGGCCCTGGAGGGGGCCAGCGGCGTGGTGAACGCGGTCAGCCTGTATGTGGAACACCGCGACCTCCGCTTCACCACCATCCACGTGGAAGGCGCTGCGCGTCTCGCCCGATCGGCGCGCGCCGCGGGCCTGGCGAGAGTCGTGCAGATCTCCGGGATCGGGGCCGACAGCCAGTCGCGCTCCGCCTACATACGCGCCAGGGCCGAAGGCGAGTCGGCCGTGATCCGCGCGTTCCCCGACGCCTTGATCGTGCGTCCCAGCGTGCTCTTCGGCCCGCATGATGCCTTCCTGCGCAACCTGGCCGGCCTTGCGCGCCTGCCGGTGATCCCCCTGTTCGGCCGCGGAGAGACCCGCCTGCAGCCGGTGCACGTGGCCGATGTCGCCCGCGCCGTGGCCAGGCTGTTCGCCGCCACCCCGCCCGCACACCCGGTCTTCGAACTCGCTGGCCCCGACATCATGACGTACCGCCAGATCCTGACTCGGGTACTGGTTCACCTGGAACGCCAGCGCCCGATGGTGCCTGTGCCCTTCGCGCTCTGGCACGCACTGGCCCGGCTCGGCTCGCTGCTACCGAACGCACCCCTGACCCGGGACCAGATCTTCCTGATGCAGCAGGACAATGTCGCCGACGAAACGGCGGGAAGCTTCGCCGACCTCGGCATCACGCCCCGCAGGCTGGAGGATTCCCTTCCGGACTGCCTCCCGGCGGAATGATTCCCGGATGCGCCGCCGCGCCGTGCGAAACCCAGGAAGCAGGGTGTCCTCTTCCTGCTCTCTTCCCGTCCTTTCCTGGTCGCCCCGGATGCGGCACGCCGGACCGCGGCTATATCCGGCGGCGCACACCTCACAAGCCCGCCAAATGTGCACCGCAATTGCACCATCGTTGAAACCGCCCTATGTTCCTGAAGATAACGTCCTGCAATCGTGGTGACCCAATGGCACGAGCGCACACCTTCAACCGAATCACTGTCCGGCCACTCGCGCTGTTAACCGCCCTGTGGCTGCTGGGCGGCGCCGCCGTCGCCGAGGACGCCCCCGGCGCCCAAATTGCGCAGGGAGGCAATGATCGCGGCGCGACCGCCTGCATCCAGTGCCACGGCGAACAGGGACAGGGCCAGGCACAGCCCCCATTCCCACGCCTGGCGGGGCTCCCGAAGGCCTACTTGGTCGAGCAAATGACGGCCTACCGGGAAGGCCAGCGCCCGAATGCCACCATGGGCCAGATCGCCCAGCATCTGGACGATGACGAGATCGAGGCGGTCAGCCGCCACTACGCCGAGATGAAACCCGCGGGCGGGCCGCACCGGGTGCCCGAAGACCTGGTAGAAAAAGGGCGCGAGATTGCGCTCGAAGGGCTGCCGGAGCGAAACATCCAGTCCTGCGCCTCCTGCCATGGCGAACAGGGGCGCGAGCGCAACCCCAGCCTGCCACCGCTCGCCGGCCATCCCCCGCGTTATCTCATGGCACAGCTCCAGGCCTATGCCCAGGGGGCCCGCAAGACCGCCCTGGCCGGTTTGATGCAAGGCATCGCCCAGGAGCTGGAGGAAGAAGAGATGGCCGCCGTGTCGGCCTACTTCGCCTCGATTCCCGCCCGCGAGGAATGACCCCTTTGCTGCCGCCCGGACCGGACATCAACGAGCCCCGGGGGCGCAGGGCCGTGGGCGCCCGGCTTCCGTCCATCCCGCCGGCGGGCTCAATCCCTAGATAGCCCCCCGACGCGTAGCGAGCCTCGACCGCAGTGCGGAAATGTCCCGGAGTGGGTATCTTGTTGGCGCGGGACAAGGCAATCCCGCTGTCGGGTCCGGTATCGCGCGGCCCGGATGAGTCAAAAAAGGGAGAGAAACATGCCAGGGAAACTGATCGTGGGCGGCCTCGTGGTCGCCGCCGCCGGTGTCGGGTATTACCACTACGAGGTCCGGCAGGTCGAGCAGAAGCTCGACGACATGGTGGAGATGCTCCAGCCGCTCGGCACGCTGCACTACTCCGACGTCGGTATCGGCCTCGGGGGCGAACTGCACGTCAACGGGCTGCTGTTTGAACCCAACAACACGGCCATCGGCCGCATGCGCGCTGACCGCATCACCCTGGAAGCCGGAAACCTGTGGCGGCTCGCCCGGCTTCGGCACACGCTGGATGCCCGACGCCTGCCGCGGCAGCTCGGGTTTTCCGTGCACGGGCTGACCCTGCCGGCCGGCATCGCCACAGGCGCGCAGGGCGACACGCCTGCGCTGTGGCTCGACACCGCCGGCTGCGGGGCCTATCAAGCCGCCCCGCCGGACGCCCTGATGGCCGCACTCGGCTATCGCGACATCCCGCTGGACTTCGGCGCCCACTACCACCTCGAAGAGGACCGCAACAGTCTGACCGTGCACAGCACGTTCGGCATGGGCCCACTGGGCCAGGGCACCTCCACCGGACGCTTCGACATCCAGGCCGCCTCGAACCGGGCCCGCGATCTCGCTCCGGCGCTAATGACCGCCTCGCTACAATCCTTGACCGTGGGGTACGCGGACCGGGGGTACTACCCTGCACTGATGGAATTCTGCGCGAACGAGATGGAGATGGCTCTCGAGGACTATACCGAGCACCACAAAGGCGCCTGGGTCGAGGCCTGGCGCCCCTTCGGCGTGCAGCCCGGGCCCACGATGGTCGATGCCTACGGACGCTTCATCGAGGATCCCAAGGACGTTTCGCTGCGCATTGGCCCGATCGACAACCCGGCGCTGCTCTGGGCCAACGTCGACACCCCGACCCACCTGCTACGTCGGGTCGAGTCCAGCCTGACCGTGGCCGAAAAACACTACGGTCGCGTCGATCTGCGCCCCGTCACCCCGGGCCCCGCCAGACCGACGACGACCGAGAATACGAACTTGAACACGGGCCCGGCCGCCTCGACCACGGCACCCGATTTATCGCCTGTCCCGAACATCGCACTGAATGCCCTGGGCGACCACATCGGCCGCAATATCCGCATCCAGCTCGCCGACGGGCGCACCCGCGATGGCGAACTGCTCGGAATCGAGGAGGAGCACATCCGTGTGCGCCGACGCTTCGGCAGCGGCTACATGGTCGTGCCACTCGCGCTGTCCGACATCGCCGAGGTGCGCCCACTCCGCTGAGGCCAGCGCGCCCCGCCATTGCAGAAAACTGCTGGAGCACAACATGGCATTGCACCACGCCACACCCGGAGAAATCGTGGACGTTCGCCCCCTGGGGAAAGAACTGCGCGAATCAAAAAGTGCAACGCTGCTGCGTTCGGAACATTTGCAAGTCTTCCGCGTCGTGCTCCCCAAAGGCGAAGAGTTCAGTGATCACGCCGTACCCGGAGAGATCACGGTCCAATGCCTGGAAGGCTCGGTCGATTTCCGTATCGGGGAAGACAAGGTCCAGCGACTCACCGCCGGCGCCCTGATCTATCTGAATGGGGGTCAGCCCCATGCCCTCAAGGCGCTGGAAGACGCGTCAGTCCTGGTGACCATCTACCACCCACGATAGCCTGATCAACCGATATTTGGCGTGATTCCACGCCACCATCCCGTACTGCACCGGGCCGGTTCCAGGCCCAGGCGCCACTCAGCGCCTGCTTGAGACGGAGCCGACTGCCTCTGCGCGCTCGAGTAGGCCGCCCCCCGAGTCCCATCCTCGCGCAGGCGAGATGACCGGGGCTGACCTTGCCCTTTACCCATCCACTGCCAGCCGAAATGCTCGGGGTCGAACCTTGCCCTTTGCCCATCCGCCGCCAACCCGCCGACCTGCTAAATCCGCAGGTAGAATTCTTAGCCCTGCCGGCAGCGACTTCACAGGGTGTTCCGGTACATCCGCCCGCCCTTCATGATCAACCACAACGAGTTCTCCGGCTCCGCCAGGAAGGACAGATCCCGCTCCGGCTCCCCGTCGACCACCAGCAGGTCTGCCAGGCCGCCGGGCTGAATAACCCCCAGACCGCTGCCGTAGGGCGCGCGCGGCCCGGATAACGCCAGGCAGCGGCCGTTGTCCCCAGTAGCCATGCGCAGTACCTCGAGGGGTTCGTAGAAGCGGGTCATCTTGGCCAGCTGACGCCCCTGGGTATGGGTCTTGTCGGGGGCAAACAGGATGTCCGTGCCCCAGGCGGTCTGTACCTCATGCTCGCGTGCCCACGCGTAGGCCTGTTCCGTACCCCTGGCCACCCGCGTCTGCTTCGCCACCTGTTCCGGATCCCGGTAAACGTTGGAGTCCTCGTCCTGGAGAAATGGCTGCAGGCTCCACCAGACGCCCTCGCCCGCCATCATGCGGACCGCCTCCTCGTCTGCCAGCTGGCCGTGTTCGATGCAGCCGACACCCGCGCGGATGGCGCGCTTGATCCCTTCGGGCACGTAAACGTGCACCGTGGCGTAGGTGCCCCAGTCCCTGGCGGCCTCGACACCCGCGCGCAACTCCCGCTCGGTGTACTGCACGCTATCCAGGGGATCGTAGAGGGAGGCCACACCGCCACCAGCTATTAGCTTGATCTGGCTTGCGCCCAGCATGAGCTGTTCCCGCGCGCGACGGAGCACCTCGTCGGCGCCATCGGCGATCACCGACACCCCGGAAAGCTCCGTCTGGGTGGGGCCAGACAGGGCCGTGCGCGGTACTTCATGGCGCATGCGGAAATCACCGTGCCCCGAGGTCTGGCTGATCATCGCGCCGGAGGGGAAGATGCGCGGCCCCGGGGTAACGCCTTCGTCAATGGCGCGCTTGAGAGCGAAGGCGGGGCCGCCCACGTCGCGCACCGTGGTGAAACCACGCATCAGCGTCGCCCGCGCCTCGCGCGCCGCCTGCAGGTGAATGTAGGCCGGATCCGCCGTCAGGGCGGTGCGCATGTCCACCCCCGCCAGGGTGGTATGCCAGTGGGCATCGATGAGTCCGGGCATCACCACTCGTCCTCCGCAATCCACACGCAGCACACCCTCGGGCGCTGCGTCCGGCATGATCAGATCAACGATCCGCTCACCCTGGATCAAAACCGCCACGCCTTCCCTCAAATGGAGGGACTGGCCATCGAACAGCCGCAGATTCACCAGTAGCAGGGGGCGATCCGGCAGGCCCGGCCGCTCATCCGGCCCGGCCTCTACTCGGAACCCGGCGAACATGCCCACCAGCGCCGCCATGCCTCCCAGCATACGCCGGCGGCTGATGTCCGCCTCGATACGCTGCATGGCGCGCATGGTCTCCGGCCGGCCGCACAGGCACGACATGCCCCCGGGGTGTTCGGTGCCGCAGCAGGGGTGGGAGTGGACAGGCTCGTGCATCACTGGGCTCCTTGGGCAAGGCCGCTGACCAGTAAACACCGGGAGACGTCCGCGCCGCCCGATCCCTAGTTCAGATTAGCAGGGATGAGTGCATCCTTGACCCTCATTCTCATCCCTTTGTCTCTTTCGAAACATTGTCGGAAGATGAGCCGTGAAGGCGATATCGGACCCCACGAATCCAGCTCCCCGGAGCAGGTTCAAGCGCTAGTCAGCGCGTGGCTGGGGCGGAACCGATTGCTTCTGCGAGCTGGAATAGACGCTCAGGGCGGTCACGGTCAGCAGGATCAATCCCATGCCAAAGACCTGGAGTGCGCCCAGGGTCTCGCTCAGGAACACCACGCCGAACAGCGACGCAGTCACCGGCTCGACCATCGCCACGATGGACGCGACGGCGGGTGCCGTGTGGTTCAGGCCGATGATGTAGAAAATGAACGACAATCCGGCGCCCAGCACGCCCAGTATCACGAACAACGGCCAGCTCGGCGTGCTCAGCACAGCCACGGTCTGGTCGGGATCGCCCAGCCCGAACAGGATGACGACCAGGACCGCGAACGCAATCACCAGAATCGCCTGCGGGCTGCCGTGGGGTGCCGCGAACTTGAAGCCGAAGATAAAGACCGCGTAGGACAGCCCGGAAGCCAGACCGGCCCCGGCGGCGATCGGCGTCACGTCACCGGCACCGATATCGTAAATACCCGTCAGCAGCACCACACCCAGCATGACCATCGCGATCGCGACCCACTTGAACAGGGTGGGTTTTTCGAGCCCGAGTGCAAAAGAGACGAGATAAACGAATACCGGCGCGCAGTACATCAGTGTCGCAGCCACCGCGACACTGCCCTCGGCGATGCTCAGGAAGTAGAAGGTGAAGTTGCCCGCGACCCCCAGGCCGGCGATCGCCGACCAGAACCACATGCGGCCACTGGCCAATCCGCTGCCATGCGGACGAATCGCAAGCCAGGCGAGCACGAACAGCAGCCCGATCGCACCCCGGTAGAACGACACCACCACCGGATCCCAACCCTGGCCCGTGAGAATGCCCCCAATCCCGCCGGACAGCCCCCAGGAAAACGCCGCCAGGGCGACGAACAGCGTGCTCAGACCCACCACTTTTTCGGATGAAAGCGACCTCAGCGGGGTCGGTGCGCCCTGTGCCATTCAGCCAGTCCCTATCGTGGGTCGTGAGTGAGTCCCGACCCGTCGATCTGCTGGTCGGCGACATGTTTCGCGTTGACCCCGCGATGGGTCAGCGAAACGCCGCACAATATAACAGCGCCACACGTCGTGATGTTGTGAGACATCAACGAGCCCGGGACATTAGAGAAGCCCTTGCCGCTTGGGTGGAGGCGCGGCGCGAAAGGACGGCCTGAGCCCTTGCCGCCCTCGCGGCTCCCGGGCAAATCAGTCGTGGACGATGATGCGCGCGCCGGCGGGGTCGATATCGACGCGGGAACTCGAATACTCGCAGGCGTCCGCGATTTCCTTCAGCTCTGGCATATTGTTGAGCTCCGCCAGTTTCCGCAACAGGCCGCCTTCGCAGTCGCATTGCATCCCTCTGTCGGGATCGGCTGTGCACTTGAACTCACCCCCATCCACCGACCAGTCCATGCCCGATGGCATCTGCAGGATGACGGGCTCCTCGCGCATTACCTGCACCTTCACCCGATCCGTGTTCTCGCCACGCTCCCAATCCACGGTCGGCAAATTGTCTCTGGCCATCATGTCACTCCTTCCATCCGAATATCCCGCGTAGTGTCACGCGATCCATGCCCAGCGTACGAGGCGCCTTCCGGCCCTTGCTTTGATGCCAGGCCCCTTCCACTTTCCGCCAAAATGGGCTGATGTCAGGATGCAGTCCGTACGGTGTCAAACATAACGAAGATCGTTGGTGTCCTTTGTTGCTCGCACATCCATTGCGCCACTCAAGCCGACGGGGGGCCCATTTGTGCGGG
Organism: Thioalkalivibrio sp. ALMg3; assembly: GCF_000381225.1. Classification (NCBI taxonomy): domain Bacteria; kingdom Pseudomonadati; phylum Pseudomonadota; class Gammaproteobacteria; order Chromatiales; family Ectothiorhodospiraceae; genus Thioalkalivibrio; species Thioalkalivibrio sp. ALMg3. The sequence continues at coordinate 3,042 of NZ_KB906225.1, read as the reverse complement.
AAATCGCCGCAGCTGCTCCCTTGGCGATGCCGGCCTGCTACATCCGAAGGTAGACCCCATAGCGCGGGCTCGCTGGCACTCAGGCCGACACTCCTGTACACAGGGGGCGCCTGTCACAAACACCATCCGGAGCTTGCATGTCCAGGAAACCGTTCCTACTGATCGCCTTGCCCCTGGCCGCACTCATGGCGGCCCCTGCTTGGGCCGACGACGGCGAGATCCAGCGCATCCTGGAGGCCAAGGGGGCCGCATGGGAAGCCGGCGATGGCGAGGCCTGGGCACGCGACTATGCGGAGAACGCCGGGGTGATCAATCTCGTCGGCACGCGCCTCGAGGACCGTTCGAGCAATGCACAACGGCATACGGACTTGCTGCAGGGCCCCTTTGCCGGAACCTCGCTAAGCGTCGACGTACAGGACATCATCCTGCTCGGCGACGACACCGCCTTCGCGGAGGTCATGTTTCGGGTTTCGGGCATTGAATCCATGCCGGACGGCCTGCCGGACCGCGGCGACGGCGAGCTGCACACGCGTATGAGCTTCCTGTTCGAACGCCACGATCACCACGGCTGGCAGATCCAGTTCGGACAGAACACCGCCGTGCACCCATAACAGACGGCGGCGGCGACGGGGTCGGACCACGATAACCTACTGACTTAATGTAGTTATATCGCGCCAAACCCCCTTTCTAGACGCTTATCCGCCCTGTTTGGTGGTCAAGACCGTGTATCCACCCGATAACCTGCGCCGGTTTAGGACTGGCCACCCATCCCGCGATCCACGACGTCACCCGCCATCTCGCCCTCCCCACATGGCGTACCAGCAGGTGCACGCGCAGCGAGGTGACCATGGCGTTCAGCACACACAAACCGTAGTGCTGCCGCGCGTCATACAGCCAGTACCGCCCGAGCCTGCGGTCACGGGCAAACTTCAGCAGGAACTCCTGCTTGAGACAGCGATGGACCACATGCCAGATTGGCCCAGCCAGTGATGGGCTTCCCTCCCTGAAATAGCCATTTGACGGTCGAAATGGCGGCTTCAAGCCCGAATTCGTGCCCTAGGCCAGATATGTTCACCGCCTTTTCCAACCCTTACCCTGGTCCGCCCCCCCGATGCGCAGCCACTCTCGACGATTCAGCCCTTCAGGGTCGCGATGGCCTGCACCGTGTTCTCCTTCACCGGGCGCGGCCGCTCCGGCTTGAAGTTCCGGATGTACTCGACCGCCTCGGGGCCGGTGAGCACGGGTACCGACAGGTCGGACGAACGCCCCAGCGAGACATCCGGGTGGGTGAACAGCACGATCGGCTGGATCCAGCGCTTCGCCTTGCGGCTCTTCAGGTATTCACTCAGCAACCACACCTGCTTCTTCACCTGCCTGATGGGATTGCGCATCTCCTTGCCATAGCGGTTTCCGCGACGCCCCGTCTTGCTCACGGTCCATTGCGGCCGGCTCTCGTCACAGTCGATCGCCCCGTTGTTGTGCTTCACCTCGATCACGAACACCGCCTCCGGTCCGGTCACCACCAAGTCGGTCTCCACCATCCCGGTGCGGGACTGTTCGCTGGGCAGATCCACCTGATTGAAGATCGCGAATGAATCCGGGAGCTTCGAAAGCCAGTCCAGGGCCGCATCCTCGCCGCGCGCCCCCGCCTCGATCACCGCGCTGCCACCGATGCTTCCATACAGGGCCGCCACGCCCGCAAGCGCTACGAGCCCTACGAGCGGATGAATGAAGAAGGCCGCAACCGCGACCGGAAGGCCCAGGATCAGGACCAGATTCCGCCCCTTCGCCTGAATCGCCTTCGACTCCTCAGTCAATCGATTCGCGGTCACATACCGAGTATTCGCCATGGCCCCTTCCTTTTCATTTCCGGAACGAATCGAACGCCTCCACGATGCCAGATTGAGCCCGACTACTGGACCGGCTTCGTTCCGCGGCAGCCGGGATACTGCGTACACCCCCAGAACTCCTGGCCGACCCTGGAGCCGCGACGTGCCTTCCGCTTCATCATCGCCTCGCCGCATTTCGGACAGGCCGGCCCGGCCGGGGCCTCATGCCGTTCGCGTAGCTGCTGCACGTGGGCCCGGTGCGTATGCCGAGAAGGCTCCAGCCGGCGACCCTTCAGCTGGTCCACCAGGGCCTGCACCTCGTCATCGCTCCACACCTTCGTGCGGAACGAACGGATGTAGCCCAGCAGCCCGAGGCCCCGGACCACGTTCTCGGGCATCGGCGTCTTGAAACGACTGCTGCCGACAAAGACCACCACCGAATGGATCGTCTCGGGCTCGACCTGCAGCGCATCGGAAATCGCCCGTTCATGCCGGTAGTTCTGGCGCAGCGGATTCTGGAAGCGAAACGACCGGCGGTAGAAACGTTGCGTCCATTGAGCCTGCCGCGCATCGCCAAAGATCCACCCGCGCATATTCTTCGTCTCGATGACGAAAATGCCGAAGCGGGACACCAGCACATGGTCCACCTGCGTCGTGCCGTCGCCCGTCTCCAGCGTGACATCATGAAGCGCGTGCCCCGCCTTGCCGTCCAGCCCAACCGACAGAATCAGGCGAACCACAAGCTCACCCACCCAGCCCTTGACCATCGGCAGCCGACCGATGGCGAACAGCACGACCAAGATCCAGGCCCACCAGAATCGCAGCATCCCCTCCAGAAATGCCCCGCCCAGATTGTTCTCCATCACATCCCCTTCTTGGCTCTCCGGACTAGTAAAGCTGGACCAAGCGTCGGCACCCAAAAAGGTCAGGTTCATCGAGCATTACCGGGGAAGGCTGCGCGGATTTTGAGGAAGAAGTATTCCTGGTCGCGATAGCCATAGGCCCGACGCTTGATGACCTTGATCGTGTTGTTAATGCCCTCGACGACGCTGGTGTTCAGCCGGTGGCGGCAGCGCGAGACGATGCCGGGCAGGTAGGGCTCCAGCAGGCGTGCGAAGCGCTGCAGGGCCTGGATTCCGCTCTCGTGCGCTTGCTGCACCCATTGCCGCCACGCCTGGTGCGTCCGCTCGGGGCTGCGCTGGAACCACAGTCT
>NZ_KB906224.1:0-173626 GCF_000381225.1 Thioalkalivibrio sp. ALMg3 | reverse complement strand
TGCGCATAGTGACGAAGGTCGGATTCGTACTCGACGTGCGCGGTCGCAATCGTAATACCGCGCGCCTTCTCTTCCGGCGCGTTGTCGATCTGGTCAAATGCACGGGCTTCACTCCCGTACTTCTTGCCCAGCACCGCCGTCATCGCCGCCGTCAGCGTCGTTTTCCCATGGTCCACATGACCAATCGTACCCACATTCACATGCGGCTTCTTACGCTCGAACTTTTCCTTGGACATCTCTCGCTTCCCCGGATCGTGACGCTAAAACTCAACAGCGACGCAGGTTGTACGCTGACATTAATATGGAGCTCATGACCGGATTCGAACCGGTGACCTCTTCCTTACCAAGGAAGTGCTCTACCGACTGAGCTACATGAGCCGAACTACCGCCAGGGCCTCGCCCGACATCGTGCGGGCCAAATCTGGAGCGGGTGATGGGGATCGAACCCACATCATCAGCTTGGAAGGCTGAGGTTCTACCATTGAACTACACCCGCAGAACCCTGGCTTGCCGCACCACCGTCCGCTTCTGGCCGCTGGCTTGAAAAACCCGATGGTGGAGGGAGGAGGATTCGAACCTCCGAAGGCTGAGCCAGCAGATTTACAGTCTGCCCCCGTTGACCGCTTGGGTATCCCTCCTCGATCAAGCCGCGTATTCTGAACCAGCGCGAAGCACAGCGTCAAGCACCCGCCGAATTACCCCTCAAGGGGGGCGAACTACAGCCTTGTCATTTGCAGGGTTGATTCCTATGATCGGAGCTCAGCAAGGGGCTCTCGCTGCCTGGCAGCGCGTTTCCCTTCCGCCGCGGACGCACGTAGAGTGTGGCCCATCACTAGGTTTGTATACGCAGAGGCCCATGGCGAATACCACTACGGCACCGCGGCTACCCGGGCTGGCGAAACGCCTGGTCGAAGCCGGCCTGATCGCGGAGGACATCGCCTCCCAGCTGGTCGAGGAAGCCCAGTCCCAGCAGACGCCGCTGATGACCCTGCTTGCCAGCAAGGGCCAGGTGGCGGAAGCCCGCCTGGTCGAGGCCGCCGCCGAGGAGTTCGGGCTCCCGGTATTCGACCTGGGGAGCTTCGATGCGGAACTGCTGCCCAAGGATCACCTCAACGAGAAGCTGATCCAGAAGCACCATGCCCTGCCACTGATGGCACGCGGCAATCGCCTCTACATCGGCGTGTCCGACCCGACCAACCTCGGTGCCACCGACGAGTTCAAGTTCGCCACCGGCATGCCCGTCGAGGCCGTCCTGGTCGAGCCACACAAGCTCGACCGCCTGATCGACACGGCACTGAGTGCCGCCTCGTCGCTGATGGACGACCTTGGCGACGACGGCCTCGACGGGCTGGCCATCGAATCCGGCGGGGAGGATGACAAGGATTCCTCCGACACCGCCGAGGGCGCGGATGACGCCCCGGTGGTGCGTTTCGTCAACAAGGTCCTGATGGACGCCATCAATCGCAAGGCGTCGGATATCCACCTCGAGCCCTTCGAGAAGGACTTCCGCGTGCGCTTCCGCATTGACGGGGTGCTGCACGAGGTCGCCCACCCACCCAATTCCCTGGCGCCGCGCATCACTGCGCGCGTCAAGGTGATGTCGCGCATGGACATCGCCGAACGCCGCGTGCCGCAGGACGGGCGCATCAAGCTGAAGCTGTCGCGTACACGCGCGATCGATTTTCGTGTCTCGTCCCTGCCGACGCTTTACGGCGAGAAGATCGTGATGCGCATCCTCGATCCCAGCAGCGCGGCGATGGGCATCGATCAGCTGGGGTACGAGGAACATCAGAAGGAAGCCTACCTCAAGGCGCTCAGCCGCCCGTACGGCATGATCCTGGTCACCGGCCCCACCGGGTCGGGGAAGACCGTATCGCTGTACACCGGGCTCGGCATCCTGAACACCGCCGACCGCAACATCTCCACTGCGGAAGACCCGTCGGAAATCAACATGCCCGGGGTCAACCAGGTCAACATCAACCCGAAGGTGGGTCTGACCTTTGCCAGCGCGCTGCGCGCGTTCCTGCGCCAGGACCCGGACGTGATCATGGTCGGGGAAATCCGCGACCTGGAAACCGCCGAGATCTCCATCAAGGCGGCCCAGACCGGTCACCTTGTGCTTTCCACGCTGCATACCAACGACGCCCCGCAGACGCTCACCCGTCTGGCCAACATGGGCGTGCCACCGTACAACATCGCCTCCTCGATCCTGCTGATCATTGCCCAGCGGCTGGCGCGGCGGTTGTGCCCGAACTGCAAGGAACCGGAAAAGCTCCCGGAAGAGGCGCTGCGCAAGGAAGGCTTTACCGACGCCGACATCCAGAACGGTGTGGTCTCCTATCGCGCGGTGGGCTGCGACCAATGCACCAACGGCTACAAGGGCCGGCTGGGGATCTACCAGGTCATGCCCATCAGCGACGACATGCAGCGCGGCATCCTGGAGGGCTACAACTCCATGCAGCTCGCAGAACAAGCAGAAAAGGAAGGCATCGAGGACCTGCGACGCGCCGGCCTCGTGAAAGTAATGGCGGGGCTGACCAGCCTCGAGGAAGTCAATCGCGTGACCAAGGACTAGTGCCGCAACCGGCACGGGTCACCAGCTACAGGGGGACAGGGGGATGGCCGACTCCGGGACGATCTACACCTGGGAAGGACTGAACAAGAACGGCGCCCGGATCAAGGGCGAGACTCCGGCCGACAACGAGGCCACGGCCCGTGCCGAGCTGCGCAAGAATGGCATCAACGTCATCAAGATCCGCAAGAAGCCAAAGTCGCTTCTCTCCGGCGGAAAGAAGAAGGTCGTCCCCGCGGACATCGCCTACTTCCTGCGCCAGATGACCACGATGCTGGAGTCCGGCGTGCCCCTGGTGCAGGCCTTCGAGATCGTCGGCCGCGGGAACGAGAAGCCCGCGATGCGCGATCTGGTCCTGAAACTGAAGGCAGACGTCGAGGGCGGCGAGACGTTTGCCCAGGCCCTGTCCAAGCACCCGAGACATTTCGACGACCTGGTCACCAATCTGGTCGAGGCCGGCGAGCAGGCGGGGACACTCGAGACCCTGCTGGACAAGGTCGCCACCTACAAGGAAAAGACCGAGGCCCTGAAGGGCAAGATCAAGAAGGCCCTGTTCTATCCGGCCGCGGTGGTCGTGGTCGCCATCGTGGTGACCGCGATCCTGCTGATCTACGTGGTCCCGCAATTCGAGGCCCTGTTTACCGGGTTCGGTGCCGACCTCCCGGTATTCACCCGCATGGTGGTCGACCTCTCGGAGTTCACCCAGAGCTGGTGGTGGGCCATCCTCGGGGTCATGGTCGCCATCGGATTCGTCTTCGTTCAGGCCCGGCGGCGGCTGCCACGCTTCGCCCGTTTCCTCGACATCATGGTCCTCAAGGCCCCGGCTTTCGGCCCGATCCTGCGCAAGGCCGCCATCGCCCGCTTTGCGCGAACGCTGTCGACCATGTTCTCCGCCGGGGTCCCGCTGGTGGATGCCCTGACCTCGGTCTCCGGCGCCACCGGCAACGCCGTCTACCGAGAAGCCACCCTGCGCATGCGCGACGAGACCGAGGCCGGCGGCCAATTGCAGTGGTCCATGCGCAATACCGCCGTGTTCCCTAACATGGTGGTGCAGATGGTCGCGATTGGCGAGGAATCCGGCTCGCTGGATTCAATGCTGTCGAAAGTCGCGGATTTCTACGAGGAAGAGGTCGACAACGCCGTGGACAGCCTGTCCAGCCTGCTGGAACCGCTGATCATGGTGGTCCTCGGCGTGCTGGTCGGCGGCCTGGTCATCGCCATGTACCTGCCCATCTTCCAGATGGGTGCGGTGATCTAGGGGATGCTGGCCGAGATCGGAGCCCAACTGGGCGGCTGGGCACTGCCGGTTGCCGGGGTGTTCGGGCTGCTGATCGGCAGCTTCCTGAACGTGGTGATCGCGCGCCTCCCGGTGATGCTGGAACGCGAGTGGGAGACCGAGGCGCGCGCGATCCTCGAGCACGCGCCGACCGACGAGCGCGAGCACTTCGATCTGATCCGCCCGCGCTCGCGCTGCCCGCAATGCCAGCGCCCGATCCGGGCGCTGGAAAACGTGCCCATTCTCAGCTTCCTGTTCCTGCGCGGTCGCTGCCCCGGGTGTGGCACCCGCATCAGCTGGCAGTATCCCGCAGTGGAGGCACTCACCGCGCTGCTCTTCGTGGTAACGGTCTGGCACCTGGGGCCCGGTAGCGCCGGGCTGCTGGCGCTGGTCTTCACGGCCGTACTGATCGCCGCCTCCGGGATCGATGCCCGGACGACACTACTCCCCGATCAGCTCACCCTACCGCTTTTGTGGCTCGGGCTGCTGGTCAACATCCCCGGTACCTTCACCGACCTGCAATCCGCCGTGATCGGTGCTGCGGCCGGTTACCTGACCTTGTGGCTGATCTTCCACGGCTTCCGCCTGCTGACCGGCAAGGAAGGCATGGGCTTCGGTGACTTCAAACTGCTGGCGGCACTGGGCGCGTGGCTCGGCTGGCAGGCACTGCCGGTCATCCTGCTACTGGCCTCACTGGTCGGCGCGGTGGTCGGGATCGCCCTGATCCTGCTGCGCGGGCGCGACCGCAACATCCCGATCCCGTTCGGACCCTATCTCGCCGCTGCCGGGTGGCTCGCCCTGATCTGGGGCGACGAGCTGCTGGCCCTCTACTTCCCGCAAGGGTTTTAGGCGAACGTCATGCTGCGGGTCGGACTCACCGGGGGGATCGGCTGCGGCAAGAGTCGCGTTGCAGGGCTCTTCGCCAGCCTCGGGGCACCGGTACTGGATGCCGACACCCTGAACCGCGAACTCCAGACGCCGGGACACGATCTCTACGCGGCCATCGTGGACCGCTTTGGCCCCGGCATACTCGATGCCCGCGGCCACCTGGACCGCGGCGCGTTGCGCAGCCGGATCTTTGCCGACCCGGCCGAACGCCAGGCCCTGGAGGCACTGGTTCACCCGGCGGTGGAGGCCGCTATCGAACAACGCCTCGCCGCGCTACCAGAGACCACACCCTATGCCGTGATCGTGGTGCCCCTGCTGTTCGAGGCCGGCTGGGAGGCGCGTTTCGATCACGTCGTCGTGGTCCATTGCGAGCCCGGCGAACAGATCGCACGCGTAACCCAACGGGATGGCCGCAGCAGCGCCGAGGTAGAGGCCATCCTCGAGGTCCAGATGAACCCCGACGAGCGCCGCCGACGCGGGGACAGCGAGATCCTCAATACCGAACAGACGTCGGATGCCGAACTGGCGAACCAGGTAGCAGAACGCGACACTGCCCTGCGCGAGCTGGCCACCACCATCCGCTCGCGGGTGGAAAACCGCCCCCCGAATAGCTGATACTGCGGAAGTTCCTGGACCAGCATGCGCCTCCAGTCCTCCTGCCCAACGGGTCCGTCGTGAGCCAATCCCTGACCTTTGAACAACCGCTGCATGAACGTGTACGCCTCCTGCTGCGGCTGGAGGCCCTGAACGCACGCTTCGGGGATGCACTGGAGTCCGGGCGGGCCTTCGATCATCACGAGGCCCTGGTCTCGCTGGTGGACATCTATGCCTTGGTCACCCGGGTAGACATCAAGCGCGAGCTGATGGGCGAGATCGAGCGCCAGACGGTCAACCTGACCCGACTGGCCAACCAGCCGGGCATCGATGCCGATCGCTTTCGCGAGACCATGGATGCACAGAAGCGGTTGCACGACGCCCTGGAAGAACAAGCCGGCGCGCTCGATCACCGCGTGCGCGGCAGCGAGTTTTTCTCCAGCGTGCGCCAGCGAATGGCCCTGCCCGGCGGGGCCTTCGACTTCGACCTGCCGATCTACCACTACTGGCTGGCCCAGCCGAATCAGGCGCGTACCGAGCTTCTTCTGGAATGGTTCCAACCGCTGAACACCGTGGCCGAGGCGACCGCCCAGGTGCTGCGCTACATGCGCCACTCGGGCAACGCGGAGCCGGTGACGGCCGAGGACGGGTACTTCGAGCGCAATCTCGATACCGCTCACGCGTGGCAACTGATCCGGGTGACGGTCGACCCCGCTCTGGGGGTCTACCCGGAAATCAGCGGCGGGCGCCAGCGCTTTACTGTGCGCTTCTTCGCCCCCGGCGATTTCCGCGAACGCCCCGTACCGGCGCATGTCGACGTGCCGTTCCGGCTCTGCTGCTGCGCGATCTGAGGCAGGGCCCTGGGCGCCTGCCTGGGAGGCCCGGATTCAGCCCAGCAAGCCCCGAATGGCCGCGATACCCTGCGCACCAGCCGCCCGCGTCCGGGGCAGGCTGACGGCAGACATCCCGCCGAGCGCATAGACCGGCAGCGCCGCACCCCGCACCCAGTCCGCGAAACGCCCCCAGCCCAGCGCCTCGGCACCGGGGTGCGTTGCGGTCGCCTGCACCGGCCCCAGCACCACGAAATCCAGCCCCAGGGCCGCCGCCCGCTCGAGACCGGCACGGTCGTGAACCGAGGCGGCCACCCAGCCAGCGGACGCCGGACGCGCATCCAGCTCGCGCCAACGCCGCTCGGGCAGATGCAACCCCACCCGCGGAAAATCCGCCAGCCAATCCGGTGGCGCATTCGCCAGGACCGGGATGCCCAGGGCATCGGCGGGCCCTGTGATCGCCGCGAGAAAGTCGCAATAGTCGACCCGGCCCAAGTCCGGCGCACGCACCTGAACCATGTCAGCCTGGCCCGCACGCAGGGCCTGGGTTACTTGGCCGGCGATGGCAGCGGCCTGCGCGGCGTCGTCCGGTGACGGTGTGATCAGATAACGCTCGGGCAGGCGCAAGACGTTGAGCATCGGGCGATTCGCCGCCGGGAAATCCGCGGGGTCCAGGTCCAGCGGGGCACGCCACTCCATAGGCTGGGCCTCGCGGCCACGGGGCGCACCCGACCAGGCCGTCACGCGGAACACATGCAGACGAACCGCGCACTCCCCATAGTCGTGTTCGACCGTCAGACACTGAACCGCCGAATCGACGGCGACGCCAAGCTCCTCGTCGAGTTCACGCTGCAGAGCCACCGTGGGGGATTCGCCGCTCTCGACCTTGCCCCCGGGAAACTCCCACAGCCCGGCCAGGTGTTGCGCGTCCCTGCGACGCGTAACCAGCACGCGACCCTGGTTGTCGCGGATCAGTCCGATCGCGACCTCGACCGGAGGGGAAGACGCCGGCTCAGGACCGGTATTCGGCATTGATGCGCACGTACTCGTGGGAGAAGTCGCAGGTGTACTTGCGCGTCCGCGCGTCACCCCGGCCCAGGTCGATCCTGATGTGGATCTCCTCGGCGTCGAAGGCACGCTGGCCGTCGGCCTCGGCGTATTCCGGGGCACGCCCGCCGTCGCGGACAATCTCGACGTCATTCACACGGATCGCCACGCGCTCGATCTCCAGATCCGGCACCCCGGCGCGCCCCACGGCCGCGAGGATGCGGCCCCAATTGGGATCGGAGGCGAACAGCGCAGTCTTGACCAGCGGGGACAGCGCGACGGTCTCGGCGACCTGCGCCGCCTCCTCACGCGACCGCGCACCCACCACCTCGACGGTCACGAACTTGGTGGCGCCCTCGCCATCCCGGACGATCGCCTGGGCCAGCTCCAGGCAGACCGCGTCCAGAGCCGCGGCAAAGGCGACCCGGTCCTCCGCTGTGACGAGCCCCGCCCCACTCGCGCCACTGGCCATCACCACCACGGCGTCGTTTGTGGAAGTATCCCCGTCCACGGTGATCGCGTTGAAGCTGTCGCGATTGGCCTCGCGCAGCAGACCGTCCAGCGCCTGCGCCTCGATGGCAAGGTCGGTCCCGATAAACGCCAGCATGGTCGCCATATCGGGGTGGATCATCCCCGAACCCTTGGCGATACCGGTCAGGGTCACCTCGCCCTGCGACAGTGCGACCCGACGGCTGACACCCTTGAGCACGGTGTCAGTGGTCATGATCGCGCGTCCCGCCTGCATCCAGGCATTGGGCGCCAGGCCCGCGTGCAGCACGGGCAGCGCCGCGATGATGCGTTCCACCGGCAGCGGCTCGCCAATCACCCCGGTGGAAAAGGGCAGGACTGCCTCCGCCGGGTCGCCCGTAACCGCGGCCAGGGCCTCGCAGCAGGTGCGCGCGGCGGCGAGCCCGGGCGCGCCGGTCCCGGCATTGGCATTACCGGCATTGATCAGCAGCCAGCGTGCCCCGCCCGCCGCCTGGTGCTCCGCGGCAACCACGACCGGCGCGGCGCGAAAGGCATTGTTGGTATAAAGCGCCGCAACGGTCGCGTCGGGGCCGGCATCGATCAACACCAGATCGTCGCGCCCGGGATAGCGAATCCCTGCCGCGACCGCGGCCACGCGAATCCCCGGTACCGGTTGCAGCGCCTCCGGGGCGTTCAATCCTACGGCCATGGGCTCAGTGTCTCCCTACAGCTTGCCGTGGCAATGCTTGAACTTCTTGCCCGAACCACACCAGCAGGGCTCGTTGCGGCCCAGCTTGGGCTCGTCGCGTCGGTAGGGGGCCTCGCCGCTCGCAACCGGTTCGCGCGGCTCGGCGTCACCTTCGGCTCCAGCCTTCAGGGGGCTGTCGGGGTTCTGGTGCTGGAACTGCAGATCATCCTCGGCGGGGGCCGCCTTCTTCGGCTGCAATGCCTCGACCTCCTCCGGTGAGCGCAATTGCATGCGCAGCAGGAACTTCACCACGTCGTGCTTGATGCGTTCCAGCAGGGACTGGAACATCGCGAAGGCTTCCTTCTTGTACTCCTGCTTCGGGTTGCGCTGGGCGTAGCCACGCAACCCAATACCCTGGCGCAGGTAGTCCATCGCCGCCAGGTGTTCCTTCCACTGGCTGTCCAGGACCTGCAGCATCACGTCGCGCTGCAGGCGGTTCATGGTCTCGTCACCCAGCTGCTCGCGCTTCCGGGTCAGCAGCGCGCGGGCATGCCCGATGATCCGCTCGCGCAACGGCTCCTCGTGCAGGTCGTCCTCGTCGTCCAGCCACTGCTGGACCGGAAGGTCGAGCCCGAACTCGCCGTTCAGGGCCTGCTGCAGGCCCTGGATGTCCCATTCGTCCTCGATCGATCCCGGCGGCATGTACGGGTTGATCAGGGCATTGACCACATCCTCCACCAAGGTGTCGATGGTTTCGCTGATGTCCTCGGTGGTCAGCAATTCGGCACGCTGGTCGTAGATCACCCGGCGCTGGTCATTGGCGACGTCGTCGTATTCCAGCAGCTGCTTGCGGATATCGAAGTTGTGCGCCTCGACCTTGCGCTGCGCGTTCTCGATGGCGCGCGAGACCCAGGCGTTCTCGATCGCCTCGCCCTCCTTCATGCCCAGGCGCTGCATCAGGCTGCGCACACGCTCGGATGCAAACACCCGCATCAGGTTGTCTTCCAGCGACAGGAAGAAGCGGCTGGAGCCTGCGTCACCCTGGCGGCCGGAGCGCCCGCGCAACTGGTTGTCGATCCGTCGCGACTCATGGCGTTCGGAGCCAATGATGTGCAGACCACCGGCCTCGATCACCGCGTCATGACGGGCCTGCCAGTCGGCCCGGATTGCCTCCTGCTGGGCGCTGTCGTCCGGGTCGACTTCGGCCAGTTCGGCATCCAGCGCCCCCCCCAGCACGATATCGGTACCACGGCCGGCCATGTTGGTTGCCAGCGTCACCGCCTTCGGGCGACCCGCCTGGGCGATGATCGCGGCCTCGCGCTCGTGCTGCTTGGCGTTCAGCACCTCGAACGAGATCCCGGTCTTCTTCAGCGCTTCAGCCAGCCGCTCGGAACTCTCCACCGAGGCCGTCCCCACCAGGACCGGTTGACCGCGATCCACGCACCACTGGATCTCCTTGATGATGGCGGTGTACTTCTCCTCCTGGGTCAGGAAGACCAGGTCCTGCATGTCGTCGCGCACCAGCGGCTTGTTGCCGGGGATCACGACCACTTCCAGACCATAGATGGTCTGGAACTCGTAGGCCTCGGTATCGGCCGTACCGGTCATGCCTGCGAGCTTCTCGTACAGGCGGAAATAGTTCTGGAAGGTGATCGACGCCAGCGTCTGGTTCTCGCGCTGGATCGGAACCCCTTCCTTGGCCTCGATCGCCTGGTGCAGCCCCTCCGACCAGCGCCGGCCACCCATGATGCGGCCGGTAAACTCGTCGATGATCTGGACCTTGTTGTCGCGTACCAGATAGTCGACATCGCGGTGGAACAGCGCGTGGGCACGTAGGGCCGCATTCAGGTGATGCAGTACCGCGATGCTCGCAGAGTCGTACAGGGTCTGGTACTCCTCCAGCAAGCCGGCCTGGCGCAGGAGTTCTTCGGCCTTCTCGTGACCCTCCTCGCTGAGGAAGACCTGCTTGGCCTTCTCGTCGACGAAGTAGTCACCCTCGCTCTCCTCGTCTTCCTGACGGGTCAGCTGGGCCGGGATGGTGTTCAGCCGCTCGTAGAGCTCGGAGCTGTCGCCGCTGGGGCCGGAGATGATCAGCGGGGTCCGCGCCTCGTCGATGAGGATGGAGTCGACCTCGTCGACCACCGCAAAGTTGAGTGCGCGCTGCACGCGCTGATCGGCCGAGAAGGCCATGTTGTCGCGCAGATAGTCGAAGCCGAACTCGTTGTTCGTGCCATAGGTAATATCGGCGGCATAGGCCTCGCGCCGGGTCGCCGGACGCATCTGATCGAACCCGCCTTCTTCTGCGTGGTACTCCGGGTCAAAGAGATAGGAGGCGGAATCCACCCCCAGACCGCCGGAGCTATTCACCACTCCGACCGTCAGACCCAATGCGTGGTAGAGCCGCCCCATCCAGGCCGCATCGCGGCGGGCCAGGTAGTCGTTCACCGTCACCACATGCACGCCGTCGCCGGTCAATGCATTGAGATAGGCAGGCAGGGTCGCGACCAGGGTCTTGCCCTCACCCGTGCGCATCTCGGCGATGCGACCGTCGTTGAGAACCATACCGCCGATCAACTGGACGTCGAAGTGGCGCAGCCCCAGGACCTGGGCACTCATCGCGCGACAGACCGCGAAGGCCTCCGGCAGGAGCTTCTCCAGATTCTCGCCCTCGCCCAGGCGGCGCTGGAATTCCTGTGTCTTGTGACGCAGCTCGTCCTGCGACAACGCCTCGGTGGAGTCGGCCAGGGCATTGATGCGCTCGACCGCGCGGGTGTAGCGCTTGAGGATGCGATCGTTGCGACTACCGAAAATCTTCTGTACGAGCTGCTTGACCATGGGGATCCGAAAGGGTTGGCTGAAACTCGGCTAGGATAAACGATCCGTCAGGGAAACGCTGTGGCCAAGAGACGCGCAGCCGGTCATGCCCCTGCGGGGCCGAGAAGGACCGCGGAGGGTCAGTCCCGATCCTGGAGAAAATGATAGGGATTCAGGGCCTGGCCGGCGTCGACCACCTCGTAGTGCAGGTGGGTATCGGTCGCGCGACCGGTGCGCCCCATTTTCGCGATCACCTCGCCAGCCTCCACGCGCTGCCCGGGCTCGACCAGGATTTCCGCGTTGTGTGCGTAGCGCGTATTCAAGCCGCCGCCGTGCGCGATCTCGACGAGCTTGCCGTAGCTGCTCCGGCGGCCCGCGAATACGACCAGACCACCGCCCGCGGCGCGGATGTCCGAGCCGGGCCGCCCGGCAAAATCCATCCCCGAGTGGAAGCGGCGGTTCCCGGTGAACGGGTCTTCGCGATAACCAAACGCCGAGCTAATCCAGGCGTCATCCTCCACCGGACGAAACTGCGGGGACAGGGCCTCGCGAGCCGCCTCCTGGCGTAGCTCGGAACCTACCGTCTCTACGGCGGCGCTGCGACGACCCAGAAGGTGTTCCAGCGCCAGCAAGCGGTCATGGATCTCCAGCGGAGAGCCCGGTCCGTCCAGCAGCGGGCCGCCCTGGCCGCCAACTTCCGGCTCCAGTGCGGCCACGTCCAGCCCCAGGGAGTCGCCAACCGAGCGGAGGCGCAGATCCACCCGCGTCAGCTGGCGTTCCAGCGCGACCACACGGTCAACCAGGTAGTTCAAACCTTCACGTGCTGCCTCGCGTTCGGCCGTCTCCACCACGATCGGATCCAGCGTGTTTGCGACCGGGATCCTGACCACCTCGCGCTGGCTTTGCCCCGCCAGGTAGGCGGTCACAACCGCCGCCACCACCAGCAGCGCGAGCAGGGTGCCCGCCAGCGCCACGCCCCACAACGGAAGACGTGCACAAAGACCATCCGGACGTAGTACGATCAGCTGCATGCGATTCCTCTCACTCCTTCCGCCGCGGACTGCCGGAGTCCCTCGATGACGCCGCAGCGGATTACCCGCTTCATCGCCCGCGACTTTTCCGCGCACTCCAGCCGCGACCGCGGCGTGGAACGCGCCCTCGAGGGACTGGTCGGCAACGCCCTGCAGGCTGGCCGACTGGCGTTCACCCTGCGCGAGGACACCCTGGTCGCAATCTGCGCGAACCGCGGGCTGGCCACCGAACTGCGCTTCCAGCAGCGCGAACTGCTCAAGACCTTGCGTGCCGCGGGCTTCGAGGGCATCGAACAGATACGTATCCGGCTGACCAACACCCCACGCCCCCCCCAGCCCACCAGGCGACTGGAGCGCCGCGAGATCCCGGATGCGGCCCGCCGCATCCTGGCCGATACCGCCAGCAGCATCCAGGACCCCGGGCTGGCCGGCGCCCTCGAACGCCTCGCCCGGGCGGCCAGGCCGTCACCGAAGCGCGACTGACCTACCTCACCCTGGAACATGTGTTCCAGGGTGAGGTCAGCCCGCTGGAGTCGGTGCCAGCTGACCGAAGGAGATCGGCAGGCGTTCGCTCGGGTCCTCGAAGGTCACCTTCTCCCAGGCGGTCTCGTCGGCCAGGAGCTGACGGATCAGCTGGTTGTTCAGCGCATGCCCGGACTTGTGGCCAGTGAACGCACCGATCAGGCTGTGACCGAGCAGGTACAGGTCCCCGACGACGTCGAGGATCTTGTGCTTGACCAGTTCGTTGTCGTAACGCAGCCCGTTTTCGTTGAGGATCTTGTAGTCATCGAGGACCACGGCGTTGTCCAGGCTGCCACCCAGCGCCAGCTGATTCGCCCGCAGGGCCTCGATGTCGCGCATGAACCCGAAGGTCCGGGCACGCGAGACCTCCTTCACAAAGGAGGTGGACGAGAAGTCCAGCTCTGCGCGCTGGCTTCCGTCGGTAAACATCGGGTGTTCGAAATCGATACAGAAACCGACCTTGAACCCCTCGTAAGGATCAAAGCGCACCCACTTGTCGTCCTCGCGGACTTCCACGCTGCGCTTGACCCGAATGAATTCCTTGGGCGCGTCCTGCTCCTTCAGCCCGGCGGACTGCAGCAGAAACACGAAGGGACCGGCACTGCCGTCCATGATGGGCACCTCGGCGGCGCTCACATCGACATGCAGGTTGTCGATTCCCAATCCGGCAATGGCCGAGAGCAAATGCTCCACGGTCGAAACCCGGACGTCTCCATTGACCAGCGTGGTGGACAGCCGCGTGTCGCCGACATTGTCGGCACAGGCGCGAATCTCCACGGACGGATCAAGATCGCAGCGATGGAACACAATCCCGGTATTCACCGGAGCCGGACGCAGGGTCAGCACCACCTTTTCTCCGGTATGCAGTCCCACTCCGGTCGCCCGAATGCTGTTCTTGAGCGTTCTTTGCCTGATCAACGAATTGAGCCTCTCTCTTCCAGGAGAGCGCATAAGGGGAGCCCGGGCCCTCCCGGGCTCCTCATGCACACAACGATTACCGCATTATTGCAGGATTCCGCTCGCCCTGCATGTACAGCCGCTCTCAGTCGGCTTGTTTACGCAGGAAGGCCGGAATATCCAGCACATCAATGCCTTGCTGCTGATTGTAGTCGACCGCCAGGTTGTCACCGCCGCGACGCTTGACGGTCGGCTGGTCGAGGTCGACTTCGACATCGGAGCCGACGGCCCTCTTCGGCTGGGCATCGACCACTCGTACCTGCGGCCGTTCGGACTGCGTCGCTGGCGCGCCAAGCCCCGTGGCCACCAGGGTCACCCGCAGCTCGTCGGTCATCTCGGGGTCGATGACCGTCCCGACCACGACATTGGCATCTTCCGAGGCCAGGGCCTTCACCGCCTCGCCGACTTCCTCGAACTCGCCGATCCCGACATCCATGCCACCGGTCACGTTCACCAGGATGCCGCGGGCACCGGAGATGTCGATGTCCTCCAGCAAGGGGCTGGCGATCGCCGCTTCGGCGGCCTCGCGCGCACGATCCTCGCCGGTGCCGGTGCCGGTGCCCATCATCGCCATGCCCATCTCGCGCATCACGTTGCGCACGTCGGCAAAGTCGACGTTGATCAGACCCGGGCGGGTGATCAGCTCGGCGATGCCCTGCACCGCGCCGAACAGCACGTCGTTGGCGGCCTTGAAGGCATCCAGCAGCGTGGTGTTCTTGCCCAGCACCGTCAGCAGCTTCTCGTTGGGGATGGTAATCAGGGAATCGACCTGTTCGGTCAGCGCCTTGATCCCGGACATCGCGACCTGCATGCGGCGCTTGCCCTCGAACGGGAACGGCTTGGTGACCACCGCGACCGTCAGGATATTCATCTCCTTGGCGATCTGCGCCACCACCGGGGCGGCACCGGTACCCGTACCACCGCCCATGCCGGCGGTGATGAAGACCATGTCGGCGCCCTGCAACAGATCCTGGATGCGTTCACGGTCCTCCAGTGCAGCCTCGCGACCGACCGACGGATCCGCCCCGGCCCCCAGGCCCTTGGTGATGTCGCCGCCCAGTTGCAGCAGCGTCTTGGAATCCAGGCTCTTCAAAGCCTGGGCATCGGTGTTGGCACAAATGAAATCGACGCCTTCCAGCTGCGAGTTGACCATGTGCTGCACGGCGTTGCCGCCGCCGCCCCCAACGCCGACGACCTTGATCGTCGCGTTCTGGCTATAGGTGTCCATCAGTTCGAACGTCATGATTGCGTCCTCTCGTTGCGTGTGTAGTACATAAACTTCTGTTTACCTGCGTCATGGCCGGAGAGCGGTCCGGCCTCCTAAAATTCCGGGGCCCCGATCATCAGAACTGTCCGGAAAACCAGCGCTTCATGCGCGCCCATACGCCCTGGAACCCGCTGCTCACGGGCCGGGCCTCCTGCTCCGCACGCGACTCGCGGGCGTAGAGCAACAGCCCCACCCCCGTCGCGTGGATCGGATTCTTCACAACATCCAGGAGCCCGGTGACGCGTTGCGGCACCCCCAGGCGTACGGGCATGTGAAAGACCTCTTCCGCGAGGTCCACCACACCTTCCATTCGAGACGAACCGCCGGTAAGCACCACCCCGGCGGCAATCATTTCTTCGGTGCCGCTGCGGCGCAGTTCCGCTTGCACCAGCTGCAACAATTCCTCGTAGCGCGGCTCGACCACGGAGGCGAGCGTCTGGCGCGACAGTCGGCGCGCGGCGCGATCGCCGACACCGGGCACCTCGATGCTCTCGCTCGGATCGGCCAGCGAGCGCAGCGCGCAGGCGTACTTGATCTTGAGTTCTTCGGCGTACTGGGTCGGTGTGCGCAGCGCGACCGCGATGTCGTTGGTGACCTGATCGCCGGCGATCGGGATCACCGCGGTGTGCATGATCGCGCCGTGGGCAAACACCGCGATGTCCGTAGTGCCACCGCCGACGTCCACCAGACACACGCCCAGGTCCTTCTCGTCCTCGCTCAGGACCGAGTAACTGGAGGCGAGCTGCTCGAGGATGATGTCGTCCACCCGCAGTCCGCAGCGCTCCACGCACTTGACGATGTTCTGGGCAGCGGAGACCGCCCCGGTGACCAGATGCACCTTGGCCTCCAGCCGCACCCCGGACATCCCGATCGGCTCGCGAATGCCCTCCTGCTCGTCGATGATGTATTCCTGCGGCAGTACGTGAAGGATGCGCTGGTCGGCCGGGATGGCGATGGCGCGCGCGGCGTCGATCACCCGGTCGACATCGCCTGCGACCACCTCGCCGTCCTTGATCGCGACCACGCCGGTGGAGTTGTAGCTCTTGATGTGCGAGCCGGCGATCCCGGTATAGACCGAGTGGATCTCGCACCCGGCCATCAGCTCGGCCTCCTCCACCGCGCGCTGGATCGACTGGACGGTGGACTCGATGTTCACCACCACACCCTTCTTCAACCCGCGCGAGGGCGAGGAGCCGATGCCGATGATCTCGATCTCGCCTTCCTCGGTCAGCTCCCCGACCACCGCCTCGATCTTCGAGGTGCCGACGTCCAGGCCGACGATCAGACCGGGTTCCGACTTCTTTGCCATCATCTTTCTGCGTCCTGTCGTTCGTGTCATCGGGCGTTCCCCGCACCGTCATCCGCCGCATCCGCCCAGGCCACGGCCAGCCCGTGGGGGTAACGCAGGTCGATCCGTTCCACCGGGGCCTCGCGATAGTCGCGAATCGCCGGGGCCGCGCGGACCAGTTGTCCCAGTCGTGCCAGATCGGCATCGCGCCCCATCAGCACACGTACGCCGTCCGCCAGGTGGATGGTCCAGTCGTGGCGTTCGCCCTCTTCGAGACCGGCGACCTCGAGCCCGGCATCGGCCAGGCGTGCGGAGACCTCCAGGTAGCGATGCATCAGCACCACCTGCCGCCCGTCGGTCCCGGCGAGTGCCGGCAGGCCCTCCCAGTCATCCAGCGCCACCGGGCCAAACAGGCGCCCGTGGCGATCGACCAGATGGTCCTCGCCCCACTGCGCCACCGGCACCGGCTCGTGAATCTCCACCACCAGGGTGTCCGGCCACTGACGCCGCAGGCGCACCGCGTCCACCCACGGCTGGCCCTCAAGCGCAACGCGCAGGCGCTCGAGCTCGACACCGATGAAGCCCGGCGCATGGGTCCGGACCATCTCGTGCACCGCGGCGACATCCGCATGCTGCGGATTGCCGGTCACCTCGACATGCTCGATCGGCAACCAGGCATCCGGGTCGAACTGCAACCAGGCCAGCGCGCCCAGCACCAGCACCGCGGCCAGCCCCATGCCCGACATCAGGCGCAGCCCCGGGCCAGCCATCCGGCGCAGCGGCGACGGTCCCCGCGCCTGCGGGCGGCGCGCGGGTCGCGTTGTGCGGCGTGCGTTCAACGCAGTCCTCCACACTCGAAACTGGAATCGAGGATGCGCAGGCACAGCTCGTCGAAGTCGATGCCCGCCTGCGCGGCGGCCTTGGGCACCAGCGAGTGGTCGGTCATGCCCGGGATCGTGTTCACCTCGATGAGGAAGTTCTCGCCATGTTCGTCCTGCAGGATGTCCACTCGCCCCCAGCCGCAACCCTCCAGCGTCGCGAAGGCGGCGATGGCCATGGACTGCAACTCCAGCAACGCGCTGGAATCCAGCGGCGGCGGGCAGATGTAGCCGGTATCGTCGGCCTCGTACTTGGCGTGGTAATCGTAGAAACCGCCCGGGGTGCGAATCTCCACCACCGGCAACGGCTCGTTGCCGAGGATCGCGACGGTGTACTCGCGTCCGCTGATCCACTGCTCCGCGAACACCTGCCCCGGCTGCAGCCGCGCGGCCTCGAAGGCGGCCGGCAGATCGGCCACCCGATCCACCCGTGTGATCCCCAGGCTGGAGCCGCCGCGCGCGGGCTTCACGATCAATGGCAGGCCCAGTGCATCGGCCACCGCGTCGGGGTCGAACCCCGGCGTGAGCAGACGATAGGGGGCGCTCGGCAGATTGCTCCCCGCCCACAGCCGCTTGCAGGCCAGCTTGTCCATGCCCAATGCGGAACCGAGCACGCCGGTCCCGGTGTAAGGCATGCCCGCCATGTCCAGACAGCCCTGCAGGGTCCCGTCCTCGCCGCACTCCCCGTGGAGCACGATGAAGACCCGGTCGAAGTTCTCCAGGGCCAGGCAGCGCGCCGTCTCGCGGGTCAGGTCCAGGGGATGGGCATCGACACCCTGGCGCTGCAGTGCCGCCAGCACCGCCTGACCACTGTGCAGCGAGACTTCGCGCTCGCCAGACCAGCCACCCATCAGGACCGCGACACGGCCATAATCTTGTGCACTTCGCTTGCTCATGCCGTTCCCTCGCTTGCCTCGTGCGTAGCCCCTGGCCGACCCAGGACCCGGACCTCGGGCTCCAGGTGCACCCCGAACTGCCGCTGCACCTCGTCCTGGGCATGACGCAGCAACCATTCGATATCGGCGGCGCGCGCGCTGCCGTCGTGGGTGATGAAATTCGCGTGCTTGGGGGAGATCTCCGCCGCCCCGTGGCGCAGTCCCTTCAGACCGGCGGCCTCGACCAGGCGCGCGGCGTGATCGCCCTCCGGGTTGCGGAACACCGACCCGCAGGACGGCAACCCCAACGGCTGCTTCGCGGATCGTTCGCGCAGCAACTCGCGGATGCGCCGGGTCCCGACGTCAGGGTCACCCGCGGCCAGCTGCAACACGCAGCCGGTGAACCACTCCGCCTCGGGGCCGTGGACACTGCGGTAGCCGATCGTGTAGTCCGCGGGGGTGCGGGTATGCAGTTCGCCGCGCGCATCCACCGTGGAGACCGCCTCCACCAGGGGCCAGATCTCGCCACCCCAGGCGCCGGCGTTCATCCGCAGCGCGCCGCCCACGGTCCCGGGGATGCCGGCCAGGAACTCGGCCCCGACCAGCCCCTCGCGGGCCCCGAAACGCGCGGCCTGGGCGCAGGCCAGCCCGGCCCCAAGCAGCAGGCGATCGCCCTCCAGGAGCCGGCGTTCGTTCAGCACTCCGGAAAGATGCACGACCAGGCCGTCCAGCCCGCCGTCACGAATCAGGACGTTGCTGCCCAGGCCGAGGAAGGTCACCGGCATCTGCGGCGCGTGCGTCGCGTGATCGCGCAGGGCAGCGACCAGGTCGTCAAGGTCCGCCGGCTGGAACAGCCAGTCGGCCGGGCCGCCTACGCGCCAGGAGGTCAGCCCGGCCAGCGGAACCTGCGCCTGCAACCGGCCACGCGTGGCCTGCGCGAACGGAGTCATCGGCGAGTCCACAGCGCGGGCAGCCATCATGATTCCTCCTCGCCGGCGGTTCCCAGCTGCTGCGGGAGCAGCCCGGCCAGACGGCCAATATCGCCGGCACCCTGGGCGAGCACGACATCGTCCGGCCGCAGCATCCCCGCGAGCACACCGATCACATCCTCTGCGCGCTCGACAAACACCGGCTCCACCCGCCCGCGCAGACGAATGGCGCGCGCCAGGCTGCGGCCATCGGCGCTGGGGATCGGGTCCTCCCCGGCGGCATACACCTCGAGCAGGATCAGGACATCGGTCTCGGACAGGGCCTCGGCGAAGTCCTCGAACAGATCACGCGTGCGGGTATAACGATGCGGCTGGAAGATGGTGATCCGGCGGCGACCGGGCCAGGCATCGCGCGCGGCCGCCTGAGTGGCAGCAATCTCGCGCGGGTGATGGCCATAGTCGTCGACCAGGGTCAGGGCCCCCTGTGCGGTCCGCAGCTCCTGCACCTGGAAGCGCCGCCCAATACCCTGGAAGCGCGCCAGCGCGGCCTGGATCGCCTCGGGGGCGACCTCCAGCTCGTGCGCGACAGCCGCCGCCGCCAGGGCATTGAGCACGTTGTGGCGCCCGGGCAGGTTCAGCGTCACCGGGAACGCAGCCTGACCGGGCAACGCGAGGTCGAAGTACATGCGCACGCCTTCCTGGCGCACATTCAGGGCGCGCACGTCGGCGTCCTGTTCGATGCCGTAGGTCAGGCGCGGGCGCTCCAGTTCCGGGTACAGATCACGCACCTGCGGGTCGTCGGCGCACAGCACGGCAATGCCGTAGAACGGCAGGTGGTGGAGGAATTCCAGGAAGGTCGCCCGCAGCTGGCCAAAGTCGTTGCCATAGGTCCCCAGGTGATCGGCATCGATATTGGTCACGATGCTGATCATCGGCTGCAGATGCAGGAAGGACGCGTCACTCTCGTCGGCCTCGGCCACCAGATAGTCCCCGGCGCCGAGATTCGAGTGGCTCGCCGTGCTGTTCAGGCGTCCGCCAATCACAAACGTCGGGTCCATCCCGGCCTCCGCCAGCACACTGGCGACCAGGCTAGTGGTCGTGGTCTTGCCATGGGTCCCGGCGACCGCGATGCCATAGCGAAAGCGCATCAGTTCGGCCAGCATCTCGGCGCGGCGCACGATCGGGATGCCGCGCCGACGCGCCTCCTGGACCTCGGGGTTGCTCGGATTGATCGCACTGGAAACCACCAGCACGTCGGCATCGGCCACGTTCGATTCGGTATGGGCCGCCACCACCGGGATACCCATGCCCTTCAGGCGTTCGACCATCGCCGACTGCCCGAGATCGGATCCGGAGACCTGATATCCCAGTTGATGCAGGACCTCGGCGATCCCGCTCATGCCGGACCCCCCGATCCCCACACAATGGATCCGGCGGATACGACGCATCGCATGGCGTGGCAGGCGCGGGGCATTCATGACGATCCCTCCCGGCGGGCGCCCGCCATTTCCATGCAGGCATCGGCCAGGCGCCGTGCGGTGTCGGGGCGGGCCTGTGCGCGGGCCAGCAAGGCACGCGCACGCAGGGCCTCGCGGTCCAGCGGGGCGACCAGCTCGTAGACCCGCTGAGCGTCCAGCTCGGCATCCGCGACCCGCCAGGCGGCACCGGATTGCACCAGGGCCTCGGCATTCGCGGTCTGATGATCGTCCACCGCATGTGGATAGGGCACGAAGATCGCCGGCACGCCGGCCGCGGCCACCTCGGCCACGGTGAGCGCCCCTGCGCGGCAGATCACCAGGTCCGCCCAGGCATAGGCCGCGGCCATGTCTTCGATAAAGGCGCTGATCTCCGCCTCCAGACCTGCCTCCGCATAGGCGGCCTGGGCCTCGTCGAGGGTGCGCTCGCCCGCCTGGTGACGGATGCTCAGCGGCTGCTCCTCGGCCACGCGCGCCAGCCCGGCGGGCAGCGTGCGGTTGAGCGAACGGGCGCCCAGGCTGCCGCCCAGGACGAGGAGATTCAGGGCGCCCTCGCGCTCGTCGAAGCGCGCCTCCGGCGCCGGAAGTTCCGCAATCGCGGCGCGCACCGGGTTGCCCACCACCGTGACCGCCACCCGCTCGGGGAAGCTGTGCTCGAAGCCGGCATAGACCCGGTCCGCCACCTTCGCCAGCCAGCGATTGGTCAGACCGGCCACGGCGTTCTGTTCGTGGATTGCCAGCGGCCGGCCCATGGCGGCCGCCATTAGTCCCCCGGGGCCGGCGGCAAACCCACCAAAGCCAATCACGGCGTCCGGGCGCAGACGCGTCATCAGACCCAGGGCGGCCCACAGCGAAATGCCGAGCCGCCAGGGTGCGAGTGCCAGCCCGACCAGGCCCTTGCCGCGGATGCCGGCGATTGGAAGCGTATGCAGCTCGATCCCGGCCGCCGGCACCAGCCGCGATTCCACGCCGCGGGCCGTGCCCAGCCAGCGCACCTCGGCACCGCGTTCCCGCAGCAGGGTGGCCACTGCCAGGCCCGGGAACACATGGCCCCCGGTGCCGCCGGCCATAATCAGGATGCGCGGGGCCCTCATGCGGCACCCCCACGCCGGCGGCGCGCCGGGGGTGCGGCGCGCGGGGCCGGCACCTGGGCCTCGCGGTACACGCGCATCACCAGGCCGATAGCCGCCAGCGAGACGATCAGCGAACTGCCGCCGTAACTGAGAAACGGCAGGGTCAGGCCCTTGGTCGGAAGCAGCCCCATGTTCACCGCGAGGTTCAGGAACGCCTGCAGGCCCATCCAGATGGCCACGCCAAAGGCCAGATGCGAGCCGAAGGCATGCCCTGCGCGCTCGGCGTACAAACCGATCTGGATGCAGCGCCAGACCAGGACTCCGAACAGCGCGATGAGGGCCACCACACCGACGAAGCCGAACTCCTCGGCAAACACCGCGAACAGGAAGTCGTTGTGCGCCTCGGGCAGGTAAAAGAGCTTCTGCACACTGTTGCCGAGCCCGGCCCCGAACCAGCCGCCGGAGCCGATCGCGATCAGCGACTGGGTCAGTTGGAAACCGGTGGCAAACGGATCCTGCCAGGGATCGAGGAACGCCGTCAGGCGCGCCACGCGGTATGGCGCCGCGACCGCGACGACCGCCATCC
Organism: Thioalkalivibrio sp. ALMg3; assembly: GCF_000381225.1. Lineage (NCBI taxonomy): Bacteria > Pseudomonadati > Pseudomonadota > Gammaproteobacteria > Chromatiales > Ectothiorhodospiraceae > Thioalkalivibrio > Thioalkalivibrio sp. ALMg3. The sequence continues at coordinate 151,568 of NZ_KB906224.1, read as the reverse complement.
CCGCCGCGATGGTGCCCGCCAGCGCGGCGAACTGCCAAAGCTTCGCACCGGCCAGGAACAGCATGCCCATGCCAATCGCCAGCATGATCGCGGCGCCGCCGAAGTCCGGCTGCAGCAACAGCAGGATGGTGCCCACCCCAAGCACGATCAGCGGGCGGATAAAACCGAGGAAGTGCAGGCGGAGCGTCGAATAGTGACGCACGATGTAACCGGCGAGGTACATCACCACCAGCAGCTTCACCAGCTCGGCGACCTGCAGGTTGAACATCCCCAGCGGGATCCAGCGGGTCGCGCCGTTGACCGTGCGCCCGACACCCGGGATCAGCACTGCGATCAGCAACGCCATCACCAGGATCAGCAGCCACGGCCCGGAACGTTCCCAGCGCGCCAGCGGGACCACCCAGAGGAAGGTCGCCACCGCAAGCCCGATGGCGGCGAAAATGACCTGGCGCTGGAAAAAGTGCCAGGTGTTGCCGAAATAACGTTCGCCCAGCCCCATGGAGGCGGACGCGACCATCACCAGGCCGATCCCCAGCAGGATCGCCGCGACGGCGAGCAGGGGCAGGTCCACATGGTCGCGCAGGCCGGCGACGAGGCCGCGATCCGGGAGTCCGAGGCGGGTGCTGGAGATACTCATGCTGCCAGCTCCCGCACCGCGTGCGCGAAGTCGTCGCCGCGCGCCTGATAATTCGGGTACATGTCCAGGCTGGCGCAACCGGGCGACAGCAGGACGGTATCCCCGGGTTCCGCCCAGGCAGCGGCCTGCGCAACCGCGGCGGCCATATCGTCCACGCGCTGGACCGGAACCACGGAGGCCAGGGCCCGGGCGATCGCCGGTGCGTCCTCGCCGAGCAGCACCACACCACGGACCTTGCCCGGGACGTAATCGGCCAGCGGCGTAAAGTCCTGCCCCTTGCCCTGCCCGCCCGCGATCAGCACCAGCGGCCCGGGCGTACCACGCAGGGCCGCCAGGGTCGCGCCGACATTGGTGCCCTTGGAGTCATTGATGTAGGCGACACCGCCCACTTCGGCAATCCACTGCGAGCGATGCGGCAGACCGGCGAACTCGGCCAGGGCCGCCATGGCGCGTGCGCGCGGCTCGCCCGCCTCCAGCCACGGCCAGACAAGGGCAAGCGCGGCCAGGGCGTTGGCCCAGTTGTGCTGTCCACGCAGACGCAGATGGCCGGTCGAGAGAAGGACCTGGTCACCGCGCACCAGGTCCGGAGCATCCGCGCTGGACGGGCGCACTCCGAAATCGTCCGCGCCGGCCGGCGCATCGAGACCGAAGGAGATCACCTTCAGACGCGGCGGCAGGGTGATCTCGCGCAGCCAGGCGTCCTCGCGGTTCAGCACACCACGCTCGGCGCGATCCAGGATGCGGGCCTTGGCACGCACATACGCATCCAGATCGGCGTAGCGATCCAGGTGATCAGGCGAGATATTCAGGATGGCGGCGGCCGCTGGCGCCAACATGTCGCTGCGCTCCAGCTGGAAACTGGACAGCTCCAGCACGTACAGGTCCGGGGCCTGCTCCAGCAGGTCCAGCGCCGGGGTGCCGTAGTTACCACCCACCGCCACCCGCAGGCCGGCGGCGCGCAGCAACTCGCCGACCAGCGCGGTCACCGTGCTCTTTCCGTTGGAGCCGGTAATCGCGATGACTGGGGCGCCCGCCTGCTCGGCGAACAGGTCGATGTCTCCGGTCAGGCGGGCACCGGCGGCACGCGCCCGTTGCAGGACCGGGTGCTCCAGTGCGACCCCGGGCGAGACGATGATGCGGGCAAAGCCCGCGGCGTCCAGTCGATCCAGCGGCCCGACCCAGGCATCGGCCAGCCAGGCCTTGGCACCCTCGGTCTCCAGCGCGGCCGGCGCCACGCGGGTATCGGTGATCGCGAACGGCTCACCCTGCGCACGCAGGAAGCGGGCAACCGACACGCCGGTCGCCCCCAGGCCCACGATCAGGTTGTTGTCGCCGGTTCGCGTCATGGGATCAGCGCACCTTCAGGGTCGCAAGACCGACAAGAACGAACACCACGGTCAGGATCCAGAAACGCACGATCACGCGCGGCTCCGGCCAGCCCTTGAGTTCGAAGTGATGGTGCAGCGGCGCCATGCGGAAGATTCGCCGCCCAGTGAGCTTGAAAGAGGCGACCTGGAGCATCACCGAAAGCGTCTCCAATACGAAAATGCCCCCCATGATCAGCAACACGATCTCCTGACGGGTGATGATCGCCAGCATGCCCAGGGCCGCGCCCAGCGCGAGCGCCCCGACGTCGCCCATGAAGACCTGCGCCGGGTAGGTGTTGAACCACAGGAATCCCAGCCCGGCGCCGACCAGGGCGGAGGTAAAGATCACCACCTCGCCCACGCCGGGTACCGCCGGAATACCGAGGTAGTCGGCGAATACCGCATGGCCCGCCGCGTAGGCGAACACGCCCAGGGCGCCGGCCACCAGCACCGCCGGCATGATCGCCAGGCCATCCAGCCCATCGGTCAGGTTCACGGCATTGGAGGACCCCACGACCACCAGCCAGACCAGCGGGATGAACAGCCAGCCCAGGCTGAACTGGATGTCCTTGAACACCGGCAGGTAGAAGGTCGTCTCCACCGGCCCCTGCGCGGTGTACATAATCACCCCCGCGGCGACCAGGGCGAACAGCGTCTGCCACAGGAGCTTGGCGCGCGCCGACAGACCCTTGCTGTTGCCGTAGCGCAGCTTCAGGTAGTCATCCCAGCCACCTACGGCGCCGAACGCCAGGGTGGTCAGCAGCACGAGCCAGACGAAGCGGTTGGTCAGATCGCTCCACAGCAGGGTCGCCGCCGCCACTGCCACCAGAATCAGGGCACCACCCATGGTCGGCGTGCCGGCCTTGGTCAGGTGCGACTCGGGACCGTCATCGCGGATCTGCTGGCCGACATTGCCGACCGTAAGGCGGCGGATCATCGCCGGCCCGATCAACAGCGCGATCGCCAATGCGGTAACCACCCCGAGGATGGCGCGAACGGTCAGGTACTGAAAGACCGTGAAGCCGGAATAGAACTGGCTCAGGTATTCAGTCAGCGCGAACAGCATTCGCCACCTCCGGCGCTGACGAGGCCAGGTCCAGCCCCTCGATGATCTGTTCCATGTGCTGGCTGCGCGAGCCCTTTACCAGGACCGTGGTGCCCTCCCCCAGGAGGTCCTCCAGGCGCGAGCGCAGCGCGGCGTGGTCGGCAAACCACTCGCCGCCGTCGCCAAAGCCCTCGGCGCTGTCGCGCGCGGCATCGCCCAGCGCCAGGCAGTGTTCGATACCCACCGCGCGGGCCAGGTGCCCGGTTTCCCGGTGCAACGCCGGCGTGGCGGCGCCCAGTTCACCCATGGCACCCAGCACCAGGATGCGCCGACCGGGCATCGCCGCCAGCACCTCGAGCCCGGCCCGCAGCGAGTCCGGATTGGCGTTGTAGCTGTCGTCCCAAATCCGCGCGCCGCTGACGTGCCACAGCTCCTGCAGACGGCCGCGCACCGGCTTCCAACGGGTGAGCCCGTCGACGATTCGGTCAATCCCGATACCGACCGCGTTCGCCGCGGCCGCGGCCGCCACGGCATTGGCTGCGACGTGGCGACCGGGGCCGGCCAGGCGCAGATCGCGGACGGCGCCGAGGATGGACAGACGCAGCCGGTCCGGGGCCTGCCACATGCCTTCCACCTCGCCGCCACCCTCCAGCGAGAAGCGCTGGCAGTGGTGATGCTCGTTCAGCGACAGCCAGTAGTCGGCAAACGGATCATCCAGATTGATGACCGCGGTGCCGCCCTGGGCCGGGAGACCGGAGTAGATCTCGGCCTTGGCATGGGCGACGCCCTCCACGCTGCCGAAGCCCTCGAGATGGGCCCGACCGGCATTGGTGATCATGGCGACCTGCGGTTCGACCCAGCGCGCCATGCGCCCGATCTCACCGGCATGATTGGCGCCCAGTTCGATGACCGCGTAGTCGACTTCACAGGGCATCGCCAGCAATGTCAGCGGCGCGCCGATCTCGTTATTCAGGTTGCCCGCGGTGGCATGCACCGACCCAACCCCCTCAAGGATGCAGCGGAGCATCTCCTTGGTCGTGGTCTTGCCATTGGAGCCGGTCAGGGCAATCACCCGCGCGCGGCTCTGGCGCCGCCAATGGCGGCCCAGGCGGCCCAGGGCCTCGCGGGTATCGGCCACGATGATCTGCGGCTGTGGCACATCGAGCGCCCGCTCCACCAGCAGCACGGCCGCCGGCAGGTCGGCACCGACCTGTGCGTGGGCATCGAAATTCGGCCCCTTCAACGCGATGAACAGCGCTCCCGGGCGCGGCTCGCGAGTGTCCGTAAACACGCCCTCGAAGGCCGTGTCGGGCACCCCTTGCAGGCGCCCATGGACCGCCTCGGCCAGTTCCTGGCTGGTCATTCGAATCATTGTCCCTCCCCCCTGATCGCGCGGTCCTGGCCACGCATGTCCTGCGGGTACCGGCACGCCCGGGCCTGCACCTGTTCGCGGTCGCTGAACGGATAGCGCTGGCCGCGGATCTCCTGGGTCGTCTCGTGACCCTTACCGGCCACCAGCACCACATCCCCGGCAACGGCCTCGGCCAGCGCACTGGCAATCGCCGTTGCGCGATCGCCAATCTCGTGGCATTCGGCGGAATCGGCGCAGCCGGCAAGGATCTCGGCGCGGATCTCGGCCGGGTCTTCTCCGCGCGGGTTGTCATCAGTCACGAAGATCACGTCGGCCTCCCGGCAGGCCACCTGGCCCATTGCCGGGCGCTTGCCTCGATCGCGGTCGCCGCCGCAGCCGAACACCACGCTCAGGCGCCCGCGTACATGGGGTCGAAGCGCCTGCAATGCAGCCTCCAGGGCCTGGGTGGTATGCGCGTAATCGACCACCGCCAAGGCCCCGTTAGCGAGCGGGAAGCGCTCCATGCGGCCGGGCACGCCGGGGAGTTCGGCGACTGCCGCGATTGCCTCCTCGCGCTCTACCCCGAGGCCCTGCAAGGTGGCGAGGGTCGCCAGCAGATTGCCGACCTGGAACAGGCCGAACAGGGTGGAACGAACCGGATAGGCCCGGCCGTCGGCCTCGAGGGTGAAACGCAGCCCTTCGGCTGTGGCCTCCACGTCTCGGGCGCGCAGATCGGCGAGTGCGCCCAGGGCGCTGTAGGTCAGGGCCTGAACGCCCGCCGGCAGATGCTGCACGACCTGGCGTCCAAAGGCATCATCGATATTCAGGACCGCCGTTTGCAGGCCAGGCCAGACAAACAGCCGCGCCTTGGCTGCCGCATACGCCTCCTGACTACCGTGGAAATCGAGGTGATCGGAGCTCAGCCGGGTGAGCACCCCGACGCTGATCGGGGCTCCGGCGAGGCGCCCTTGTGCCAAACCGTGCGAGGAGGCCTCCAGCGCCACGGCACCACAACCGGCCGCGGCCAGCTCGGCCAGGTGGCGATGCAGGTCCAGTACGCCCGGGGTCGTGTGTCCGGTATCCACCAAGTGGCCCGGTCGCCCGACGCCGAGCGTGCCGATCAGACCGGTGGGCCGACCCAGGGTCTCCAGGGCCAACGCGATCAGGTGCGTGACCGAGGTCTTGCCGTCAGTACCGGTCACCGCCACCAGCGGGGCCGCCTCCGGCCAGCTACCGAACAATCCGCGCGCCATCTGCGGCAGCCGTTCCCGCAGGCCCGGCACATGGAGCATCGGCACAGCAGGGAATGTTTCCGGGGTTCCGGCCTCGTCCCACAGGATCACGCCGGCACCCCGTGCCACGGCATCGGCAGCATGCGCCAGCCCATGGCCGTGCGTGCCGGCCAGGGCCACAAAGGCGGTGCCGGGCGCGACCCGGCGGCTATCCTGAACCAGGTCGGCGACCGGCAAGTCCGCCAGGTCGGGGCGCAGGAGATCGGCCGGCAACAAATCGCCCAGCACCGGTCCGGCCCCGCCTCGGGTATCACGGGCGGCCATCATGGCGTCCCCTCGTGATCCGCGGCCAGGCGCATGGGGACCTCCGGCATCGCGTCCGGGCGCACGTTGAACATGCGCAGGGCCGAACCGACGACATTACGGAACACCGGCGCCGCGACCGCCCCACCGTAGTAGACGCCGGCATCCGGCTCGTCGATCACCACGGCCATGACAAAACGCGGATCGGAGGCCGGGGCCAGGCCGACGAAACTCGAAAAATAGCGGTCCTCGGTATAACCGCCCGGACCGCTCTTGCGGCTGGTACCAGTCTTGCCGGCCACGCGATAACCGTCGATCGCCGCCTGGCGCGCGGTGCCCTCGGTACCGATCACATGTTCCATCATTGCCAGCACCTGGCGGGCAGTACGCGGAGTCATCACCTGCGCCGACTCGCGCAGATCGTCGGCGGTGCGCACCAGACGCACCGGCACCCGCTCGCCGTCATTGGCAAAGGCGGTGTAGGAGGCCGCCATCTGCAACGGCGACAGCGACAGCCCGTAGCCATAACCGAGCGTGGCCTGTTCGACCTCGCGCCAGGTGGTGAAATCGCGCAGACGCCCCGTGGCCTCGCCCGGGAAATGGGTACCCAGCGCCTGCCCGAAGCCCGCCTGATGCAGGGTCTTCCAGAAACGATCCGCGGGGGTATCCAAAGCCAGCTGTGTGGCCCCGACATTGCTCGAACGGGCGATCAGGGTGGTGAGGTCGATCGTCCCGTAGTCGCGCAGGTCGCGCACGGTCAGGCGCCCCACCCGCATGGTGCCCGGGCCGGTCTCCAGGGTGGCGTTGACGTCCACCACCCCGGCATCCAGGGCGGCCGCCACGGTGAACGGCTTCATCACCGAACCGGGCTCCAGGGTATCGGTGATGGCCCGGTTGCGGGCGCGATCGGAACGGATAGCACCGCGATTGTTCGGGTTGAATCCGGGCTGATTGACCAGCGCCAGGATCTCGCCGCTGCGGGCGTCCAGAAGGACAGCGGAGCCGCCACGGGCATTGTGTTCGGCGACCGCGGTCTTCAGTTCGCGGTACGCCAGATATTGCAGGCGCTGATCCAAGGTCAGGGCCAGGGTGTTGCCGTCACGCGCGGGGCGGATACTGGCGACATCACGGATGCTGCGGCCATAACGGTCGCGCAGCACCCGCTTGGCGCCCGGATGACCGGACAACCACTGGTCAAAGGCCAGTTCCACGCCCTCCTGGCCCTGATCGTCGATATTGGTATAGCCCAGCACATGCGAGGTGGCCTCGCCATGCGGGTAATAACGCCGGAATTCGCGGGTCAGGCCGACGCCCTGGATGCGCAGGGCCGCTACGCGCTCGGCCTGATCCGGCAACATTTGGCGGCGCAGGTAGATGAATTCGCGCGAGGCACGCGCCTCGATACGCTCCGCCAGCCAGTCCGGCTCCACCTCCAACGCCGCGGCCAAATCCGGCCAGCGCTCGCGCTGGCCCATCAAGTCCTGCGGGTTGGCCCAGGCGGTCTGCACCGGGGCCGAAATGGCCAGGGGTTCGCCGTGACGGTCGGTAATCATGCCGCGGTTCGCGGACTCGGTCAGGGTGCGCACCTGGCGCTGCTCGCCCTGCTTGGTCAGGAAGTCGCGCTCCAGGACCTGCAGATCGACGGCGCGCAACAGCAACGCGGCGCTCGCGACGGCGAACACGGCGATCACGACCTTCAGACGGCCACCACTGATCTGCCGCTTCAGCGCGCCCACGAGCTACCCCCGATCACCACGATGCGATCCGAATCGGGCTGAATCATGTCGAGACGCTCGCGCGCCTGCTCCTCGACCCGGCCCTGGGTCGCCCAGGTCGATTGCTCGATCTGCAACTGCGTCCACTCGAGATTCAGGACATCGCGCTGGCTCAATGCCTGCTGCTGGTCGATAAAGGCCTGGCGCGACTCATGCTTGGCCGCCACCACCCCAACCGCCGAGGCAAACACCCCGGTTGCCAGCGCCACCGCCAGGAGCCCGCGCGCAACCATCAGAGTCGCTCCCCGACACGCAGCACGGCCGAGCGCGAACGCGGATTGATGCGCTGCTCCTCGCGATCGGCATGGATCGGCTTGCCGACCGGGCGCAGCTTGCGCTCCGGCTCCTCCGGCATCACCGGAAGGCCGCGCGGCAGGCGCACGCTGGACACCGGCTTGCGCAGGGCCTGCTTTACCAGTCGGTCTTCCAGTGAATGGAAGCTGATCACCACCAGCCGCGCACCAGGCGGGAGCACATCGGGGATCGTCGCCAGCCACTGCTCCAGCTCGGACAGCTCCGCGTTCACGAAGATGCGCAGCGCCTGGAAGGTTCGAGTGGCCGGGTGCTTTCCGGGCTCGCGTTTCGGGACCGCCCGGCGAACGATTTCGGCCAGTTCGCCGGTGCGGCTAAGGGGTGCCTCGGTGCGTGCAGCCACAATGGCCCGGGCAATGCGCCGCGAGTGGCGCTCCTCGCCGTATTGATAGATCACATTCGCGATCTCGGTCTCGTCGGCCCGCGCCAGCCACTCCGCCGCGCTCTCGCCGCTGTTCGGATCCATGCGCATGTCCAGCGGGCCGTCGTGCTGAAAACTGAATCCGCGCTCGGGCGTATCCAGCTGGGGCGAGGACACGCCCAGGTCCAGAAAGACGCCGTCCGGACCCCGGTCCGGCGAACGCCGTTCCAGCGTGGCGGCCATGGTCGAGAACGGCGCGGCCTCGAAGGCAAAACGCGGATCATCGGCAAACGAGGCGGCCGCCGTGGCGGCCTCCGGATCGCGATCCATGGCCAGCAGCCGGCCGTCCGGGCCCAGGCGATCCAGGATCGCCCGGCTGTGTCCACCGCGGCCGAAGGTGCCATCGACGTAAAAGCCGTCAGCGCGCACGGCCAGGCCCTCCAGCACCGCGTCGCGCAGCACCGGGATGTGGGAGACGGCTTCCATGTCCGTCACAACGCGATGGACTCGAGCGCTTCATCATCCACGTCACCCCCCAGCACCTGGGCGCAGGTCTCCTCCCAGGCGGCCTCGCCCCAGATCTCGAACTTCTTGCCCTGGCCCAGCAGCACCACCCGCTTTTCCAGGCCGGCGTACTGACGCAGGGGCGGGGGCAGCAACAGGCGGCCGCTGCCGTCCAGCTCGCACTCGGTGGCATGGCCCACCAGCAGGCGCTGCAGATTGCGCACCTTGGGATTCATGTTGGGGCGGGACATCAGGTTCTGCTCAATGCGCTCCCACTCGGGGAACGGGTACAAGAGCAGGCAGCGGGAGGGATCAACCGTGATCACCAGCTGACTGTTGCAGCTCGCAGCGAGGTCGTCGCGATACCGCGCCGGCATGGCCAGGCGGCCCTTCGCATCCAGATTGAGCTGGCTAACGCCTCGAAACATCGCTGATAACGGTGGTTACCCACCTTTCCCCACTTTGACCCACTTTCCGACACTATAGGTACGGGCATCCTCCAGAGTCAAGAAAATCGACCCCGAAAAACGAAAAATAAGCGTTGAATCACAGAGACTTAGCGCATCCACCCCGAGGCGGACGAAAGAGCGGGGAGAAGGGTATTAAAAGCCTCGCGTTGAGGCTCAAACTTAATGCATCACCTTACAAGTTTGCCGCACACACAGCCGTGTACGCGCAGACCGGGGCGGCCGCGGGGGCTTGATCGTGGGAAAAAGTGGGAGCCGGCCGTAAGCCGGGTTCTGTCGAGGACAGTCATTCATCTGGGACGTCCGTCACCGGACGCCTCGAGCAGCCTACCCGGGTGCGATGCGGGCCACACCATGCACCCCTATTTGGCCTTGCTCCGGACGGGGTTTACCCTGCCACGAACTGTTACCAGTCGCGCGGTGCGCTCTTACCGCACCATTTCACCCTTACCTGTACCCGGCGAACCGGACCATCGGCGGTATATTTTCTGCGGCACTTTCCGTCGGCTCGCGCCGCCCAGGCGTTACCTGGCGTCCTGCCCTATGGAGCCCGGACTTTCCTCCACATCCGAGGATGCAGCGACTGCCTGGCCGACTCCCGCGCTCCTTGTACGCCGCCGCGTGCGCGAACGCAAGCCTTTTCAACGGCCTGCCGGCCTCCGTCCACAACGAAGCACACCAAGACACGAAGGACGTCAAGAGCAGCCCCCAGGAAGAGGGGACGATCGGAAGGCAATCAATTCAACGAACGACAGGGTTATCGCCACGATGCCGGAACGCAGCCAGCCATCCCCGCCAACAATGATTATTTCCGTTCTTCCAAACCTTCCTGCCGATGGCTTCTTACCTTGATCCGCTGCGTGTCTGCGCACGCTTCATTGCGGACCCAAACCGTCCTATCCTCCGGCGTCCTTGAGGGCCAGGGCGCGGGCGTAGACGCGGTTGCGCGGCAGGTCGGTGGCATCGGAGAGCAGGCGGGCCGCGCGTTTAAGGGGGAGTTCATGCAGCAGTGCCGCGAGCAGGCGCTCGTGCTCGTCGGACAGGGGCATGTCGGCCTCGCCCCCCGTGTCGGGCGCGGGCGCCGGGCCCAGGATCAGCACAAACTCGCCGCGGGTGCGGTTGCTGTCGGCATCCAGCCAGGCCGGCAGTTCGCCGGCGGGGCCGCGATAGTGTTCCTCGAACTGCTTGGTCAACTCTCGCGCCAGGAAGACCTCCCGCCCCGGTGCCAGCTGCGCCAGGTTGGCGGCGGCCGCGCGAACACGATGCGACGATTCGAACAGAATGGTGGTGACCGGCTGGACCAGCAATGCCTCCAGCCGCCGCTGGCGCGCCCCGGCGGCATGCGGCAGGAAGCCCTCGAAGCAGAAGCGGTCGGACGGCAGCCCGGCAACCGCCAGCGCAGCCAGAGGCGCACTGGGACCCGGTACGGCGCGCACATCCAACCCGGCCTCGCGCGCCGCCCTCACCAGCCGAAAACCCGGATCCGACACCAGCGGCGTGCCGGCATCGGAAATCAGCGCGACGGACTCCCCCGCCCTCAGCGCCTCCAGCAGCGAGGGAATACGCTCTGCCTCGTTATGCTCGTGCAGGCTGACCAGCGGCGTGTGCACGCCCAGATGCGCCAGCAGCCCGGCGCTGTGTCGCGTATCCTCCGCCGCAATGCGCTGCACCCGACCGAGGACCTCGCCCGCCCGCGGGCTCATATCTCCAAGATTACCAATCGGGGTAGCCACCACCCACAACGTGCCCCAGTTCGTTGACACGGCCTGATGCGCTTTCAATACTGACTCCTCATTCGCTGACGAACCGCTATCGTGACCCGAATCCCCGAACGCGCCGGGCATACCCGGCCCCTGTCCCGTCTTGCCCTGTTGCTGCTGGCCACGGCCATCGTGGCGGGCTGTGCCACGCCGCGCCCGGATCCGGAGCCGACCCCGGACGCCGAGGTGCGGCCGGACCTGGCCGAACTGCCTCCCGAGGTGCGCGCCAGCCTGCTGCTGAGCGAGGCCCGCTCGCGGCCGGAGCCCGACCTCGTGCGCCGCGCCATCGAGGCCGTGCTGGCGCTCGATCCCGCGACGCCGGACCAGCTGGACCGGGCCGAAGCCCTGTGGGCCGAGCTTCCCGACGCCGCGCGTGACACCCAGGAAGCCCGCCTTCTAGGGGCGCGACTCGCAGCAGCGCAACGGGATTGGGACCTCGCCCGCGAACGACTGGGTGCAGACGACCCGGACGACCCCACGCGAACCCCGGAGGTCTATCGCCAGGGGCTTGCCCTGCACGCCCGGATGCTGGAACAGGAGAGCCAATGGTATCAGGCCCTGGACACCCGGCTGCGCCTGGACCGCCTGCTGATCATGGAGCCCGACACACACGCCGAGAATCAGCAACGCATATGGGGGCTGCTCGCAGCCCTGCGCCCGGCCCAGCGCGACCGGATCGTGGGCAACCACCCGCCGGATGGGGATGCCTGGGTCAGCCTGTTCCGACTGCTGCGCGCCGCCGATACCGAGGAACAGGCGCACCTGGCCGCCGGATTGTGGCGCGAGCGCCATCCCGCGCATCCGGCCAACAGCCTGCTACCGGAACTCGTCGCCAGCCACCCGCTGGTCGCGGACGCGCCTGGGGACACCCTGGTGCTGCTGCCACTGTCGGGCGACCTGGCCGCACTGGGCAACGCCATACTCGACGGAATCACCCGCGCCTACTACGCGGAGGGTGGCGGCAACGGCCGGCTGATCGTGCGCGACACGCGCGGCGAGCCGGACGGCGCGGCCGCCCTGTACCGGCGTGGCGTGGACTCCGGCGTCGCGCGCATCATCGGTCCGCTGCGGCGTGAGTCGGTAAGCCAGGTGGCCGCTAGCGATCAGACCCTCCCGACCATCCTGCTGAACCGCACGGAAGTCTCGACCCCCAGCGAACTCACAACGCTGGCCTTGAATCCGGAAGAGGATGCCCGTGCGGTGGCCGACCGGGCGGCCCGCGCCGGCTGGCATCACCCGCTGGTGCTCCTGCCGGAAGGGGCCTTCGGCGATCGCGTGGCAAGTGCCTTCCGGGCGGCATTGGCCGACGAGGACCGGCGCCCGCGAGACGTCATTCGCATCCAGCCCAGCGCTGGGGAGCTGAACGCCACCATTGGCAACGCACTCGGCATCCAGCAGAGCGAGGCGCGCATTCGCGATGTGGCACGCCGGACCGGGCTGGAACTGGAAGGCGACCCTCAGGTGCGCGCGGATGTGGACCACATCTTCATTGCCGGCACGGCGCCGCAAGTTCGGCGCATCGTGCCGCATCTCCATTTCCACCGGGCCAGCCAACTCCCGATGATGGCCACGCCCCATGTCTATTCCGGACGCCCGGATGCCAATCGCGACGCCGATCTCAACGGGATCGTGTTCCCCGATACCCCCCGGCTGTTCGACCGGGTGAGCCCCCTGGCGGACGACGAACAAGCGCGCGACGAGGCACTCCCCCGGTTTGTCGCCCTGGGCATGGACGCGATGCGCCTGAGCCTGCGCCAGGACGGGATTCGCAACGCCCCCCATCATCAGCTAACCGGCGGCGCTGGCACCTGGAGCCTGAACCCCTTCAACCACGAGTGGGTGAGAGAACCGGCCTGGGCGCGCTTCGAGGGCGGCGAGCCCCGACGCATCGACGTACACGCCGGAGGGTCCTGAGTGTTTCGCCCGGGTGCCTCGGGGCAGGCCGCCGAGAAGCGAGCCGCGGACTACCTGGAGGCACACGGGCTGCAGATCCGTGCGCGTAACGTCCGCCGCCCTTACGGCGAGCTCGACCTGGTCGCACTCGAGGACGATACCCTGGTGCTGGTGGAAGTACGCAAGCGCAGCCATCCGGGCTTTGGGGGCGGCGCAGAGAGCATCGACCGGCGCAAGCGTGAACGCCTGTTGCGGGTGGCCGAGGCGTATCTGCAGGAAAGCGCCTGGAACGGCCCGGTCCGCTTTGATGTGATGACCCTGGATGGCCAGGACCGGATCGAATGGCTGCAGGACGCCATCCAGGCATCCACCCCGTGAGCGCCCACCGATGACCCCTCTGGCTCGCGAACTGGAACAGCTCCTGGCGCCCGGCGATCGTCTGCTCGATCCCGCGGACTGCTGGACCTACGGTGCCGACAACTCGAAGCTGCATGCGGTGCCCGACGCCGTCGCCTTCCCACGGGACGCCGATATGGTGCGCGAGCTGGTGCGCCTTTGCCGGCGCCTCGGCGTGGCCCTAACCAGCCGCGGACGCGGCACGGGCACCACCGGTGCCGCGGTCCCGGACCATGGCGGGCTGGTGGTGTCATTCGAGCACATGAACCGCATCCTGGAGGTGGATCCGGATAATCGCTGGCTGATCGCGGAGCCGGGCGCCACCAACGGCGAGATCCAGCAGGCGGCAGGCGCCACGGGCTTCTTCTGGCCGCCGGACCCTACCAGCAGCGCCTATTGCACGCTCGGTGGGAATCTCGCCTATAACTCTGCCGGCCCGCACGCGGTCAAGTACGGCTCCCCGCGTGACAACACCTTGGGCCTATCCGGCGTGGCCGGAACCGGCGAGGCATTCCGCACCGGCGTCCATACCACCAAGGGGGTGGTGGGCTACGACCTCACCCGTCTGCTGATCGGATCCGAAGGGACCCTGGCCGTGCTCACCGAGGCCACGTTGCGCCTGACACCCAAGCCGGAAGCGACCCGCCTGATCCAGGCGGTCTACCGCGATGTCGACGCCGCGGCCCGGGCCGTATCCCGGCTGATGGCGCGCGCCGAGGTCCCGTCGGCGCTGGAGTTCATGGACCATTCCGCGATCACGATGATCCGCGCCTACGCGCCGGATTGCCCCCTGCCCGCCGCTGCCGGCGCGATCCTGATGATCGAGACCGATGGCACCGAAGCCGGCATCGAGGCCACCACCGCCGGCATCCGGCGCGCGGCCGAGGGCGAAGGCTGCGTGCAGACCCTCAGCGCCGACACCCCGGAAGAGGCCCAGGCGCTCTGGGCCGTGCGCAAGGCCCTGTCACCCGCGTTACGCACGGTGGCGCCGAAAAAGATCAACGAAGACGTGGTCGTGCCGGTCTCGCGCATTCCCGACCTGATTGCCGGGCTCGACCGGCTGGCCGCGGAACACGCCATCAAGATCGTGAACTTCGGCCATGCCGGCAACGGCAACATTCATGTAAACCTGCTGGTGAACCCGGATGACCCGGCGGAACTCGCGGCGGCGGAGCGTTGCCTGGACGGCGTCTTCACCCTGGTGTTGTCGCTGGGCGGGACGCTCTCGGGCGAACACGGCATCGGGCTGGTGAAGCGACCGTATATCAGCCGGGAACTGGACCCGGTGGCACTGGGACTGATGGCCGGCATCAAGCGAACGTTCGACCCGGACAACATCCTGAACCCGGGCAAGGCGCCCGGCGGACCCGCCTAGCCAGGTACCGGGCAAGGGAATCCCCTCCCCAGCAGGGCCCGGAAAAGAAAAGGGCCCCGGAAGGGGCCCTACTTCACGACCTTCAGTGCCGGACCCTTGCGCTTCGGGGCCGGCGAATCCTCCCCGCCCCCGTCATCACCAGAGCCGTCCGGAGGCGTGCCCGGACCGTCGTCGTCGGGGCCGGGCCCCGGCTCGCTGCCGAACATCATCCCCTGACCGTTCTCGCGCGCGTAGACCGCGAGCACTGCTTGCATCGGCACAAAGACATCCATCGGGCTGCCCGCGAACCGGGCCGAGAAGGCCACCGCCTCGTCACCGATGTTCAGGGCCTGCACTGCGGTCGGACCGACGTTGAGCGTGATCTTGCCCTGGTCGACGAACGCCTCCGGAACGATCACCCCTTCGACTGTGGCGTCGACCAGGAGATGCGGCGTGAAGCCGTTATCCGTAACCCACTCCCACAGAGCCCGGAGCAGATAGGGGCGCGACGAAGTCACAGGCGAAGCTCGCGCTCGGCCTCGGTCAGACTCACCTGGAACGATTCACGCTTGCAGACGCGATCGGCATATTCCTGAATCGCCTGCGGCAACGCCGTCAGATCGATGCCCACGGCGGGAAGCCGCCACATCACCGGGGCGATGGCACAGTCCACGATCGAGAACTCGTCGCTCAGGAAATACGGCTTGAGCTCGAAGATCTCGGCCGAGCTGACCAGGCTTTCGCGCAGGATCTTGCGCGCCTTGGTCAAGCCGGAGCCGGAGGCCTGGTTGACGGCATCGAGACCCTCGTACCAGTCACGCTCCACGCGATAAAGCGCCAGCCGCGCCGCCGCCCGCGAGACCGGATCCACCGGCATCAGCGGCGGATGCGGAAAGCGTTCATCCAGGTACTCGGTGATGACGTGCGTGCCGTACAGGGCCAGGTCGCGATCCACCAGGGTCGGGACCTCGTTGTACGGGTTCAGGTCGGAGAGATCCTCGGGCAGTTCATCGGGCCCGAGATTGACGACATCCACGGCGATGTCCTTCTCCGCAAGGATGATGCGCACCCGGTGGCAACGCACGCAGTCGTGAGCAGAAAACAGGGTCATAACGGAACGACGGTTGGCGACCAGCGCCATGGCTTTCTCCCTAGCCCGGCCGAACGGTTTCCGGTGCCGGGCAGACGGTCAATAACACCGGCGCGCGATCGTCCCTGATCGGCGCGCCGGTTACGGTTCATGCCGCCTAGTGTACGTCTTTCCAGTACTCCTTTTTCAAGAAGTAGGCGAGAATCGTGAAGATCCCGAGGAAAATCAGTACGTACAGGCCAATTCGCTGACGGTCCAACTGCATCGGCTCGCCCATGTACGAGAGATAGGTCACGATGTCGCGCACGGCACGATCGTACTCGCTGGGCGTCATCTGGCCGGAGCGCACCAGTTCGAGACGCTCGTTACCATCCTCGTCGACGACCTTTTCCTGCCAGCCCTGCAGTTCCCACAGCACGTGGGGCATGCCGACGTTGGAGAACACCTCGTTGTTCGCGCCCAGCGGGCGCGACTCGTCGATGTAGAAGCTCTTCAGGAAGGTATAGACCCAGTCCTCGCCATTGATGCGCGTGGTCATGGTCAGGTCCGGCGGGACCACACCAAAGGCCTCTTCGCCATAGTCTTCGCTCATGGCGTTGGTCATCAGCGAACCGACGCCAACGGGATCACCGGCCTCGTCGGTGATGAAGATGAAGTTCTCCTCCACCTGCTGCTCGGTCAGGCCGATATCGCGACCCACGCGGTTGTAGCGCATGTACTCGGTCGAGTGACAGGCCATGCAGTAGTTCATGAACAGGTTGGCACCGCGCTGCAACGAGGCCTCGTTGGTCACGTCGATGTTGGCCTTTTCCAGGTCACCGTCGTACCCGGCCGCCGAGGCGGCCGGGACGGTGAACAAAGCCGCAGCGGCCAGGAATGTAGTTGCAATCAGCGTTTTCATTACGAAGTCACCCTTTCCGGAACGGCACGGTCACGGCCCAGGCCACGTGCGAAGGCAGGGACCACCATGGTCACGAACAGATACACGGTCGGAATCAGCCAGGACCACATCAGCAGGCCCGCGCTATCGGGGTCGAAGCGCAGGATGTCGTAGAAGGAGTAGATACCCACCACCACGGCAAACGCGATCAGGCTGAAGACCATGGACCGTTCCTTGCTGAGGAACCACAGCACGAAGAAGAACGCGAAGTAGACCGTGGAGAAGCGCAGGCTCATCTCGCTGACCTCGCTGGTGGCCTGCTGCAGGCCCAGCCATCCGAGGATCACGAAGGCCACCACGAACACCGCCAGGTTGAACTTGGCCGCGAACGAGCGATAGCGCATCGACAGGACCGGGTTGCGATCCAGCCAGGGGATGAAGAACAGCATCACCACCGCGGCGCCCATCGCCATCACACCCAGGAACGGATCCGGCACCGAACGCAGGACCGAGTACATCGAGGTGAAGTACCAGACCGGCGGAATCAGGTCCGGGGTCACCAGCGGATCGGCCGGGATCATGTTGTCGGCCTTCAGGAACAGGCCACCACCGGTCGGGAAGAAGAACATGATCACGGCGAAGACCATCAGGAACACGCCGACGCCCACCAGATCCTTCACGGAATAGTAGGGGTGGAACGGGATGCCATCCTTCGGGATGCCATTCTCGTCCTTGTGGTCCTTGATGTTGATGCCGTCCGGGTTGTTGGAACCCACTTCGTGCAGCGCGATGATGTGCGCGGCCACCAGCATGATCAGCACCAGCGGCAGGGCAATCACGTGCAGTGCGAAAAAGCGGTTCAGCGTGGCGTCGGACAGCAGGAAGTCACCGCGAATCCAGGTCACCAGGTCCGGCCCGATGTACGGGATCGTCTGGAACAGGTTCACGATGACCTGCGCGCCCCAGTAGGACATCTGACCCCACGGCAGCAGGTAGCCGGCGAAGGCCTCGGCCATCAGTACCAGGTAGATCAGCACACCGAAGATCCAGATCAGCTCGCGCGGCTTCTTGTAGGAGCCGTAGAGCAATGCCCGGAACATGTGCAGATAGACGACCACGAAGAACATCGAGGCGCCAGTGGAGTGCATATAGCGGATCAGCCAGCCCCACTCCACATCGCGCATGATGTACTCGACCGACGCAAACGCGAGTTCGGCGTCGGGCTTGTAGAACATGGTCAGGAAGATGCCGGAGACCACCTGGATGACCAGCACCAGCAGGGCCAGGGAACCAAAGAAGTACCAGAAGTTGAAGTTCTTCGGTGCGTAGTACTGCGCCAGATGCTCGTTCCACATCTGGGAGAGCGGGAAGCGGGCGTCCACCCAGCCCAGCACACCGCCCTGGATCTTGGTATCAGGATTGCTGGCCATCAGATCGCCTCCCCGTCTTCATCTTCACCAATGACTAGCAAGGTATCGTTCCGATACATGTGCCGCGGGATCACCAGATTGGTCGCCGCGGGCATGTTGCGGTACACGCGACCGGCCAGGTCGAAGCGCGAACCGTGGCAACCGCACAGCCAGCCGCCCTGCCAGTCGGAACCCATCTCGGGATCGCCGATCTCCGGGCGGTAGCTCGGCGAGCAGCCCAGATGGGTGCAGATACCGATGACGACCAGGATCTCCGGCTTGCGCGAGCGATACTCGTTCTGCGCATATTCCGGCTGCTGGCTTTCCACTTCGGAGTCGGGATCGCGCAGGCGATCGGCCACCTCGGCCAAACCGGCAACCATCTCGTCGGTGCGCCGCACTACCCAGATCGGCTGGCCACGCCACTCGACGCTGACACGCTGACCCGGCTCGACAGCGGCCACGTCGAACTCGACAGGGGCCCCGGCTGCCTGAGCGCGCGCGCTGGGCTGCAAGGACGCCAGGAACGGGGCCGCGACTGCGGCGACCCCGGCTCCGCCTACGACGGATGTCGCGGCGACGAGGAACCGGCGACGGCCTCGGTTTACGCCTTGGTTTGCCATGTTTGTCTCTCCAAACAACGTGTTGAAATCGTGTTCCCGCGGCCGCAAAGGAAGGCGCGGCTGGCACGCGAAGGGGCTTGCCGCACGCGCGAATACCCATCTGGGCGGGCTGTAAAATGCGATAGAATTCCCGAACACGCTAATAAGGTCAAGTAGATTGCCGCCTTAAGACCGAGCATTGCACTCGGTCTCACGCCCCCGAAAACCTTATAAGCAGTTGATTATAAATTTGCTTGTTCCGGGCGCTGCCAACGCCCCGAAACCGCACATTCTGCACCACAATCTCGCAGCGCGCGGCCCGTGAGGGCGACATCGCTCAGGCGGGATTGTCGATCTCGATGAACTCGTGTTCGAGGCCGAAACGCTCCCCGCACCACTGCCCCAGGGCCTGGGCCCCGTAACGTTCGGTCGCATGGTGCCCGGCGGCGAAGTAATGCACCCCAAGCTCGCGCGCCTCGTGGGTGGTCTGTTCCGAGATCTCGCCACTGACATAGGCATCCACCCCCAGGGCCGCCGCCTCGGTCAGTAGCGACTGCGCCCCGCCGGTACACCAGGCGATGCGCCGGATCGGGTGATCGCCGGCCTCCACGCACAGGGCCTCGCGCCCCAGCACATTGCTGATGTGCGCCTGCATGTCCGGCGCCGACAGCGGTCGGGCGGGGGTTCCGATCTGGCCGACACCGTCCTCGCGCAATACGCCGTCGATCGCGAACCCCAGGCGTCCCGCCAGCTGGGTATTGTTGCCGAGTGCCGGATGGGCATCCAGCGGCAGATGGTAGGCCACCAGATTGATGTCATGCGCAAGCAACTGCCGCAGGCGCTCCCGCTTCATGCCGGTCACCTCCTGCGGCTCGCCCTTCCAGAAGTAGCCATGGTGTACCAGGATCAGGTCGGCCCCGGTCTCCACGGCCGCCTCCACCAGCGCCAGCGAGGCGGTCACCCCGCTGACGATCCGGTGGATCTCGCGCCGTCCCTCGACCTGCAGCCCGTTTGGACAGTAGTCGCGGAAGCGCTCCGGTTCGAGTTCCGCATTGAGTGCCTGCATCAGTTCGTCGCGATCGACCACGGCGGGATCCCCTGTTGAGCGATGATTCGGTATATTCGGCATATGGTGAATTTCTCCCGCTTCCTGCTGCAAGCTGCGCTGACCGGTATCGCCCTGGCGGTGGTGATCGCAGTGTTCTTCCCCGAGATCCTCGGCCGCGGCGACCCAGGTGCCGAGCTGCGGGTCGCCGAGCCGGTGGCTGCGCCTGCCGCAACCGGCGCGCCGGCCAGCTATGCCGACGGCGTGCGCCGCGCCGCACCCGCGGTGGTCAACATCATGACCTCGCGCACCATCGATCGCCCGTCCGGCTTCGGCCTGCACGAGTTCTTTGGCCAGCAACTGCCACCGGGCGAACAGGAACAGTCCAGCCTCGGCTCCGGGGTCATCATGACCGATCAGGGGCACGTGCTCACCAATCACCACGTGATCGAGGAGGCCGATGCCATCGCCATCGTGCTGCCCGGCGGCGAGGCCCATCCCGCGGAGATCATCGGCATCGACGCGGACACCGACCTCGCCGTGCTGCGCGTGCGGGTGCCGGATCTGGCCGTGGCCACGGTGGGTCACTCCAGCGACCTGCAGGTGGGTGACGTGGTCCTGGCCATTGGCAATCCGTTCGGGGTCGGCCAGACCGTGACCCAGGGCATTGTCTCCGCCACCGGACGCAACCAGCTTGGCATCAACACCTTCGAGGACTTCATTCAGACCGACGCGGCCATCAACCCGGGCAATTCAGGCGGCGCGCTGATCAATGCCCGCGGCGAGGTCATCGGCATTAACACGGCGATCTTCTCGCGCTCCGGCGGCTCCCACGGCATCGGCTTCGCGATCCCCGTGGACCTGGCGCGCAGCGTGATGACCGACATCATCGAACAGGGCTTTGTCGCCCGCGGCTGGCTGGGGATCGAGGTCCAGGCGATGAACCGCGAACTGGCCGAATCCTTCGGCCTGGATGCCCCGCGCGGCGTACTGGTGGCGGGCATCCTGCGCGAAGGCCCTGCCGAAGACGCCGGCATCCGCCCGGGGGACGTCATCACCCACCTCGACGACAGCAGCGTGAACACCCCGCGCGAGGCCCTCAACGCGATCGCCCGCACCGCGCCGGGCGCAACCCTGGACATCCACATCCAGCGTGAGGGCGAGGACATCGAACTCTCGGCGACTGTCGTCCAGCGCCCGATCTAGGCAACACCCACCCGGGGTCTTTCTCAGCCGTTGGCCGGCGAGCTGACCGTGGTCAGTACCGCGGTCAGCAGCAGGATCAACGCCACCAGGGCACCCTCCAGCGCAATGCTGCGCCGCAGACGCCGCGGTGCTCCCGCTTCGCCGCGCTCGAAGGCCGGTACCAGCCGCCACTTGTTCGCGGCCGCCAGCAGCAGGAGCAGTGCGACGATCAGCACCTTGCCGATCAGGAACTGGCCATAGCCGGTGGTCAGCAACGGCGTGATGCCACCCAGCAACCACCAGGCGAGAACCACCCCCGCCAACACCAGCAATCCGACCCCAACCATCGCGACCTGCCCGAAACGAGCGAGGATGCGCGCGGCATCGGCAGCCTTGGGTGGGTGCCCGGCCAGCCGGTACAGCGGCGCCAGCGACGCAACCCAGAAGGCGGCTGCCAGCAGATGCACGATCAGCAAGCCGGCCAACAGAAGACGAGGCTCGCCCACGGTATGCCCCACCTGCACAAAGGCGAACATCACCAGCAGTACCCCGGCCAGGCTCAGGCCATAGCCCACCCCCGGCAGACGCCGGGCATCCAGCAGGATCGCCTGGACCAGTAGCAGGCCCGTCACCGCGAGGATCAAGCGGGTGCCCTGCGCGCCCTCGAACACGATCCCCAGCAGCATGGGGTCCATCGCGGAGGCGATAGTGCCGCCCCCGAGATACCCGGCCTGCAACAGCCACTGCAGCATGGCCAGGGCGATTGCCACCCAGGCCGCGACCGCCCCCGTCCGGGCGAGCACCCGGCGATCCGGATCGGGGAGCCCCGGAAACGCCAGGCGGAACAGCACTGCCCCGGTCGCCAGCAGGGCCCCGAGGTAGAACCCGGCCATCACGAGAATCATCGCAACGGTCCAGGCCTCCACCCCGGCGAGTGCCGACATCCAGGCCATGGATCAGTCCTCCACCGTGAAGCGGAAGCCATCGGACATCATGTGCCCGTCGCGCGCCAGACCGCGCCAGCGCACCTGATAGCTACCGGCCGGAAGCGGCTCCGCAGGCTCCACGAAATAGCGCTCGGTCGGCTCGTTGCCCGGCCGATTCGCCATCCTCACACGGCCGTTGGGGCCGGTCACGTCGAACTGGGTAATGCGCATCGCGCCATCGAACTCGATGCCGATCTCCTCCGGCGAGCCCTGCACGGTGGCGCCGTCCTCCGGCGTGCTGCCCAAATCGCCCTCATGGGCCAGCAGCGGCATGGCCAGGGCCAGCAGCAGGGCCGCCAGGGCGGCTCGGGTGGTGTTGTGGATCGTGCTCTTGGTCTGCATGTCGTGTCCTCTTGTCGTTTTGTCGTTTTGCTGTGTGGCAAACGTTGCGTGGAAACAGGTGTGGGTAACACGGAGGGTCCGAATGGACCCTCCGGCCGGTTCCATACCGGAGACTAGTGGTCGTGACCTCCATGCCCCCCGTGACCGCCATGGCCGTTCGCGTCGCGGCTGGGGGTCGGCAGCGCATCCGAGCCCTCGCCGGCCAGCTTGCCGCGGCGAACCGGATTGCCGAAGTCCGGGTCATCGCTGACCATCCAGGCGACCTCGCCCTCCGGATGCCAGTACCAGCCCGGGTCACGGAAGTCACCCGGCTCCAGGTCGTCACGGACCTTGATCAGGGTGAACATCCCGCCCATACCGATGCTGCCGAAGGGCCCCTGTCCCATGGCCATCGCCAGGGTGTTCTCCGGGCCGGTCATGTGACCGCTGTCGGTATGCTCCTGGTGATCGGCCATGCCGTGCTCGCCCATCGCCATGTAACCGGGGAGGATCGAGCGGATCTCCTCCTCGATACCGGACTGATCCACGCCTAGCGGGTTGGCAATGCCGTGGCCCATCGGGTTCATGGTGTGATGCGACATGTGGCAGTGGAACGCCCAGTCGCCCGGCGGTGCGACGAACTCGATATCGCGGGTCTGGCCGACCGCCACGATCTCGGTGGTCTCCTTGCGCCACTGGCTGCGTGGCCAGCGCCCGCCATCGGAGCCGGTCACCTCGAACGACACCCCGTGCACGTGCATCGGGTGGTTCCACATCGACAGATTGCCCATGCGGATACGCACCCGCTCGCCGGACTTCGCCACCAGCGAGTCGATGGCCGGGAACACCTTCGAGTTCATCGACCACAGGTCAAAGTCCACCATGATCGACGGATCCGGCGTGCGCGTACCGGGATGCAGTCCCCAGTTGTGCAACAGGATCGCGTAGTCGCGGTCCACCGGCTCGATCTCGCCATCCCTCGGGTGGATGATGAACATGCCCATCATCCCCATCGCCATCTGCACCATCTCGTCGGCATGCGGGTGGTACATGTGCGTGCCGTGCTGGTTCAGCTCGAACTCGTAGACGAAGGTCTCGCCCGGGTGGATCGGCGGCTGGGTCACGCCCTTCACCCCGTCCATGCCCGAGGGCAGGTGGATACCGTGCCAGTGCACCGAGGTGTACTCGGGCAGCCGGTTGGTCACGTAGATGCGGACACGATCACCCTCCACCGCCTCGATGGTCGGCCCGGGGGTGGTGCCGTTGTAGCCCCAGCACTTGGCCACCGAACCGGGCGCGAATTCGTGCTCGATCTCCTCGGCCACCAGGTGAAACTCCTTCACCCCGTCGTTCATCTGGTACGGCAGCGTCCAGCCATTAGGCGTGTGCACCGGCATGTAGCCCTGCTCGGTGCGTTCGCCCGGCGTGTGATCGCCCTGGTTGTGGTGCTCGTGGCCGGTTTCGGCCATCACCCGCGTCAGGGTGGTCGCCGGCAGCAGGGCGCTGGCGGCAATCAGAAAGTTACGGCGTTTCATCAGTGATGCCCTCCATGCCCGTGGTTGGAATGCTCAGGGGTGTCGTGATCTCCGTGATCCATGCCGGAATGACCCTCGTCACCCTCGTCACCCTCGTGGCCTTCGTGGCCTTCGTGGCCTTCGTGGCCTTCGTGGCCTTCGTGGCCTTCGTGGCCTTCGTGGCCTTCGTGGCCTTCGTGGCCTTCGTGGCCTTCGCCATGATCCACCCCGTCATGGGCCCCGTGATCCATACCGGAATGACCTTCATCGCCGTCATGATCCATGGCGCCAGGGGCACCGTGATCCATCGCGCCGTGATCGCCATGCCCCATGGACCCGTGGTCCATGGGCGCCGGGTCGTGCTCCAGCTGCGCGGTGTCGAACTTGCCGGCACTGCCCGGTTCGCCGCCCGGCAATTCACCGGCGACGGAATGCGCCAGCGCCGCACGCGCCTGCCAGTAGTCACCCAGGGCCGCGACCGCCTTCTGCCAGTCCGCCAGCTCCTCCTGCTTGATCGCGAGCAGGTCGAACACATCGTCGAACATGAAGTTCACGCGCTCCTGCAGCCGCTCGGTCGCCAACTCGCGAGCCGGCAGCAGGTCGTCCTGCAGCACGCCGAAACGGTTGCGGTGGTGGGTCAGACGCTCGAAGTGCTGGTGCACGTCATTGGTAATCACCTGCACCAGCGATGCGCGGCGGGCCTCGCCGTCCGCCAGCCGGGCCTCGGCGCGGGCAATGCCGGACTGGTTCTGGTTGAAGATCGGCAGCGTGAACGAGATACCTCCACCCCACAGGCGGGTCCCGTCGCCCTCGCGCTCGAACTCCAACCCCGGCTCGATATCACCCATCCAGCGATACCGTCGTACCAGGGCCACACCCTCGGTCAGCCCTTCCAGGGCATGATCCAGCGCGCGCAGGTCCAAGCGCTGTTCTAGGGCCTGATCCACCAGGGCCTGGCGCTCCTCGACCTCTGCCAGCGGCAGCGGCAGCGCGGTCGGCAACTCCCAGTCATGGACCTGTCCGGGCAGCCCCATCAAATGCGCAAGGCGCAGCCGCGCCTCGCGCTCGCGCTGTCGGGCATCCTCGAGCTTAAGCCGTGACTCGGCCGCCCGGATGCGCAGGTGGGCGCGCTGCAGGTCCGAGATATTGCCGGCGTCATAGAAGCGCTCGCCCAAACGTGCGCCCAGATCCGCGGCCCGGCTCTCCAGGCGTTGCACCTCGGCACGCTGGCGCGCGGCCACCGCGTCATACCAGGCGCGTTCGGTGTCACTGGCCAACGCGACCATCCCCTCGGCCAGTTGCAGACGGGTGGATTCCCAGTGGGACTGCGCCATCTCCTGGCGCGAGCCGCGCATCAGCAGCCCGGAGATCCCCCAGGCCAGGCCAACGCCGTACTCGTTGCCACCGCCACCCTCGGGGCGCATGACCGACAGCGACAGCGATGGATTGGAAAACTGGGAGGCCTCGACCACGTCGGCCGCAGTCAGATCCAGCTTGGCATAAGCCTGCTGCATGCGCGGGTTGCGCCAGATGGCCTGGTGAATGGCCTCGTCGAGCGTCAGCTCGCCGGAGGGTCGGGGCATCTCCGACTCGGGCAGGTCGATCCCCTGCACCGAGAGGTCCTCCATCAGATCGGACCGGTCCAGCTCGGGCGCGGTAACCGCACAACCGGCGAGAAACAGTACCGACACCACGGGGAGCAGCAATCGGGTTGCTCGCATCGTGAAAATCTCCTTGATTCCGTACTCGATTCCGAACCGCGCTCAAGCGCACGACACGGCCTTTCTACCCGCTGCCGGGGGACACCCAGGCAGCACTCGGGCAGGAACCGGCCAAACGGCCGGCATTACGGGATCAGGAGAGGATTGGAGGGCGGTGCAACGCGACCGCGGAAGGACCGCTCTGGAAAGAATGCAGGCTTGCGCCCTGCGCCACTGTCGTCAGGACAACCATGCCTGTGATGGACGGCATGCCCTGACAATGGCTGCAGGCGGCGCAGGCAGCCAGACAGGCCGCGTCCACGCAATCGGCATGCACGAGCAGCTCGCTGACCTGGGAGTGTCCCGACGAAGACGCATGGTCCGAACCATGATGCGGCGACGCGGCGTGGCCCGCCCGGTCGCCATGCGCATGGTGGTGATGGGCAGCGTCGTGCCCGTGATCGTGCACCCCGTGCTCGGCATCGCCCTTGGACTGGGCGCCATGCATCGTGTGCCCAGCGTGACCGTCTTCCATTCCCACGGCCGCCGCCAGCGCCGGCAGGCCGGCAATCGCCAGCACCAGCATCCAGCACAGCAGTCGGTAGAAGACTCGCTTCACGTCGGTCCGAACCTCGTCTCGAGGGGCGTCGCGCCCCCTATAACCTGACATCAACCTACCACAACCCACAGCCCCCGTAGGGAGCGTGCTTGCACGCGAAGCCCCAGCCAAAGCCGGACGCGGGCAGGGGCTTCGCGTGCAAGCACGCTCCTGCATTCACCCCCAACGCCCGATCGGCTACGGGGCCAGCGCGCGTTCGATCACGTCGCGCAGATCGCGCGAGACTTCGAGTGCGGCCAGACGCTCGAGTTCCGCTCGCATCAATTCACTGCGCACGGTGTCGACCTTGCGCCAGCGGGTCAGCGGCTGGGCCAGGCGTGCGGCGGTCTGCGGGTTCATCGCGTCCAGCTTCTCGACGAAGCCGCCCATACGGCGGTAGCCCTCGCCGTCGTCCTGGTGGAAGTGGCGTTCGTTGCGCGCCATGAACGGCCCCAGCACCGCGCGCACGCGGTTCGGGTTGGTCCAGCGAAAGCCGGGGTGCTCAAGCAGCGCGTCCAGGCGCTCGAAACCGCCGGCGACCTGGCTGCCCGCCTGCAGACCGAAGTACTTGTCCAGCACCAGCGGGTCGTCGCGGTAGCGCTTTTCGAAGTCCGCCAGCAGCACCTGGCGCGCCTCATGGTCCAGCTCGTTGACCGCGTTCAGTGCGCCCATGCGCATGGTCTGGCTGCGGGCCTTCTGGTACTGCGCCAGGGCCTCGGGCACCGCGGCCTGGTCGCGCGCGGCGACGCGCAGCGCCAGCAACCGGTTGCGCAGCTGGCGCCGGCCCATGGCCTCGGCGGTGAACGCACCGTTGTCGACGTCATCCAGCTTCGGCTGAATCTGCTGCATCGCCTCGGTCAGCGGCATGTACAGGCGCTTCTCCAGGTCGTCGCGCTCGTTGCGCAGACGCACCGGGTCCACGCGCTCGAACAGCTCGGCCAGCTCGCGGGTCGGCGGCAACTGCAGGATGGTCGCCAACAGCACCGGCTCGATCGCCTCGTCGCGCAACAGCGCTGCCAGGGCATGCTCGATCGCCGCCTCCAGCGCGGTGTCGGCGGCATCGTGCTCGATGCGTGACCGGATCGCGCGGCGGAACAGCGTCTGCGCCGCCTCCCAGCGGGCAAAGGCGTCGTCGTCATAGGCCAGCAGGTGGGCCAGCTCGTCCACGCCCTGGTTGGCGTTCAGGATCACCGGGGCGGAGAAGCCGCGCAGCCAGGAGATCGCGGCTGGCGAGTCGGACAACTCTTCGAAACGGAAGGTCTGCTCGCCTTCGCTGAGCTCCAGCACCCACTCGTCCTGCACCTCGCCACCCTTCTGGTGAGCCGTGATGCGCCGTCCTTCGGCATCCAGAAAGGCCACCCGCATCGGGATCACCACAGGCTCCTTGTGCTCCTGCCCCGGAGTTGGCGGCGTCTCCTGCGTGAGCGTGATGCGCGCCTGGCCACCGGGGCCGTCAAACGACGTCGCGGCCGTGACCCGCGGGGTGCCGGCCTGGGTGTACCAGCGCTTGAATGGCGTCAGGTTGCGACCACTGACCTCGGCCATCACCGCCACGAAGTCGTCAGTGGTCACCGCCTGACCGTCGAAGCGCTCGAAGTAGACGTCCAGTCCGCGGCGGAAGGTCTCGCGGCCGATCAGGGTGCGCAGCATGCGGATCAGCTCCGCGCCCTTTTCGTACACGGTCAGGGTGTAGAAATTGTTGATCTCGGCGTAGTGGTCCGGACGCACCGGGTGCGCCAGCGGGCCGGCGTCCTCCGGGAACTGGAAAGCGCGCAGCATGGCCACGTCGTCGATCCGCTTCACGCCGAACAGGGTGCAGTCGGTGGTGAACTCCTGGTCACGGAAGACCGTGAGCCCCTCCTTCAGCGACAGCTGGAACCAGTCGCGACAGGTCACGCGGTTGCCCGACCAGTTGTGGAAGTACTCGTGGGCAATCACCGACTCGATGGCGACGAAGTCGTCATCCGTGGCGGTGTCGGGACTGGCCAGCACGTACTTGGCGTTGAACAGGTTCAACCCCTTGTTCTCCATTGCCCCCATGTTGAAGTCGTCCACCGCGACGATCATGTACACATCCAGATCGTATTCGCGGCCAAAGGCCTCCTCATCAAAGCGCATCGCGCGCTTCAGCGAGGCCAGCGCGTGGTCGCAGCGATCGGCGTTGTGTGCCTCCACGTACAGCTCGAGCTGAACCTCACGCCCGGACATCGTGGTGAAGGTGTCGCGCTGGCAGGCCAGATCCCCCGCGACCAGCGCGAACAGGTACGACGGCTTGAGGAACGGGTCCTCCCACACGGCGTAATGCCGGCCACCGTCCAGCTCGCCGGCTTCCACCCGGTTACCGTTCGCCAGCAGTACCGGGTATTGCACCCGGTCCGCCTCCAGTCGCACGCGATACGTTGTCAGTACGTCCGGCCGATCGGGGAAGAACGTGATGCGGCGAAAGCCCTCCGGCTCGCACTGGGTACAGAGGTTGCCGCTGGAGGCGTACAAGCCCTCCAGCGCGGTGTTCTGTTCCGGGTGGCAGCGGCTGACGATCTCCAGCCGCGCGGCCTCCGGCAGGCCGTGGAGCAGCAGCCCCTCGGCGTCCTGTTCCAGCAAACCCTCGGCCGGCTTGGCGCCGTCCACGGTGAACGAGACCAGTTCCACGCCATCGCCATACATGCGCAGCGGCGCATCCGGCTCCACCGCCTCCGGGTTGCGCCGCACCGCCATGCGCGTCGTCACCTCGGTGGCTGCTGCCGCCAGATCAAAGTCCAGCTCCAGGCTCTCCACCACAAACGCCGGCGGCTGATAGTCGTTCAGATAAACCGCCAGGGGGCTCGCATCACGCATTCCAAACTCCAAATCAAAAGCTCTGCACAAGGTTTAACACGCCGCCGCGGCCTCAGCCCCAAACCCGGACCACAACCCCGCCATTGCAACGCCGGGGTTCCTCACAGAGATCGCCACGTCGCTCCGCTCCTCGCGATGACGCCGCTCCTTACCCCCGTCATTGCGAGGCGCCGAAGGCGACGAAACAATCTCCTGAAGCTCGCGAAGCGTCGGGTTCGAGAGCTCCAGTGGTCTCGGACGGAGATGACTCGCTGCGTTCGCCCTTCGGGCCGGCCTGCGGCCGTTCAACGCGCTTCGCGCTTTTGTGCCACGGCGCCGGCGGCCCCTCGCAATGACTGCCCCGGGAACTGGCACCACGCGTCCAATCCGTTAGCATACCGCGCATGGAATGGATCGATATCTGCTTTAACCTCACCCACGAATCGTTCAACAAGGAACGCGACGAGGTCCTCGAACGCGCCCGCGAGGCCGGTGTCTCCTGGATGCTGATCACCGGCGCCGACGCCCACCAGAGCGAAAAGTGCCTGGAGATCGCCGACCGCTACCCGGACTGCTGCCGCGCCACCCTGGGCGTGCATCCACATCTCGCCAAACAGTGGACCGACGCGATCGCCGCCCGGTTCAGTGACCTCGCCCGTGCGGACGCCAACGTGGTCGCCATGGGCGAGATGGGTCTGGACTACAACCGGGACCACTCGCCGCGCCCGCAGCAGCGCAGCGCCTTCGAGGCCCAGCTGGAGCTGGCCGCCGACCTCGGCCTGCCGGTGTTCCTGCACGAACGCGACGCCCACCACGACTTCGCCCAGATCCTGCGCCGCTGGCGCGACAAGGTGCCGGCGGCCGTGGTGCACTGCTTCACCGGCGAGGCCGACGCCCTGGCCGAATACCTCGACCTCGACTGCCACATCGGCATCACCGGCTGGGTCTGCGACGAACGCCGCGGCCACCACCTGCACCCGCTGGTCCCGCGCATCCCGCGCGGCCGCCTGATGATCGAGACCGACGCCCCCTACCTCCTGCCGCGCAGCCTGCCCAAGGGCACCGGCAAGAAGATCGGCAACGGCCGGCGCAACGAGCCCGCCTTCCTCCCCCACATCGGCGAATACGTGGCCAAGCTGCGCGACGAGCCAAGCGAAGACCTCGCCGTCCACACCACCGCCACCGCCCGCGCCTTCTATAACCTCCCCGAAACCGCCGGTGTCTGAAACACCGGACAACGACCCGACGCCACGGGTGGCGCTGGTCACCGGCGCCGCGCGCGGGATCGGCCTCGGCATCGCCGGGCGCCTGGTGCAGTATGGCTGGCAGGTGGTACTGACCGACCTCGACGGCGCCGAATGCGAACAGGCCGCCGCGCGCATCGGCCCCGCGGCCCGGGCGATGACGCTGGATGTCCGCGACGAGCAACAGGTCCGCGAAGCCATTCGGCGCACGGAGGAATGGCACGGCGGACTCGATGCGCTGGTCAACAATGCCGGCATCAGCGACCCGCACTCCGGGCCACTGGAAGAACTGGAACTCGCCGACTGGCAGCGCTGGCTGGACACCAACCTCACCGGTGCCTTCCTGCTTGGCAAGCATGCCCTGCCGCTGCTGCGCCGCCGCCATGGGGCCATCGTGAACATCAGCTCGACTCGCGCCCTGCAGTCGGAGCCACACACCGAGGCCTACGCCGCCAGCAAGGGCGGCCTCGACGCCTTCACCCACGCCCTGGCCATCAGCGCCGGGCCGGATGTCCGCGTGAACACCATCCGCCCCGGCTGGATCGACGCCCGCAGCCCCGACCAGCAACAGGCCGAGCCCCTGTCCGCACAGGACCACGCCCAGCACCCGGCCGGGCGCGTCGGCCAGCCCGCCGACATCGCCGCCCTAACCGCCTTCCTGCTCGGGCCGGACGCCGGCTTCGTCACCGGCCAGACCTGGACCGTCGACGGCGGGATGACCCGCCGGATGATCTACACCGACTGACCCCCGCCCAAAAGCGGAAACGAAAACGCCCCGGAACGACCCGCGTTCCAGGGCGTTGACGGCCTCCCAGTGAATCAGCCGGGAGGCGATCGCGTCAGTCGAAGGTGCGCGAGCGGAGGATCTCCGGGCGCAGGAAGTCCTTCTCGCCGGTGTTGTCGTGATCGCCCAGCAAGTGCCCGTCCACCTCGCGCACGGTCCCGTAGAGGGTGCGCCCGTGGAAATTGGCGTGCTTTTCACGGGTCTCGTGAACATCACCGGTGTAGCGCGGGTCCTGCGGGCGTTCGTGACTGTTCATGTAGAACGCCACATCCCAGGCCTCCTGGTCGCTGAGCGAGTTCGGCTGGCCCAACGGCATGTTGTGCTTGATGAAGGCCGCCGAGGTATTGATCCGCGACATCCCGGCACCCCAGTTGTAGGAACCATCTCCCCACAACGGCGGGAAGACCACCTGGCCGTCCTGCTTCAACCCCTGACCGTCCTCTGCATGGCAGATCGCGCAGCTCTGGGCATAGACCGCCTTGCCGCGCTCGTAGTTAGGCTCCTGTTCCGGCTCGGCCACCGATCCATAGCCACGCCCGTAGATCTCCTGGTCCGGGTAGACCGGTGCACCCTTGGCCAGCCACTGCATGTAGGTAGTGATGGCCAGCATCGTGTCGCTGCCGTACTCCGGCGGATTGCCATTCATCGAGTAGGTGAAGCAGCCGACCACGCGTTCCTCGAGGCTGTTCACCTGCCAGTTCTTGCCGCGGTAATCCGGCAGCGTGATCGCGGCCGGCCACAAAGCGGCACTGAACGGCTGGCGCCCGGCATCCATGTGGCAGCTGGCACAATTCATGTCGTTGAACACATGCTGGCCGCGCAGTTGCTGGGTATCAACGAACAGGTCATGACCGCGCCGGACCACGTCCTTGAGTTCGGGACTCATGGCGGCATCCTCGAGATCCTGAAGCGTCGGCGGGATATGGACGAGCTGGCCCTCCTCCGGCTCGGCATAACCGAGGGCGAACAGGGGCTTGTATTCGTCCCAGGCAGCGCTCGCGGCACCGGCCAGCAGGACGGCCGCGCCCGTCGTCAGCGTGAGCTTGCGAATCTTCATTCCGTATCCCCTTGTGCCGACGTGACACGTTGACGGGCCAGCCAGGCCGAGACGGCCCGGATGTCCTCATCGCTCATGCGCTTGGCGATCGCAGCCATCAGGCCCTGCGGATCGTTGTCGCGCTCGCCCTCCTGCCACTGTCGCAGTTGACCGGCGATATAGCCGGCATGCTGACTCGCGATGCCCGGGAACACATCACCGGCCCCGGCATTGCCCGGGCCGTGGCAGCTCTGGCAGCTGACGATGTACTGGTTCCAGTCCCCACGCCGCGCCAGCTCCTCGCCGCGCGCCAGGGTGGCGTCATCCACGTCGTCGCCCCCCTCGGCCTGGGTAACCGG
Source organism: Thioalkalivibrio sp. ALMg3 (assembly GCF_000381225.1). Classification (NCBI taxonomy): domain Bacteria; kingdom Pseudomonadati; phylum Pseudomonadota; class Gammaproteobacteria; order Chromatiales; family Ectothiorhodospiraceae; genus Thioalkalivibrio; species Thioalkalivibrio sp. ALMg3. Next base: position 119,244 of record NZ_KB906224.1, on the reverse strand, counting down.
AAGCTGGGCGTAGTACGCAGCGACATCGGCTACAGCCTGATCATCCAGCATATTGGCGAACGCGGCCATGGTGCTGTTCCGGCGGCGGCCTTCCTGGTAATCCTTCAGTTGCCGCGCGATATAGCCTTCGGACAGACCGGCCAGGCGCGGCCAGGATTCGCCTCCCGGAACGTTCTGCCCGGAGCCATCGGCCTGATGGCAGGAAACGCAGGTCTGCGTCAGACCCTCCCCGCGCTGCGGATCACCTTCAAGGCCATCGACGGCCAGTGCCGGCGTCCCCGCGAGGCCGAGACCGAGGAGGAGGGCCAACCCTCCGGCAAGCTGTTTCTTTTTCATATGTGCTGTCCTTGGTCATGAGCCGCTATGCGCCGAAAGAGGAGTCACCGAACAGTCACCACGATCATCGGGCGAACCCAGAAATAACAACTAAAGAATATTCTCAATTCAGCATAAAGGATACGTCCTGCGGTTAGAGACAGCCGGGTTCTTGATGCAGATCAAACCTCTCCCACACAGGGGCCTACGCCAAGGCGTAGATGGGGCAGCACATCCCTGGCTACTGGCCTGACTACTGGCTGAACTAGCGCCGAATCGCGCCAGTGCCGGCAAGGGCTCCAAAGTGGCGCGGTACCTGCGAACCGGAACCATGCCGTAGCATGACCCGTCTGATCGCAACGGGAACAGGGAGACAGAGCATGAAGACTTCGGTGATTCTGACGGTGATCGGGCCGGACCGGCCGGGGCTGGTCAGCGCGGTGGCGGCGCGGGCGCGGGCGGCGGGCGGCAACTGGCTGGAGAGCCGCATGGCGCAGCTGGCCGGTCAGTTCGCCGGGGTCGTGCTGCTGGAGGCCGAGGCGGATGCCGCGGACCAGCTGGAGGCCGCACTGCGCGAGCTGGAGGGGGACGGTCTACAGGTCCAGATCCAGCGCGGGAGTGAGCTTCCGGCACCGCCCTGGCACCGGGTGATGCTCGATCTGGTCGGACACGACCGGCCGGGGATCGTGCAGGACATCACCGCCATCCTCTCGCGCCACGGCGTCAGCGTGGAAACCCTGGATACGGCCTGCAAGCCGGGCTCAATGACCGGCGAACCAATGTTCCACGCGCAGGCGCAGCTCGGCGTCCCCGAGGACCTGGATCTGGACACCCTGCAGGACGCCCTCGAGGCACTGGCCAACGAACTGATGGTCGACCTCGAACTCCACGACCCGCAACACGAGCCGCCCGAGGCAGCCTGACCTGGAATCCGAGCAAGCTCGATACCCCTCGCCCGTAACGAGCGCGCCGGAAAGCCGCATCAGGGTGCGGCGCGGTGGCGGCGGGCGGCGTCGAGGCGGCGGACGAAGTCCTGCATCAGGGTGGTATAGAGCGTCTCGCCGAGGACCTTGTCCTCGATGCCGGCGTCAAGGTTGGGGTTGTCGTTGACCTCGATCACCATCACGCCGCGCGGGGTCTGCTTGAGGTCGACGCCGTAGAGGCCGTCGCCGATCAGGTTGGCGGCCTTGACGGCGGTCTTGACCACCGCCGCGGGCACGTCGGCCAGGGCCTGGGTGCGAAAGCCGCCCTCGCGCGCGCCGCCCTTGGCGTCGTGGTTGACGATCTGCCAGTGTTTGCGCGACATCAGGTATTGCGAGGCGTACAGCGGCTGGCGGTTGAGCACACCGATGCGCCAGTCGAATTCGGTGTAGACGAACTCCTGGGCGAGGATCAGATCGCTCTCCTTGAGCAGGCGCCGGGCGATGGATTCCAGCTCGCCGCGGTCGTTCGCCTTGAATACGCCGCGCGAGAAGCTGCCGTCCGGGATCTTCAGCACCACGGGATAGCCGATCGATTCCTCCGCGCGCAGGATGGTCTCGCGGTTGAGAATCACCGTCTTCGGTGTGGGCACGCGATGGGCGGCCAGGCGTTCGGCCAGGTAGACCTTGTTGGTACAGCGCAGGATGGAGTCGGCATCGTCGATCACCACCATGCCCTCGGCCTCGGCCTTGCGCGCGAAGCGGTAGGTGTAGTGGTCGATCGCGGTGGTCTCGCGGATGAACAGGGCATCGAACTCCGCCAGCCGCGGCAGGTCGCGCGCCTGGATCAGCTCGACATCCATCCCCTGCTCCTGTCCAGCGCGGACGAAGCGCTTGAGCGTCGCCGGCGTGGACGGGGCCAGGGCCTCGTCCGGGTTGTGCAGGATGGCCAGCTCGTAGCGGGCGCTGCGGGCCTCGCGCCGGCGGCGCCAGGGCTTGGAGAGGTAGCGCTCCAGGGCGGCAAAGAAGGCCGGCTCCTGCTCGGGCTCGAGCGCGTTGAGCGCGAACGGGCGCAGGGCATGGATCTGCCACTGGCCCTGCAGCCGGAACTCCACCCGGAACATCGGCGCGGGGAACAGGGCGAACAGCTGCCCGGCGATCTCCTGCAGCGCCGGCTCGGCGCACTGGCCGAACAGCACGGTCAGTTCCAGCCGTTCCGGATGCGTGCCCTGGCGGCTGCGCCCCAGTACGCGCGCCACACGTTCATCCAGTTCTTCGGTGTCCAGGCTGTAGATCGACTTGCGCGACAGGTCCTGCAGGGTGCGCACGCTGGGGATCACCCGATGCCCGCGCGCCTCCGCCAGCAACGAGCCGTAGTAGCCCGCCGACAGGTAGCGCTGGCTGCGGCACAGGTTGATCACCCGCAGGTTGGCCGGGTCGTCGACGGCCGGGCCGCGCAGGTAGTCGTCGATGGCCATCACCGGCAGGTCGGGGAAGTGCGGCTTCCAGTCCGCCCGGCGCTCGACCAGGATGCGGTGCTCAGGCATGCGCCACCCCTGGCGTCTTGCGTGGGCCGACGATCACCGCCGCCTGCAACCCCGCGCGTCCATAGCGCGCCATGCGCTCGAAGGCCGCGCGGGCGATCGGCATGTTGACCGAATCCAGCGCGCGCCCGCCCTGCTCGGTATCCACGAACGGGTCGTGCACGTAGACAAAGCGCTCGTCGAACCCGGTGACCGTGACCCAGTGCGGGAAGCGCTCGGCGTACAGCCGCACGCTGCTGATCAACACCACCGGCACCCCGCCCTCGGCAGAGCGTGCCGCCAGCTGGGCCACGTTCACCGGACCATGCACCACGGGGACCCCGAGCTGCTCCAGCTCCTCGATCATCTCTTCCTGCACCAGTTGCATGACTTCCTTTTTCTCCACGCTGCGCACCGAATCGGCAAACGCCACGCCGCGATCGCGCACCAGCAGTTCCACCTCGAACCCGCGATGGGCGGCCGCCAGCGCCAGCCCGTAGGGACCGCAACCGCCGTGGCCGGAGGTCATGAATATGGTGGTGGCATCGCGCCACAGGCGCAGCTCCAGGCGCCGGTCCAGCTTCAGGTCCGGGTCGATGGCGCGCATCGCCATCATCAGCGCGGCCGGGCCGCAGGTGAACTCCAGCGTCTGCGCGTAGTACGGTGCGCGCACCAGCGCCGGATCGGGACCGGGCGCCAGCGACTTCTGCAGCCGCAGCGCATCCATGTGGTCCTCGTAGTAGTCGTCGATGGTGCCGAAATCGCGATACCCCAGCCCCCGGAACAACGCCTGACTGGCCGCGTTGTCACGGCGCACTTCCAGGCGCAGATCGGTCCGGCCGTGCTCCCGCGCCACATCCTCCGCCGCCTCCACCAGGCGCCGCCCGAGCCCTTGCCCACGTGCCCGCTCGCTGACCGCGATGGAGTACAGCCGCGCCAGCGACGTACCCCGGCTGAACAGCAGCATCACGTAGCCGAGCAGCCCCTCACCGCCGGGCCCCTCCGCCACCAGCGTGGCCGCATGCCCGCGCGTGAGGAGGTAGCGAAACTGCCGCCGCGAGATGCGATCGACCTCGAACGCCGCCTGTTCCAGCGCCACCAGCGCCTCCAGATCCTCCAGCGTAGCCGCACGGATCAGGGGCGATTCCGTTGCGGGCGCGACCCGTTGCTTGACGTGCTGGCTCACGCTCCTCTCCCGGCGGCTGCCCGATCTCCATCGTAGCGCAACCACCGCGTGCGAATAGCGCGTTGCAACGGGAATGCTTGCCGAGGTCGCGGCCGCTACAAACCCAGCGCGCCGGCCAGCTCGTCCAGGCCCCGGATGGTAGCGGTGGGTTCCCCGCCCCAGGGATCGAACAGCCCCTGCCCCGCCCGGTCGAGCCAGGCCGTGCGCATACCCGCGGCCTGCGCGCCGATCACGTCAAACGGGTTGCCCGAGATCAGCCAGGCAGCCATCGGCAATACATTCGCCCGCTGGAGGAAATGCCGGTACACCCGTGGATCGGGCTTGAAACAGCCGATCTCGTCCACGCTGACGACATCCTCGAAGCGATCGTCCAGACCGGCGTGGCGCAGCAGCTCATCCACCGTCTCGGCCCTGCCGTTGCTGAATGCGAACAGGCGGTGGCCGTCCGCGCGCAGGCGATCCAGGGCCGGAGCCGCATCGGTAAAGGCGGGGAGCTGGCGATAGCGCAGCAACAACGCCACCTCCTGCTCAGGGTCGAGCTCGATATCCAACGCCTGGCAGCAATAGCGCAGCGCCTGCTCGGTACAGGTATCGAAGTCCGCATACGCCCCCATCAGCCCACGCCGGAAGGTGTATTCGAGCTGCTTCTCGCGCCAGGCACGCGCCAGCACAGGTGCCCGCTCGCCGATCCAGCCTTCGAGCGTCGCCACAATCCCCTGCGTATCGATCAGCGTCCCGTACACATCGAACGCCAGTGTCTGTCGCATCATCACCTCCCAGGAGCGGGAACCACCTGCTTCATGCCGGCCACAATGGCGCCCTCTCGCACTACCATGCCAGTATGAGCAGACACCTTGCTCCGGCCATCGCCCACAGCGATGTCACGAGGATGATGACATGAAGATCAAAGACCTCATCGACGAAGCCGAGTCCCTACCCGTGGAGGACCGCGCCCTGGTAGTCGATTCTCTCCTGCGCAGCCTGAACCCGCCCGATGCGGATGTAGACCGAAAATGGGCGGAAGTCTCCCGAAAACGCCTGGAAGAGATCCGGTCGGGCACGGTCGCGGCCATTCCGGGCGAGCAGGTCTTCGAGAAGATACGGCACCGGTTTCAACGACGCTGTTCTGATTCTCGCCATCATGCACCTGCATCGTGATCCGGACTATTGGAAGACCCGCGCACCGGGCGCGTAATCCCGGCCTTCCGGGCACGGCAGCCATGCGACCCACAGAGGATCTGGACATGCGTTGCCGACACGGCAGACTGGACACGTTGACCCACCATTCGAAGCACTGGAGTCGTCGATGACCATGCAGGAGACCATTAGCCGGAAACTGGAGGAACGCTTTGCGCCCGAGCATCTGGAGGTGGTGAACGAGAGCCACATGCACAACGTGCCGCCGGGTTCGGAGTCGCACTTCAAGGTGACCGTGGTATCCGAGGCCTTTCGCGATCAGAAACTGATCGCGCGGCATCGTCTGGTGAACCAGGCCCTGGCCGACGAGCTGGCCGGGGGCATCCACGCCCTGGCGCTGCACACCCTGGACCCGGACCAGTGGTTCGAGCGCGCCGGAAAGGTCGCGGATTCCCCGCCCTGCATGGGCGGCGACGGCGGCGCGAAGGCCTGAGGTCTTGTCGGTCACTGCCACCCCCACGGCCCACTCGGCCGTGGACGCCATTCTGCGCGCGCGGCTGGAATCCCCCGGGCTGATGGACCTGCTCGGCCAGATCGAGGCGAGCCTGAACGCGGCGGCCTCGCACCCGCCGCTCGCGGGTGTCTCCGAGCACCTGGGCCCGGACCGCCATATCGTACTCTGGCTCATCGACGGCTTTGCCGCCCGTTACCGCCGCCACACGCCGCTGTTGGGCGCGGACCACGTGACCGATCTGGAGACTGTGTTTCCCAGCACTACGGCCACCGCGATCACCAGCATCCTGACCGGCCGCCACCCCGCACGGCATGGCCTGCTCGGCTGGCATACCCGCCTGGCGGCCGCCGAACGCACCCTTACGGTACTGATGGGCCAGGAGCGCGGCGCCGACGACCACCCGGCCACGCTCGGCTACCGCGAGCTGACCGGCCGCGTGCAGCCCGACCGCCTGGGCGACCGGCTTGACTGCGGCATGACCTTCATCGGCCCGGAATGGATCGGCGGCACGCCCTACAACCGCATGATGAGCCGCGGCGCCGACTTCATTGGCTTCGAGGACCTCTCCGAGCTGCCGGCGCGGGTGGCCGCGCACGTGAACGCGACGCCAGGCCCCCACTTCACCTACGTCTACTGGTCGGAGCTGGACCATCTGGGCCACGAGTACGGCCCGGACAGCCCGGAGGTGGAGCGCCACCTGAAACAGCTGGACCTGGCCTACACCGCCACCTGCGCGCAGATCCAGCGCCCCGAGAGCGTGTTCCTGACCACCGCCGACCACGGCATGCGCACGGTCGAACGCCGCCTGGACCTCCGCGAGCATCCGGCGGTACAGGCCTGCCTGCGCCACCGTCTGACCGGCGAGCCACGCGCCGCCCTCGCCCACATCCGAACCGGACAGCACGCTGACTTCCTGCAGGCACTGGAGCGGGCGTTCGGTGACGATGTCCTGGCCATCCCGCAGGCCGAGTGGCTGGGCCACGGGACCCTCGGCCCCGAGCCGCAACACCCGGAACTGCGCGCGCGGGCCGGCGACTACCTGCTGCTGCCGGTCGAGGACGCCTACCTGGTGGACCCGCCGGCCGACGACGAAGGGCCGTTCTTCGTTGGCGCCCACGGCGGCCTGTCCCCGGAGGAACGGCATATTCCCCTGTTTCTTCGGAATATCGGCCAGTCGCGGTAAACTGCCGGGTTCTGTGTCAGTCAAACCGACTGGCGCTGGCTAAACAAGACTGTCCCGAGACCCCATGAACGACACCACCGACCAGACCTACAACAACGCCGCCCAGCACCTGATCGAGCTGGCCAACCGCCTGGCGGATGACGGCCAGGCCGACGAGACCGGTGATGTTGCCGACGGCCTGCTGGCCGGTGCGATCCACTTCTGGCTGTACAGCCGCCAACCCTGCGGCGACCCGTTGTGCGAGGACTGCGCCCCGTTCGCGGATGCTGAAAGCCGGCTGGCCATGCTGCACGAGCTGATCGACGAGCTGGCGCGCGACAGCGACTACTTCCACTCCACCACCGACAGCACCGTCGGCCACGCCTGACCCGCCAGCTCGGGGCCCCAGCCGATGCCGGTCACGCCCTTTCGTCCCGCGACCGACACCTGGTTTCGCGAGGCCTTCGAGCAGGCCACTCCCATCCAGTCCCGCGGCTGGCCCGCGATCCGCGCCAGCCACCACTGTCTGCTGATCGCTCCGACCGGTAGCGGCAAGACCCTTGCCGCGTTCCTGAGTGCAATCGACCGCCTGACCGGCGAGCCGGCCCCGGAACCCCGCACCGGCTACTCGGTACTCTACATCTCGCCACTGAAGGCACTGGCCACCGACATCGAGCGCAACCTGCGCGCCCCGCTGACCGGCATCACGCGGACCGCCGCGCGCCTGGGCGACCAGTCGGCCCGCGAACCCGTGGTGCACATCCGCACCGGCGACACCCCGCAGGCCGAGCGCCGCGCCCAGGCGCGCGAACCCGGCGACATCCTGGTGACCACGCCGGAGTCGCTCTACCTGCTGCTGGGCTCGAAGGCCGCGGAGAACCTCGAATCCATCCATACGGTAATCATCGACGAGGTGCACGCCCTGGCCGGGAACAAGCGCGGCGCGCACCTGGCCCTGTCGCTGGAACGCCTGGCCGAGCGCTGCGGCGAGGACCCGCAACGCATCGGGCTCTCCGCGACCGTGCATCCAATGGAGGTCGCGCGCGGCTTCCTCGGCGGCAACCGCGAGGTGGAGGTGATCGACGCCGCCGAGGCCCCACGCCTGGATCTCGAGATCCTCGCCCCGGAGGAGCCGCCAGCGGCACACGCACCCCCCACCCTCGAAGCGTCCGAAGGCGCGGACACCATCCCGTCCGGCTCCATCCTCGGCGCGGTCTACGGCCAGGGCACCGGACCACTCCCGGGCGGGGGCGGCGACCGCGCCGCGCGCCTGGAGCCGCGCCTACTGGCCGCGATCCTGGAACACCGCTCGACCATCGTGTTCGTCAACAGCCGCGGGCTTTGCGAGCGCCTGGTCCAGCGCATCAACGACGCCTGGCGCGAACAGCAGGCCGAGGCCACCGACAAGGAGGACCTGGTCGCCGCGCACCACGGCAGCGTCTCCCACGAGCGCCGCGCGGAGATCGAGGGGCGACTGAAGACCGGACGCCTGCGCGGCATCGTCGCCACCAGCTCGTTGGAACTGGGCATCGACATGGGTGCGGTGGACCTGGTGATCATGGTCGAGTCGCCCGGCTCGGTTGCCCGCGGCCTGCAGCGCGCCGGACGCGCCGGGCACGGGGTCGGCCAGGTCTCGCGCTCGCTGCTGCTGCCGCGCTTTCGCGGCGACCTGCTGGAATGCGCGGTGATTGGCGAGCGCATGCAGGTCGGCGCGCTGGAACCGATCCATGCCCCGCACAACCCACTGGACGTACTCGCCCAGCAGCTCGTCGCGATGGTCTGCGAACGCCCGCGCACGGTGGACGAGCTGCACGCGCTGGTGCGCCGCGCCGCACCCTGGCGCGAGCTGTCGCGCCCGCTGCTGGAGGCGACCCTGGATATGCTCTCCGGCCACTACCCCAGCACCGACTTCGCCGACCTGCGCCCGTGGCTCGCCTGGGACCGCGCCCGCGACGAGCTGACCCCGCGCCGGGGCGCGGCGCTGGCCGCGCGCCTGAACGCCGGCACCATCCCCGACCGCGGCCTGTACGGCGTGCATGTCGGCGAGGGCGGCCCGCGCATCGGCGAGCTGGACGAGGAGATGGTGTTCGAGCTGAAGACCGGCGAGAACGTGACCCTGGGCGCCAGCACCTGGCACGTGGAGGCGATCACCCGCGACCGCGTGCTGGTCTCCCCCGCCCCTGGCGAGGTCGGCAAGCTGCCTTTCTGGCACGGCGACGGCCCCGGCCGGCCGATCGAACTCGGGCGCGCGATCGGCGCAGCGACCGAACGCCTCGCGCGCATGGACCGCGCCGAGCGCACGACCTGGCTCAAGGACCACGCCCCGCTGTCGGAGGCGGCGGTCGAGACCCTCGGCGACTACATCGACGAACAGCGCGAGGCCACCGGGCAGCTCCCGTCGGACAAGCGCATCGTGGTCGAGCGCTTCCGCGACGAGGTCGGCGACTGGCGCGTATGCATCCTGACCCCGTTCGGCGCCCGCGTGCACGCCCCCTGGGCGCTGGCCCTGCAGGGGGCGCTGACCAGCACGTCCGGTTTCGAAGTGCAGGTGATGTACACCGACGACGGCATCGTGCTGCGCCTGGCGGACAGCGAGGACCTGCCGGAGCTGGACAGCCTTTTCCCCGACCCGGAGGAACTGGAGGAGACGGTCACTCGCGAGCTGGGGAACTCCACCCTGTTCGCCAGCGCCTTCCGCGAGAATGCGGCCCGCGCCCTGCTTCTGGTGCGCAACCGCCCGGGCCAGCGCACGCCGCTATGGGCCCAGCGCCTGAAGTCGCAGCAGCTGCTCGCGTCGGTGCGCGAGTACGCGAGCTTCCCGGTGGTGCTGGAGACCTACCGCCAGGTGCTGGCCGACGTGTTCGATCTGGACGCCCTCCGGGAGATCCTGCGCGGGGTGCAGGAGCGCCACATCCGGGTGCACGAGGTGGAAACGCCACGGGCCTCGCCGTTCGCGCGCAGCCTGGTATTCGCCTACGTCGCCGCCTACATCTACGAGCAGGACGCGCCGATGGCCGAACGCAAGGCGCAGGCGCTCACGCTCGATCGCGGGATGCTGGCCGAGCTGCTGGGCCAAGCCGAGCTGCGCGAGCTGATCGACCCCGATGCCCTGGCCGAGCTGGAGGCCGAGCTGGCGCACACCACCGAGGCGACACAGGTCCGCGACGCCGACGAGCTGCATGACCTGCTGCGCCGGGGGGGGCGACCTGACGCGGGAGGAGATCGAAGCCGCAGCGGACGAAAACCCCGCACCCTGGCTACAGACCCTGGCCGACGGGCTGCGTGCGGTCGAGGTCCGAATCGCCGGCGAGCCGCGCTGGATCGCGGCCGAGGACGCTGCCCTCTTTCGCGACGCGCTCGGGGTCGTGCCACCACCCGGCCTGCCCGCCGGTTTCCTCGAGCCGCCGCAACGCCCGCTGGAACAGCTGCTGCGCCGCTACGCCCGCACCCATGGGCCATTCCGCGTCGAGGAGCTGGGCGTTCGCTACGGCCTCGCGCCCGGCGCGCTGCTTCCGGCGCTGGAGGCGCTAGAGAGTGCCGGCGTGCTGCTGCGCGGCGAGATCCGCCCGCAGGGCCAGGGCGAGGACTGGTGCGAGCTGGACATCCTGCGCCGGCTGAAGCGCCGCACCCTGGCCCGCCTGCGCGACGAGGCGGCGGCGGTGGACGCCCGCGCGCTGGGCCGCTTCCTGCCCGCCTGGCAGGGCCTGAGCGAGCCCGGGTCAGGCATCGGCACCCTGCGCGAAGTGCTCACGCAGCTCGAAGGCGTCGCCCTGCCCTGGTCGGCCTGGACCACCCATGTGCTGCCGATGCGGGTGCGCGACTTCTCGCTGGACGCGCTGGACCGCATCACCGCGTCCGGCGAGTTCGTCTGGGTGGGCAGTGGCGCGCTGGGCCAGAGTGACGGGCGCATCCGCTTCCTGCGCCGCGAACAGGCGATGGTGCTGCTGGAGCCGGACACACCCGAGGCGGAGACACCGGCCCGCGACGACCCACTGGCCGAAGCCATCCTGGAGACGCTGGACCGGCGCGGCGCCTGCTTCTACATGGAGCTGGAACGCGCAGCGCGCGAGGCGCAGCCGGACGCCCGCCAGGACATGATCGAGGCCGCGATCTGGGATCGGGTCTGGGCCGGGCAGATCACCAACGACACCTTTGCCCCGCTGCGCAGCCTGGGCCAGCGTAAGCCCAGCTCGCGCGGCCGGCGGCGCCCGGGCCAGGGCCTGGCCGGCGGGCGCTGGTCCCGGGTGGCCGACCTGATCGATCCCGGCGTGTCGCTGACGGAACGCGCTCGCGAACAGGCCGAGAACCTGCTGGCACGCTACGGCGTGGTCAGCCGCGAGATGGCGCGCGCCGAGGGGCTGCCGGGCGGCTTCGGCCGCGTGTACCCCGTCTACCGTGCGATGGAGGACGCCGGCAAGCTGCGCCGCGGCCACTTCGTCGAGGGCCTGACCGGCGCCCAGTTCGCGCGCGCCGGCGCGGTGGACCGCCTGCGCGCGCTGGAACGCACGGCCGACGCCACCCCCGAGCCGCAGTGGCTGGCCAGCGTCGACCCGGCCAATCCCTGGGGCCAGCTCCTGCCCTGGCCGCAGCCGCCGGAGGCCGCCGAGGGCCGCCTGCGCCGCGTGGCCGGGGCGCTGGTCGCGCTGGCCGGCGGTCAGCCGCTGCTCTATCTCGCCGCCTCCGGCCGCCAGCTGTTCGTCTGGGAGGCGATCCCCGGCATCGACACCGCGGAGGAACACGCCACCCTGGTGACCGACGCCATCCGCCAGCTCACCGGCAGCGGCAGCCGCTGGCTGCCCAAACGCCGCGGCATCACCATCGAGAGCATCAACGGCGAACCCGCCCGCCAGTCCCCGTTTACGGAGGCCCTGCGCGCTGGCGGTGCCATGGGCGAGGTCCGCGGCCTGCGTCTGGAACCGCCCGCCGGCCGCCGCTGAGACGCCGCACCGGGAAAGAGCCAGGAAAGGCTCTTCGCCACAGAGGGCACGGGAGGACACGGAGAAATGCGCAGGGCTGTCAGGGGCTACCGCCGCTCTTGCGCACCGGCCCGGCAGCGCCCCCTTGTCATCCCGGAAACCGCGCAGCGGTTATCCGGGATCTCCGCGGTGTGATCCGGCCGAACGTGGAGGGCAGGATTTGCGTCGGAGATCCCGGCTCTTCGCTGCGCTGCGGCCGGGATGACCTCCGGTTTTCCGAGTTCGGGACAGGGCGAACGAAAACCGGGCCTGGTGCCCCGCCTTCATCCGATCTCGCCGCGTCTTCCGCGATGGCAAGACCCCTTGTGCGACCCGCTTAGCCTGTTCCGGAAGGTAACCACTCCGCGCATTTCTCCGTGCCCTCGGTGGTGCAACCAAAAGGCGTGGCGCCGGAAAAAGCGTCAGGCGGCGAGGGCCTGCCCGAGCGCGGCGAGGAAGGCGTCGTTCTCGTCGGGGCGACCGACGGTCACGCGCAGACAGTCCGCGAGAAGCGGATGCGCGCGGCCGACGTCCTTGATCAGGATCCCGGCGTCGCGCAGGGCCGCGAAGGTCGCATGCCCCGCCCCGGCGCGTACCCGGAACAGGATGAAGTTCGCCTGGCTGGGAAAGACCTGCTCGACCCCCGTCGCCCCGGTCAGACGCTCGCTCAGGCGGTCGCGTTCCTCGATGATCCCGCGCGCCTGCGTGTCCAGCGCCTCGCGGTGCTCCAGGGCGAAGGCCACCGAGCGCTGGGTCAGGGTGTTGATGTTGTACGGCAGGCGCAGGCGATCCAGCGCATCGATCCAGGCCGGCGTGCCTGCCAGATAGCCAAGCCGTGCACCGGCCAGCCCCAGCTTGGAGACCGTGCGCATCACCATCAGGCCGTCATCCTCGCCGACGCATTTGAGGAAGCTGTGCGCGGCGAACGGGGCGTAGGCCTCGTCGACCACCGTGACCCCGGGGTTCTCGTCGACGATGGCCTGTACGGTCGCGGCATCGTCCAGCGTCCCGGTGGGATTGTTCGGGTAGGCGAGGAACACCAGCGCCGGGTTGTGCTCGGCCATCGCCGCGCGCATCGCGTCGAGGTCCAGGGTGAAGTCCGCGTTCAGGGGGACACCGATGAACGGCACCCCCAGCGCTCGGGCCAGCACGCCATACATCACGAAGGTCGGCTCCGGCGCCAGCACCGGACGCCCGGAACCCGCCACCGCCGTGATCAGGATCTGGATGAGTTCGTCCGACCCATTGCCGAACATCAACCCGGCAGCCTCGGGCACACCGTGGGCGGCGCGCACCTGTGCGGCCAGACCCAGTGCCTGGGCGTCGGGATAGCGGTTCAGCTGCGGATCACGCAGGGCCGCCAGCCAGGCGTCTTCCAGCTCCCCCGGCCAGGGATGCGGGTTCTCCATCGCGTCCAGCTTGATCAGGCCGGTCGCGTCGGCCACCTGGTAGGCCGGCTGCGCCAGCACCTCCGGGCGCATCAGGGCGTCCGGGGTCCGGGTCGCACGGGCGGTCATCGACTGCGCAGTTCGGCGGAGCGCGCGTGGGCGATCAGGCCCTCGCCGTGGGCCAGCGCCGCGGCGGTCTCGCCCAGCTTGGCCGCACCTTCGGCCGAGCAGTGGATGATGCTCGAACGCTTCTGGAAGTCGTACACGCCCAGCGGCGAGGAGAAGCGCGCGGTGCGCGAGGTCGGCAGTACGTGGTTGGGGCCGGCGCAGTAGTCGCCCAGGGCCTCGGAGGTATAGCGGCCCATGAAGATCGCGCCGGCGTGGCGCAGCCCGGCATCCAGCATCGCCTGCGGGTCGGCCACCGACAGCTCCAGGTGCTCCGGGGCGATGCGGTTGGCGACCGCGACGGCCTCGGCCGAGTCGCGCACCTTCACCAGCGCGCCGCGCTTGTCGAGGCTGGTGCGGATGATCTCGGCGCGCGGCATTTCTTCGAGCAGACGGTCCATGGCCTCGGCCACGCGGTCAAGAAACGCGTCGTCCCAGGACAGCAGGATGGACTGGGCCTGCTCGTCGTGCTCGGCCTGAGAGAACAGGTCGGCCGCGATCCAGTCGGGGTCGGTCTCGCCGTCGCAGACCACCAGGATCTCGGACGGACCGGCGATCATGTCGATGCCGACGGTGCCGAACACCTCGCGCTTGGCCGCGGCCACGAAGATATTGCCGGGACCAACGATCTTGTCCACCGCCGGGATCGTCTGGGTGCCATAGGCCAGCGCGGCCACGGCCTGGGCACCCCCCACGGTAAACACGCGATCCACGCCGGCCACGGCGGCCGCGGCCAGCACCAGATCGTTCAGCTCACCGCCCGGGGCGGGCACGACCATGACCAGCAACTCGACGCCGGCGACCTTGGCCGGGATGGCGTTCATCAGCACGGAGGACGGATAGGCCGCCTTGCCCCCGGGGACGTACAGGCCCACCGAGTCCAGCGCGGTCACGCGCTGGCCGAGGACGGTGCCGTCCTCGTCGGTGAAGTCCCAGTCCCGCATGAGCTGGTGCTCGGCGTAGCGGCGGATGCGTGCGCTGGCCATCTCCAGGGCCTTGCGCTGCTCCGCCGGGATCGACTCCAGGGCGGCCTGCAGCCGGTCGTGCGGGATCTCGAGATCGGACACCGCGGCGCGGTCGAGACGGTCGAACTTGGCGGTGTAACGAAGCACCGCGGCATCGCCCTCGGTGCGCACCGCGCCGAGGATCTCGTCCACCGCGTCCCGCACGCCGGTGTCGGCAACGGATTCCCAGGACAGCAGGTTCTCCAGGGCCTGATCGAAATCGGGCTGCTGGGTATCGAGTCGGGCAATGGATGGCATGTCGGGCTCCTCGTTCAGGCGGGTACGGCAGCCTTGCGGCGCGCGCGCACGGCATCGGCCAGCAGGCGCAGGGTGGCCTCGCTGTCGTCCCAGCCCATGCAGGCATCGGTGATGCTCTGGCCATATTGCAGCGGCTTGCCGGGCAGGATGTCCTGGCGACCACCGGTCAGGTGGCTCTCCAGCATCACGCCCATAATGCGCCGATCGCCGCCGGCAATCTGTTCGCCCAGCACACGCGCGACCTCGATCTGCTGCTTCGGGTCCTTGCGGCTGTTGGCGTGACTGCAGTCCACCATCACCGACTCCGGCAGCTCGGCCATGCGCAGTTCCTTGCAGGCCTCTTCGATGCTCGCGGCGTCGTAGTTCGGCTGCTTCCCGCCGCGCAGGATGATGTGGCAGTCGTCGTTGCCGGTGGTGGAGAAGATTGCCGAGCGGCCCGACTTGGTCACCGACAGGAAGTGATGCGGGCGCGAGGCAGAACGGATCGCGTCGATCGCCACGCGCAGGCTGCCATCGGTGGAGTTCTTGAAGCCCACCGGGCAGGACAGACCGGAGGCCAGCTCGCGGTGCACCTGGCTTTCGGTGGTGCGCGCACCAATCGCACCCCAGGCGACCAGGTCCGCGATGTACTGCGGGCTGATCAGGTCGAGGTATTCCGTCGCCGCCGGCATGCCCTTCACCGCCAGATCGCGCAGCAGTCCGCGCGCCACGCGCAGGCCCTTGTTGATATGGAAGCTGCCATCCAGATCGGGGTCATTGATCAGACCCTTCCAGCCGACCGTGGTACGCGGCTTTTCGAAGTACACCCGCATCACGATATGCAGCGCGTCGGAGAGTTCTTCGCGCAGGGTCTTCAGGTGATCGGCATAGTCCAGCGCGGCGTCCACGTCGTGGATCGAGCAGGGGCCGACGATCACCTGCAGGCGGTCATCCTCGCCGCGCAGGATGCGATGGCAGGCCTGGCGGGCCTCGAACACGGTGTTGGCCGCCGCATCGGTGATCGGCAGTTCATCGCGTACGGTGTCCGGGGCGGACACCTCCTGGATTTCGCGGATTCGCAGGTCGTCGGTATCGGCGGTCATGGGGTTCTCGATTACGTCGTCGCGGGGGTGACGGCCTCCCGCAGGCCCTCGATGAGATTTTGAATGGTTCTATGTCGCATCTTCATGGCTGCCTGGTTCACGATCAACCGGGAACTAATGGGGGTAATCAGTTCCAGCGGTTCCAGGCCGTTGGCCTTGAGGGTGTTGCCGGTATCCACCAGGTCGACGATGTAGTCGGCCAGGCCCACCAGCGGTGCCAGTTCCATCGAGCCGTAGAGCTTGATGATATCGACCTGGCGGCCCTGCTGGGCAAAGTAGTTCTGCGTGATGTTCACAAACTTGGTGGCGATGCGCAGGCGTTGCTGCGGGTCCGGTTGCTGGCCCGGGCGCCCCGCCAGCATCAGACGACACTCGGCGATATGCAGATCCAGCGGTTCGTACAGCCCGGCCGCGCCGTGTTCCATCAGCACGTCCTTGCCGGCCACGCCGATGGACGCCGCGCCGTGCTGCACGTAGGTGGGCACGTCGGTCGCGCGCACCACCACGATCTTCACGTCCTCGCGGTTGGTGTCGAGGATCAGCTTGCGCGTCTCGTCCGGATCCTCCAGCAGCTCGATCCCGGCGCTGGAAAGCAGCGGCAGGGTGTCCTTGAGGATGCGGCCCTTGGACAGGGCGATGGTCAGGGCGTTGGGATCCATCATGGGTCAGGCGTTCGTCCGGTTCCGTGTGAGTCGCAGCTTCAGACCGGCTCGCGACGAATGGTCGCGCCGATCTGGCTCAGTTTTTCCTCGATGCATTCGTAGCCGCGATCGATGTGGTAGATGCGGTCCACCTCGGTCTCGCCCTCGGCCACCAGGCCGGCGATGATCAGGCTCGCCGAGGCACGCAGGTCAGTCGCCATCACCGGCGCACCGACCAGTTTTTCCACGCCCTCGACGATCGCGGTATTGCCCTCGATGGTAATGTGCGCGCCCATGCGCTGCAGCTCCAGCGCATGCATGAAGCGATTCTCGAACACCGTCTCGACTACCGATCCGGTGCCCTCGGCCACGGTGTTCAGCACCATCATCTGCGCCTGCATGTCGGTCGGGAAGGCCGGGAACGGCGCGGTGCGCAGGTTCACCGCCTTCGGACGGCGGCCCTCCATATCCAGCTCGATCCAGTCCGGCCCGGTCTCGATGCGAGCGCCGGCCTCGACCAGCTTGGCCAGCACCGCGTCCAGCAGCTCCGGGCGGGTATTGCGGCAGCGCACGCGCCCACGGGTGACCGCGGCGGCGACCAGGAAGGTGCCGGTCTCGATACGGTCCGGCATCACGTCGTATTCGCAGCCGTGCAGGCGCTCCACGCCCTGCACCCGAATGGTGTCGGTGCCGGCACCCTGGATCTTCGCGCCCATCGCGGTCAGGCAGTCCGCCAGATCGATGACCTCTGGCTCGCGCGCGGCGTTCTCGATCAGGGTCTCGCCCTCGGCCAGGGTGGCGGCCATCAACAGGTTCTCGGTACCGGTTACCGTCACCTGGTCGAAGACCACGCGCGCGCCCTTCAGGCGGTCCGCGCGAGCGTGGATGTAGCCGCCTTCCACCTCGATCTCGGCCCCCAGGGCCTCAAGACCCCGCAGGTGCAGGTTCACCGGGCGCGAACCGATGGCGCAGCCGCCCGGCAGGGAGACCTCGGCCTCGCCGAAGCGGGCCAGCAGCGGCCCCAGCACCAGGATGGAGGCGCGCATGGTCTTTACCAGATCGTACGGGGCGACGCACTGGGTCAGCGTGGTCGGGTCGACCTCGATGCGCATGCGCTCGTTAACCGTAAGGCTGACGCCCATGCGGCCGAGCAGCTCCATGGTGGTGGTCACGTCCTGCAGATGCGGGACGTTGCCAATGGTCATCGGCCCGTCCGCCAGCAAGGTGGCGGACAGGATCGGCAACACGGCGTTCTTGGCCCCGGAGATCCAGACCTGACCCTCGAGTCGGCGACCTCCGGTAATGATCAGTTTGTCCATGGGATGCCCGGATTGACCGCCGAACCGACCGTGGTTCGGCGAAACGCGCCATGATAACGAATCCGCGCCGGGCTCGCCCGTTCGCCCGCCGCCGGCACGACTCAGGCGACGGAACGGGCGGCGGAGTCGGTGATAATCGACTCCAGGTCGTACAACTCCAGTAACGGGCGCAACCCCTCGGGGAGGGGCTCGAAGACCAGGGTGCGGCCCTGCTCGCGGGCGCGACGCCAGAGGATGACCAGGAACGCCACGCCGGCGCTGTCGATACGACCCGCCTGCGTCAGGTCCACCCGAGCGTGTTCCGGGAGATGCGCCGTCAGCCCGCGGGCCCGTGCCTCCAGCCCGGCCACCGTCGCGAAGGTCAGTGGCCCGCTGACGACCAGACCGCCTTCATCCGCCCGGATCTGTGCATCGCTCACCGGTCCCCGGCCCCGTTGTCGGGGGTCACGTCGCCTACGGCATCCTCGATCAGCGCCTCGTCGCCATCTTCCAGGCGTTCGATCAGCGCCTCCAGGCCGTCGCGGTTGATCTCCTCGTTGAAGCGGGTACGAAAGTTGCCGACGAAGCTGAGCCCCTCGGCCTCGACGTCGAAGACCTTCCATTCGCCGTTCACCGGACGCAGACGGTAGTTGACCTGGATGTTCGACTGGCCGGAGCCCATCACCACCTCGGTGGCAACCACGGCCATGCGCTCGTCCTGGCGCGAGCGCCGCTCGATGACGCGCACGTCCTTGTCCAGATGATCGGCCAGTTGCACCCCGTAGGCCTGCAGCAGCGTGTTCTTGAAGGCCTTGGCGAAGCGGTTTTGCTGCTCGCTGCTGGCATCGCGCCAGTGACGTGCCAGGACCAGACGGGCCATCCCGTTGATATCCACGCCGGGCAGGATCTCCTCCTCGATCACGCCGATCACGAAGTCAGGATCTTCCTGCGCACGCGCCTCGTTTGCCCGCAGCTTCTCGTAGACCGCGTCGATCGACTGCTTGATGAGCTCGGCGGGGTTTTCTTCGGCCTGGGCGGGAGCCGCCAGGATCAGGACCAGCAGCGCCAGCGGCAGGATCAGGATTCGTTCATGCAACCATTTCATGTCTCTTGCTCCCGGTTTGGGTAGATCAGTCACTACCCATGTTGGTCATGAAGCGACCGATGAGGTTCTCCAGCACCAGTGCCGACTGGGTGAACATCAGCTCGTCGCCTTCCTGCAGGGTGTCGTAGTCACCACCCGGCTCCAGCGCGATGTACTGTTCACCCAGCAGCCCCGCGGTGTGGATGGCGGCCTGGGTGTCCATCGGCAGGTAGTCGTGCTCCGAGCGGATCGCCAGGGTCACCTCGGCGCGAAAGCGTTCCGGATCGTAACGGATATCCGCCACTCGCCCGATGCGCACACCCGACACCGTGACCGGGGCACGCGTCTTGAGACCCCCGATGTTGTCGAAGTATCCGCTCACCGTATAGGTGTCACGGTCGTGGTAGTCGGTCACGTTGCTCACCTGCACCGCCAGGTAGAACAGCGCCCCGATACCCAGGAGCACGAAGACACCGACCGCCAGTTCGAAGAAACGTACCTTCATTATTGCCACCTGTCCTGGGTAAACACTGTTTGGTCAGCCCGCGCCGAACATCAGCCCGGTCAGGATGAAATCGAGGCCCAGCACCGCGAGCGACGACACCACCACCGTCTGGGTCGTGGCGCGCGAGATGCCCTCGGACGTCGGCTGCGCATTGAAGCCCTGGAACACCGCGATCCAGGTCACCACGAAGCCGAACACGATGCTCTTGATCACGCCGGAGAGCACATCCTCGTTCCAGTCGGTCACCGACTGCATCTGCGAGAAATAGGCGCCGCTGTCCACGCCGAGCAGCCCCACCCCGACGAGGTAGCCGCCCATCACGCCCACGGCGCTGAAGATCGCGGCCAGCAGCGGCATGGAGAGAAACCCGGCCACAAAGCGTGGCGCGAAGATCCGGCGATAGGGGTTCACCGCCATCATCTCCATCGCCGAGAGCTGTTCGGTCGTCTTCATCAGCCCCAGTTCCGCGGTCAGCGCGGAGCCGGCGCGCCCGGCGAACAGCAGCGCGGTGACCACCGGCCCAAGTTCGCGTACCAGCGACAGCGCAACCACCCCGCCCAGGGCCTCGGCCGCGCCGAAGTTCACCAGCGTGATGTAGCCCTGGTACGCCAGCACCATGCCGACAAACAGCCCGGACACGACGATGATCAGCAGCGAGCGCACGCCCACCGAATACACCTGAACAAGTGTCAGGCCGAAGCGGCGAAAGACGATATCCAGGCTCGCCAGCATCCGGATCAGGAAGATGAACGCCCGACCGAACACCGTCAGGGCATTGATCGTGGTCCGACCCAGCGCGGCAATCGAATCAGTCATCGCGGCGCTCCCCCTGCCCCAGCAGGTCATCGCGGTAGGACGCGCCCGGGTAATGAAACGGCACCGGCCCGTCCGGGCGACCCTGCAGGAACTGCGCGCTCCAGTCGGAGGCGCGCGCCTCCAGTTCGTCCGGCGGCCCGGCATCCACTACCCGGCCATCGGCGATCAGCACCACTTGATCGGAGATCGCCATCGCTTCGGTCACGTCATGCGAGACCAGCACGCTGGTGAGCCCCAGGCTTTGATTGGTCCGGCGGATCAGGCTGACGATCTGGCCCATGGTGATCGGATCGAGCCCGGTGAACGGCTCGTCGTACAGGATCAGGTCCGGGTCCAGCGCAATGGCCCGCGCCAGCGCGACGCGCCGCGCCATGCCACCGGACAGGGTGGCCGGGTCCAGGTCGCGCGCCGCGCGCAGGCCCACCGCCTCCAGCTTCAGCAGCACCAGCGCGTGCAGCACGTCCTCCGGCAGATCCGTGTGCTCGCGCAGCGGGAAGGCGACGTTCTCGAATACCGAAAGATCCGTCAGCAGCGCGCCACTCTGGAACAGCATGCCCATGCGCTTGCGCAGCGCGTACAGCCGCCGGGTGGAGAGCCTCGCCACCTCCTGGCCATCCACCCAGATGCGGCCCTTGTCCGGACGCAACTGACCGCCGACCAGGCGCAGCAGCGTGGTCTTGCCACTGCCGCTGGGCCCCATCACGGTCGTCACCTGCCCGCGCGGGATGCGCATCGACAGGTCATCGAAAATCATCTTGCGCCCGCGCCGGAAGCACAGGTTCTCGATCACGATATGCGGACTGTCTTCCACTGCCGGGTCAGCCACGCGCGCTCCTCGCCCTTAAGGAAACACTGATTAATGTACACGCTCGCGCTCGAGTCGCTTTTGCGTGCGAACAAGGCGCGGTGACCGCCGTGCAGTCATTCTGCACAAGGGAGCCGCAACGCCGTGCGCACGCCCGTTTTTGATGACAACGGGCGGCCGAGCCCCTTCGAGGTTGGCACCCCAGGTTCCCCGATCCTGCGTTGCGGCCCGAATCGGTCAAAAACGGGCCGGTAGAACCACTACCGGCTGCGCGCCGCGCCTGGGCTCGGAAAACCTGGGGTACCAACGCGAGGGTGTACATCAATCAGTGTTTCCTTAGGCCCACAGAACCCCGAAGTCTGGGCGCAGGCCGGGAGACCGTCAAACGGGCGGGTGCGGTGCTCATCCCAATCCCAGCAATGCGGCGATAGTGCGGAAATCCGACAGCCGCTCCGGACGCGCGCGCAGGAACACCGGGATCTCGCCGCTGCCACCGGCCTGCCCGAGGGCCTCCACCAGCGCGCGCCAGCCCGGCGCATCCAGCCCTGCCTCGGGGTTGACCTGCCAGGCCCCGCCCCCGGCGGCCGACGCTGACCTCGACACCGGGGCGGGGTAAAAGCACGCCGCCTCGGCGCGCGCGATAACCCGCTCCTCGCCGGCGCCGTACACCATCAGGCGCCCCAGTCCGGCCGCCTCCAGCGCCGCGCGGATCGCCTGCACCTGCGCCGGCCCCATCGGCCCCGGCGCCACCGCCTGCAGGCCGTCGCCGACAGCCTCGGCCAGCGCGCGCGCCCGCGTCGCACCCGTCTCGAGGCCCAGCTCCACCGGCCAGTCCAGTGTCAGCCGCAGCGCGGGGGGCACGGCCTCGGCCCAGTCGCCAAAGGCCGGCGCCCCGGCCTCGGTCCACACTGGGGCAGGCAACAGCAAACGGCTGTGGTAATGGGTGTAGTACTCCAGCTGCCAGTCCTGCGGCAGGTCCTCGGGGAAGAAGTCGTCCCACCAGTCCTCGCCCGGAGCCGCAACCCCGGCCGCCTGCAATACCAGTGCCTCGTAATCCTGCGACATGCCCCAACCTCCACGGCGTAACCGCATCTTTGCGCGGATTGCTTGTATCACCTGCGAGCGCGCGGCACAGTTGGCGCCATGCGTTTCGACCTGTTCCACGAGCTCTCGGTACCGGACTTCCTGCAGACCTCCGAAGCGGAGGTGCTGGAGAACACCCTGCGCCTGTGGGAGCGCGCCGATCGTCTCGGCTTCGGCACCGCCTGGCTGGTGGAGCACCACCTGATGCCGGAATTTTCCCACTCCACCGCGCCGGACCTGGTGCTGGCCGCGGCCAGCCAGCGCACCAAACGCCTGCGCCTGGGGCTGGGCGTGGTCCCCCTGCCCTACCACCACCCCCTGCGGGTGGCGCAACGCGTCGGCATGCTCGACCAGCTCTCCGGCGGACGCCTGGATCTGGGCATCGGACGCGGTTTCTCGCCGCGCGAATATGCCACATTCGGGGCCGAGATGAGCGAGTCCCGCGCGCGGGTCGATGCCGGGCTGGATGCGCTGCGCCAGGCCTTCGCCACCGGCCGCATCACCCAGGACGGGCCGTTCCATCACCTGGACGACGTGCCCGTGATGCCGCGCCCGGTGCAGGCCCCGCACCCGCCGATCTGGACCGCCGCGGTCAGCCCGGAGTCCTTCACCTGGGCGGCGGAGCAGGGCATCGGCGCGCTGGCCGGGCCATTCAAGCCCTGGCAGATGATCCGCGAGGACATCCGCCTGTACCACGAGGCCTGGGACGCGACACGCACGGACGTCGCCCACCCGCCCCGGGTCGGCATGACCCTGGGGGTTCTGTGCCTGCCGGACGGCAAGCGCGCCCGGCGCGAGGCCAAGCCGGCCTTCGAGTGGTTCTATCGCCACATGTTCCAGCAGACCCTGCCGGTGCTGGAACGCCTGATCGAGGGCTACGACTATTACCGCTCGCTCGGCCGCTTCCGCCATCTGGTCAAGGCCGGGATCAACCTGAAGGTCCTCGACATGCTGGGCATGACGCTCGTCGGCACCCCCGCCGAGTGTCGTGAACGCATCGAGGGCCTGCGCGCGGCCGGGGTCGACCAGGTCCTGCTCGCCTTCGGCGCCGGGGCCGTTCCGCATGCGCTGGCCGAGGAGTCCATGGACTGCTTCGCGGAAGAGGTCATGCCCGCGTTTGCCGACCCCGCCCCGGCCACCGTCGCCCGCACCGCGACCTGAGCGAAACACGGATGCACGTCGCCGTGACCGGCGCCGCCGGGCGCCTGGGGCAAGTCCTGCTGCCCGCCCTGGCACGCGCGCCGACGATTGAACACATCCTCGCTCTGGACCGGGCCGCGCCGGCGCTGCCTCCCCCCGAAAACGGCACCGTTATCGAGGCCCGGGTACTCGACCTGGCGCAGCTCCAGCCGGACGACCTGGCCGGGGTGGACACGCTGGTGCACCTCGCCTTTCAATTGATGGGCGGTCACGGGGGCCGCCGCCGGCATGACCGCACCTGGGTCCGCCACCAGAATGTGGCCCTGAGCCAGCAGGTGTTCCACGCGGCGGTGACCGCCGGTGTGCGCCACATCGTGTTCCTGTCCAGCGCGGCGGTCTACGGCCCCTGGCCGGACAGCCCGCAGCCGCTCCGCGAGGACCATCCCACCCGGCCGCGCTTCCCCTATGCCGAAGACAAGGTCGCCGTGGAGCAGGCCCTGCTCGCGCTTGCCCGGGAACACCCCGAGTGCCAGGTGACCCTCCTGCGCCCGCCCGCGATCGTCGGCCCGAACGCCCACCCGCTGTTGCTGCAGATCGCCCGCGGACGGCTGTATCCCGCCGGGGGCGAACAGCCAGTGCAGATCCTGTGGGAGGACGATGCCGCCGCCGCGATGGTGCGCAGCATCACAACTCGCACTGCGGGGATCTTCAACCTGGGGGCCGAACCTGCCTGGTCGCTACGGGCGATGGCGCGCCACCAGCGGCGCTGGGGGATCCCGGTGCCACTGCGGCTGATCCGCACCCTGCACCCGCTGGCCTGGCGCCTGACCGCCCGCGCCGGGGACCCCGGCTGGGTCCGCGGGCTGGACGGCCCGCTGGTACTGGACTGCACCCGCGCCCGCGAGCAGCTCGGCTGGACACCGCAGGTGACCACCGCCGGGTGCCTAGAACGTCTGCGCTGCTGAAACCACTACCCAATCGGCTACAATCCCGGGCCTGACCCTCCCGGACCCGACTGTCCATGGTGCTACCCGTTGTCGCCATCATCGGCGGCCTGATCCTGCTGACCTGGAGTGCCGACCGCTTCGTGTTCGGCGCCTCGGCCCTGGCCCGCGGCCTGGGCGTCAGCCCGCTGATCATCGGCCTGACCATCGTCGCTTTCGGGACCTCGGCACCGGAGATCGTGGTCTCGGTCCTCGCCAGCCTGCAGGGCAACCCGGGGCTGGCGGTGGGCAACGCGATCGGCTCGAACATCGCCAACATCGCGCTGGTGCTGGGGACCGCGACCCTGGTCGCGCCGCTGGCGATCGGGCGCGGCATGGTTCGGCGCGAACTGCCGATCCTCCTGCTGGTCAGCTTCGGCGTGCTGCTCCTGCTGGTGGATGGCGAACTGGGCCGGCTGGAGGGCATCGCGCTGCTGGCCGGTCTGGTCCTGTTCACTGCCTGGATGGCCATCAGCGCCCGGCGCGCACGCCCGGCCCCCCATGACGACACCCCCGAGGTGGTGCGCGGCATGGTCGAGACGATCCCAGAGGGCGACCGACTGGGGCCCGCGATCGCCTGGCTCGTGTTCGGGCTGCTGCTCCTGCTGGCGAGCAGCCAGGCCCTGGTCTGGGGGGCCGTCGAGATCGCCGAACAACTGGGGGTCAGCGACCTGGTCATCGGGCTGACCATTGTCGCGGTGGGAACCAGCCTGCCGGAACTGGCGACCTCGGTGGTCGCCGCCTTCCGCCGCGAGGCCGGGCTGGCGATCGGGAATGTAGTCGGGTCCAATCTGTTCAACCTGCTCGCGGTACTGGCCGTTCCGGCCCTGATCACGCCGCTGGCAATCGACGCCGATGTGCTGACGCGCGACTATCCGGTGATGCTGGCATTGACCGTGGCCCTGTTCCTGATCGCGCTGGGCCGCCGCGGACAGATCCGGCGCTGGCAGGGCGCCCTTCTCCTCATCGCCTTCGCAAGCTACCTTGTCTATTTGGGAATCACGGCAACCGCATGAACTTCAACCCCGAAACGACCCGCAAGCTCGCCCTGGCCGTCCTCAATGACGAGGCCGAGGCCGTACGCAACCTCGCCCGGCGCATCGACGACCGCTTCCTCGAGGCCTGCCGCTGCATCCTCGCGTGCAAGGGCCGCGTGATCGTCACCGGCATGGGCAAGTCCGGGCACATCGGCAGCAAGCTGGCCGCGACCCTGGCCTCCACCGGCACGCCGGCCTTCTTCGTGCATCCGGGCGAGGCCAGTCACGGCGATCTCGGCATGATCACCCGCGAGGACGTGGTCATCGCGCTGTCGAACTCCGGCGAGACCGACGAGATCATCACCATCCTGCCGCTGATCCGGCGCCTGGGCGTACCGCTGATCGCGATGACCGGCAACCCCGGCTCGCGCCTCGGCGCGGATGCCACCGTACACCTGGATGTCAGCGTCGAGCGCGAGGCGTGCCCGCTGGGCCTGGCTCCCACCTCCAGCACCACCGCCGCGCTGGCGATGGGCGATGCCCTGGCCGTCGCGGTGTTGGATGCACGCGGCTTTACCGCCAACGACTTTGCCCGCTCGCACCCCGGCGGCCGCCTTGGCCGGCGCCTGCTGGTGCATGTCGCCGACATCATGCATACCGGAGGCGCGATCCCGCGCATCACCCCGGACGCCCCACTCAAGGACGCCCTGTTCGAGATCACCCGCAAGGGTCTGGGGCTGGTGATCATCACCGACGGTGACGATCGCATCCAGGGCGTGTTCACCGATGGCGACCTGCGGCGCACCCTGGATGCCGGGCACAGCCTGGACGGCCTGACCATCGGCGAGGCCATGACCACCGGCGGCCACACCGCGCAGCCCGACTGGCTGGCGGTGGAGGCCCTGGAGGCCATGGAGAGCCGGCGCATCAACGCCCTGCCCGTCACCGACGCCGAAAACCGCCTGGTGGGCGTGATCAACATGCACGACCTGCTGCGCGCCGGGGTGGCGTGATGAACCTGGATGCCACCACTCTGCGCACCCACCAGCAGGCCGTGCGCCTGCTGATCCTGGACGTGGACGGCGTGCTGACCGACGGCAGCCTGTTCCTCGGCGACGGCGGCGAGCAGTACAAGGCCTTCAACAGCCGCGACGGCCACGGTATCCGTCTGGCCCTGGACGGCGGGATCGAGATCGCCATCCTGACCGGGCGCACCTCCGGGGTCGTCGAACACCGTATGCGCGACCTGGGTGTGGAGCATCTGATCCAGGGCCGCCGCGACAAGGGCGAGGCCCTGCACGAACTGCTGCAGCGGACCGGCCACGACCCCGCCGAAGCGGCCTTCATGGGCGACGACATCGTGGATCTACCAGCGATGCAGCGGGTCGGGCTCGGGATCGCGGTCGGCGACGCCCACCCGCTGGTGCGCCAGCATGCCCAGTGGGTGACCGAGGCCCATGGTGGGCGCGGGGCCGTGCGCGAGGCCTGCGAGGGCCTGCTGGCCGCGCAGAGCCGGCTCGACGCGCTGTTCGAGACCTACCTGAACGGATGAGCCGCAGGATTCGCAGCCGACTCGGATGGGCCTTGGCCGTGCTCGCATTCGCGACCGTGCCCCTGGCGCAGGCTGAGGTAAGCCCGCCCGAGGGCGAGGTCACGCTGCAGATTGACGGCTTCACCCTGCATGCCACCGGCGACGACGGCGAACTGAGCCATCGTCTGCGCGGCACCCGCCTGCGCGAGTTTGGACGTGACGGCCCCCAATGGGTGGACGACCCGGACCTCGACCTGTTCGCCGAAGGCGGTATCGAATGGCGCTGGACTGCCCCCGCCGCACTGCATCAACCGGCCGCCGTGACCCTGGACCTGGTGGGCCCCACCCACGGCGTACAGCCGCCCCGCGGCGAACGCGTAGAGACCATCATCGATTCGCGGGATGTTCGCGTCGCCACCGACACCATGGTCGCCACTTCGGATGCCCTTTCCACCCTGAACCAGCCGGGCCTGTTCCAGCGCGGCACCGGTCTGCGCGTGGACTCGCGAGGGGATACCATAGAGTTGTTCCATGACGTGTACTCGCTCTACAGCGAGACGAGCGAGGAGGATCCCGCGCATGACCCCGAATCCCCATAGCCTTCGCCACCGTCCGGGCCAACCGGGTGCCCGCCTGGCGGCGCTCCTGCTGCTAGCCCTGCTGGCCACGCCCGCGCTCGCCCAGCAGGGCTCGGCGGGCCCGGCACTGCCGGTGGAGATCACTGCCGACCGCGCGGAGATGGACGAACGCCAGGGGCTGGGGACCTACACCGGCGACGTGATCGTAATCCGCGGCGACATGACCCTGGAGGCCGACAAGGTCTACGTGCGCACCCGCGATCGCCGCCCCTACGAAATGGAGGCCCACGGCGAGCCGGCACGCCTGGAATCACCCGATCCGGAAACCGGAGAGATGCGCATTGCCACCGCCCTGCGCATCGACTACCTGCTGAACGAGGACCGCATGATCCTCACCGACCAGGCCCATGTGATCACCACCAGCGAGGAGGCGCGCGGCAAGCGCATCACCTACGACCTGACGACCGACGTGATCGAGGCCGAACGCGGCGAAGGCGACAGCGAGCGCGTGCGCATCACCATCCAGCCGCGCGACGACGAATGAACGCCACCGCCCCCAGCCCATCCGCCACACCGGCACAAACCAACGACCGCCTGATCGGACGCGAGCTGACCAAGCGCTACGGCCAGCGCACGGTGCTGGACCAGGTGGACGTCGACCTCGCGCCCGGCGAGGTGGTCGGCCTGCTGGGCCCGAACGGGGCCGGCAAAACCACCTGCTTCTACAGCCTGGTCGGGCTGATCCGTCCCAATGCCGGGCGCATCACCCTGGGCGAGCGCGACATCACCCGCGCCCCCATCCACGTACGCGCGCGCGCCGGCCTCGGCTACCTGCCGCAGGAGGCCTCGATCTTTCGCCGCCTGAGCGTGTGGGACAACCTGCAGGCCGTGCTGGAACTGCGCCCCGGGCTGGATCGCCACGAGCGCCGCCGCATTGGCGATGCGCTGATCGAGGAGTTTCAGCTCGAGACCGTGCGCCACAGCCCGGGCATCGCGCTGTCCGGTGGGGAACGGCGCCGGGCCGAGATCGCCCGCGCCCTCGCCGGGGATCCGCGCTTCATCTGTCTGGACGAGCCCTTCGCCGGGGTGGACCCGATCTCGGTGGGCGACATCCAGGACGTGATTCGGCATCTCGCCCAGCGCGGCATCGGCGTACTGATCTCCGATCACAACGTGCGCGAGACCCTCGGCATCTGCCACAGGGCCTATATTCTAAGCGAAGGCCGCCTGCTGGCCGCCGGGACACCGGACGAGCTGCTGGCCGATCCCCAGGTGCGCCGGGTCTATCTCGGCGAGAACTTCCGCCTGTGAAAGCGCCCCGTATGCGGCCCGGTCGGTGCACAAACCACAAGGCAGGCTTTAAGATTCCATCAATGCCCACCCTCGCCCCGCATACCCGATGCTGAAACCCGGCCTGAATCTGCAGCTGGGTCAGACGCTGACCATGACCCCGCAACTGCAGCAGGCGATCCGCCTGTTGCAGCTGTCCACGCTCGAGCTCCAGGTGGAGATCCAGCAGGCGCTGGAGAGCAACCCCATGCTCGAACAGGTCGAGGACGAAGATGCCGAGGCCGACACCGAGCGCCTGAACCAGGACGGCGAGCTGGTGGAAGGCGATCGCATGGAGGCCACCACCACCAGCGACGACGTGATCCCCGAGGAACTGACGACCGACAGCCGCTGGGACGACATCTACGAGCCGGCCCCGACGCCCAACAAGGGCGTGGATGACCGCGACCCGCTGGAAAACACCAGCGACGACGACGGTGAGGGCCTGCAGGATCACCTGCTGTGGCAGCTGCATCTGAGCCATCTGACACCGCGCGACCAGCGCATCGGGGCGGCCCTGATCGACGCCATCAGCCCCGACGGCTATCTCGAGGGTGACCTGGAAACCCTGGCCGAGACCATCAGCCGAGGCGAGGATGAAACCGTCGGCGTCGACGAGGTCGAGGCAGTGCTCCACTGGATTCAGCAGTGCGACCCGCTGGGGGTCGGCGCGCGCAACCTGCGGGAGTGCCTGGAGATCCAGCTACGCGAACTGGCCCCGGACGCCCCGGCCCGCGAGGCCGCACGGGCGATCCTGGAACACGGCATGGACAGCCTGGGCAAGCGCGACTACAAGGCCCTGCAGCGCCAGTCCGGCGTACGCGACCCGGACGAACTGGCCCGCGCACTGGATCTGATCCGCACCCTGAACCCGCGCCCCGGCGCACAGATCAGCTCCGCCACCTCGGAATACGTGGTCCCGGATGTCTACGTGCGCCACACCACCGAGGGCTGGCGCGTGGATCTAAACCCGGAGATCGCACCGCGCATCCGCATCAACGACCTCTACGCCGGCATGGTGCGCCAGGTCTCGGATGCCCGCGACAGCGCCTTTATGCGCGATCAGCTGCAGGAGGCACGCTGGTTCCTGAAGAGCCTGCACAGCCGCAACGACACCCTGCTGCGGGTCGCCGAGGCGATCGTCCATCGCCAGCAGGGCTTTCTCGAGCATGGCGACGTCGCGATGCAGCCATTGATCCTGCGCGACATTGCCGAGACCCTGGAGATGCACGAATCGACCATCTCGCGGGTTACCACGCAGAAATACATGCACACCCCGCGCGGGGTCTTCGAGTTCAAGTATTTCTTCTCCAGCCATGTCGGCACGAACGATGGCGGCGAGTGTTCCGCCACCGCCATCCGTGCCATGATTCGCGAATTGATTGGCGACGAACCCCCGAACAAGCCGCTCAGCGATGCCCGGCTCGCCCAGGTCCTGTCGGACCGGGGCATCAACGTAGCGCGCCGCACCGTGGCCAAGTACCGCGAGGCGATGCACATCCCTTCATCCAGCGAACGCCGGCAGATGGCCTCGATGCCCACCGGCAGCAAGTAACCAAGGAGTCCTGACCATGCAGATCAACCTGACCGGCCACCACGTGGACATCACCGACGCCCTGCGCGACTACGTCAACGAGAAATTCGCGAAGCTGGAGCGCCACTTCGACAAGGTCATCGACGTCCACGTCGTGCTGACCCACGAGAAGACCCGGAATCAGCACAACCAGGCCGAAGCGAATCTCCAGGTCAGCGGCAATCACATCCACGCCGAGGCCTCTCACGAGGACATGTATGCCGCAATCGACGCGCTGATCGACAAAGTCGACCGTCAGCTGATCAAGCACAAGGAAAAGGTCAAGGACCACCACCGCGCCGAAGGTGCCCAGCGCAACCGCGAGCAGGCCTCCTGATCCATGACGATTGCCGAGTTGATCACCTCCGAGCGCATTGGCCTGCAACCCGAGTGCTCCAGCCAGAAACGGGCCCTGGAGGCCCTGGCGGACCTCCTCGCCGGCGGAGGTGACGGCACGGGACCAGGAAGCAATGCGATCTTCGAGGCCCTGTCCGCACGCGAAAAACTCGGATCCACCGGTCTCGGCCATGGGGTTGCGATTCCCCATGGCCGCCTGGCCGATCTCGAGGCGCCGCGCGTGGCCGTGCTGCGCCTGGAAAAGGGCGTCGACTTCGACGCCATGGATCACGAGCCGGTCGATATCCTGATCGCACTGCTGGTCCCGGAGGCCGCCACCGGCGACCACCTCGACCTGCTGGCCCAACTCGCCCGCGGCCTGTCGCAGCCAGACACCATCGGAGCGCTGCGCCGGGCCGGGGACGCGGCGGCCCTGGAACAGGAACTCGTGCGCCGCTTCAGCGAGGACTAAGCCCGTGGAACCCGCCTCCAGCCGCGATTCCGGCGCGCAGCGTCTGCCATGAACGAGGCGCTGGGAGAAGGCGGGATCGCCCGCGACATCAACGTGGAGAGCCTGATCCAGGCCATGGGAAACCGCCTGGATCTTCGCTTCGTGCACGGCGAACATGCAGCACCCGACCGCAAGCTGGTCGGCGACGACGGGGACGACCTGCCGCTGGCCGGCCATCTCAACCTGATCCGGCCCAACCGCATCCAGATCATCGGCGACTTCGAGGCCCGCTACATCTCCAGCCTCAGCGCCACCCAGTGCAACGACCTGATCCTGGAGATGGCCCGCACTGGGACCACCGCGGTGATCTTCGCCGAGGACACCTGTCCGTTCTCGGAGATGCCCGACGCCCCGCAGGAGGCGCTGCCGCTGATCCTGTGCTCCAGCACCAGCAGCCACGAGATTATCTCGCTGCTGCGCTATTTCCTGCAGCAGCGCCTGGCCCATTTCGAGGTGCGCCACGGCGTGTTCATGGAGATCCTCGGGATCGGGGTGCTGATCAGCGGCGCCTCCAGCGTTGGCAAGAGCGAGGTCGCACTGGAACTGATCTCGCGCGGGCATCGCCTGATCGCCGACGATGCCCCCGAATTCGCGCGCATTGCGCCCGACATCGTGCGCGGCCACTGCCCGGCCCTGCTCCAGGACCTGCTCGAGGTGCGCGGTCTTGGGGTGCTCAACATCCGCGCCATGTACGGCGATTCCGCGATCAAGGGCGGCAAGTACCTGCGCCTGATCATCGACCTACGCGATCATGGCGAACCCTCGCCGGTCCCCGATGACCGGCTGAACGGGCGCCGCGGCGAGATCGATATCCTCGGCCTGCGCGTCCCCTTGATCAGCCTGCCGATCGCGCCGGGGCGCAACATCGCGGTCATGATCGAGGCGGCCGTGCGCAACCACATGCTGCACATGCAGGGCTATATCGCTGGCGACGACCTGCGCGCACGCCAGCGCCGCCAGATGAGCGGCGAGACGGAGGAGCCGCCCTACCATCGCGCGGTGCCCGCCACTACGGTCCCCAACCCGGACCCGGAGGGCTGAATCGGCCATGCGCCTGCTAATCGTCAGTGGCCTGTCCGGGTCCGGCAAGACCGTGGCCCTGCACACCCTGGAGGATGCCGGCTACTTCTGCGTCGACAACCTCCCGCTGCCGCTGCTGCCGGACCTGATCGATCAGGTCCGGCAGGGCCACTACGACACCGAGACCGACCGCCATCTGGCCGTGGGCGTGGATGTGCGCAGCGGCCTGGAGGCCCTGGAGGGGTTCTCCGATCTCCTGGCGCAACTACGGGCGGACGGGGTGCAGGTGGAGGTCCTGTTCCTGCAGGCGGCCAGCGAGGTGCTGCTGCGGCGCTACCACCTGACCCGCCGGCGCCACCCGCTGGCGCGCGACGGCGTGCCACTGGTCGAGGCCATCGACCGCGAACGCGAGTGGCTGGGCCATGTGGCCGCGGAGGCCGATCTGACGGTCGACACCTCGCGCCTGTCGATGCACGATCTGGCCCGCACCCTGCGCGACCGCATAGGCGAGCGCGGGGAACACGAGCTATCCCTGCAGTTCCAGTCTTTCGGCTTCAAGCACGGCGCGCCGCTGGATTCCGACTTCGTGTTCGACGTGCGCTGCTTGCCCAATCCGCACTACGAAAGCGATCTGGCCGCCCTGACCGGTCGCGACCCGCCCGTGTGCGAGTTCCTTGAGCGGCACGCGGAGGTCGCGGCCATGTTCGACAGCATCCAGGGATTCCTGTCGCAGTGGCTGCCGCGCCTGCTGGACGATCACCGCAGCTACGTCACGGTCTCCATCGGTTGTACCGGCGGGCAACACCGCTCGGTGTATCTGGTGGAGCGGCTTGCGGAGGCGTGGCAGGATCGGGAACATGTTACTGTTAGCACCCGTCACCGCGAGCTGGGTAAACAGTAACCACTGGACGCGGGACGAGGGCCTTCTGGAACCCGCAATCGGAGCAGATCCATGGGCGTTGGTCTCATTCTGATCACGCATCAAAACCTGGGCGATACCCTGCTGCAGACCGCGCAGAGCATGCTCGGGGGCCTGCCCGAGGACTGCGAGTCCATGGCGATGTCCCAGAACGACGACCCCGACGAGGTCCTGGCCCGCGCCCGCGAGCGCCTGGCGACCCTCGACAGCGGCTCGGGGGTGCTCGTTCTGACCGACATGTTTGGCTCCACGCCTTCCAACGTGGCGATTCGCGTCGCCCGGGGTGCAAATGCCCGCGTGATCGCCGGCGCCAACCTGCCAATGCTCATCCGCGTGCTCAACTATCAACACCTCCCCCTGACCGAACTGGTCAACAAGGCCCTTTCGGGCGGCCATGACGGGATTCTCCTCTGCGATCAGGAGTGCAGCGATGCCGCAGCGCGTAGTCCCCATCGTTAATCGCCTGGGGATGCACGCGCGCGCCGCGGCCAAGTTCGTCAGCCTGGCCAGCAAGTTCGCCGCGGACGTCTCCGTCTCCCGCAACCAGCAGGAGGTGAATGGCAAGAGCATCATGGGCGTGATGATGCTGGCCGCCGCCCAGGGCAGCGAGATCACCATCGAGGCCGAAGGCAAGGATGCGCCGGAGGCGCTGGATGCACTCGCAGAGTTGGTTGCCGATCGTTTCGGCGAAGAGGCCTGAACCTCCGAGTCCCGCCCGCCCCGGTCAACAACCACCATCCCCTGCGGGGGCTATCCGGGCCACGCTCCCGGGTCGGAGGCCGCGTCACCCAGCCCGTCCAGGCCGACCTGCTCGAGCTTGCGCTCCGCCAGGCGCACAGCGGCCGTCAAAGCCTGCTCCGGGGGCTCCCCGGAGACCAGCGCGTGGATCAACCCGGCATTGAAGGTATCCCCTGCCCCCACGCTGTCGACCACCCGCCGTCCGGGCGTCGCTTCACAATGGTGGATCGCGCCCCGCACGGCCATCCAGGCCCCTTCGCCCCCGGCGGTCACGGTCAGGATGCGATCAGGAAAGCGCTCGGAAAGCTGCTGCAGCGCAGCCTCGGGAGTGCCCGCCACGCTCGCGGCCCAGTCGCGTGAGAGCATCAGGACATCGGCATAGTCCAGGCATGCGTCGAGCCCCGGCCGGGGCTTCTCCAGCTCCAGCGACACCGGCTGGTCAAAGATGCTCTCGCGCACCGCCCGCAGGATGGACGCAAGGGCCTCCGGGTTACGCCCCTCGAAGTGCAGCCAGTCATATTCCGGCCAGGGTACGCCCGCGAGATCCTCCACCCCGAGTTCGGGCAGGTCGCGATGATGGACGATGGTGCGACTGCCCGTCTCCCTGGAACGAAGAATATGGGAGGTCGGCGTCGCTCCGGGCCGGCGTACGCAGTGACGAATATCCAGTCCGCGCCCCTCCAGGGACTCGCTCAAGGCATCCCCGGCCGCACCCTCGGCGATGACCGCGGCCAGGCCCGGGCGGTGGCCGAACTGCGCCAGGATCGTTGCGGTGTTGGTCGCGTTGCCTCCGGGCTGGGTGGTGCTGGCGAGCGCCCGGACCTCGTCGTCCTCGGCCGGGAAGGCTGCAACATCGAGGGTGTGGTCGAGCGTGACAATGCCAGTCGCGAGGATACGTGCCATACGGGCTCCCGTGATGAAGGAGCGCCATTCTGGCGGGTCGCGCCCATTACGTCATCTCGCACATTCGTCATCCGCGGATGCTCCTGCGACAATACCCCCTCTGTCTCAGGAGGCCCCGACCGGTATGGCCACGTTCCCTTCTCCCGAATCCGCCGAAGCCGCCTTTTACGCGGCCTTTCAGGCAGGCGATGCACAAGGCATGCGCGAAATCTGGCACGACAGTGCCGAGTGCGTCTGCATCCACCCAGGTGGCGAGCGCCTGCAGGGAACGGACATCATCCTGGAAAGCTGGGACGACATCCTGCCGGGGATGCGCGGGGTGATCGTACACCGGACCCAGGTGACCGCCATCCCGGGCGAAGACCTCGTCCTCCACGTATTGCGCGAAAACCTGTATGTCCAGGGTGAACGGCGCGGCGTCATGCTGGCGACCAATGGCTACCGCCATGATGGGGAAAGCTGGCGCATGGTGCTCCACCACGCCAGCCCGGACCCGGAACCCACGCCGGAATGGCCCACCGGGGGCGTGCACTGATGGCGACGGATGCCGATCGCTGCGTCGAGGCGTATTACGCCGCCTTTCGTGCCGCCGATATCGAACAGATGATGCGCCTCTGGGGCGAGCGTCCCGACATCGTCTGCATCCACCCGGGCAGCCCGCGCGCCCACCGGGGCGTGGCAGAGGTGATGGAGAGCTGGCTACTGGTCTTCGCGCGCGAACTGAATATCGGGATCGAACCGAAGATCGTGGGGCGCCACGAGACCGGGGAGATCATCAGCCTGGTCATCGAGGAGGCGATCACGCGACCGGGCGACGTCACGCCCACCGGGACGATCCTGATCAGCCAGACCTGGCGCTGGCTGGACACGGGCTGGCGCCTGCTGTTTCACCATGCCTCGCACGGGCGCCGCTCACCGCCATCGCAGGACGGCATGTTCGTCCCCGATGGCGGCGGCAACACCCGCCACTGACGAGCAGTGGGATCGACCACGAAGCGCATGAACGCACGAAGAAGCTCCAAAGCGAGTGCACCACGGAGCACCTAGAGAAGGGCGTTCGGGGCAGGTGTGTTCCGAGGCAAAAGGATCCGCGAACGGTATGGATGCGGGTCGTGAAGCGCCTGAACAACCGGAAACTGCCTCGCTGTGCTCCGCCGTCCTCGGGGGGTCAAAAAATCACGTGACCACCGCGACCAGGCGTCCGGCAGATCGATGGAGCCCAGGACCTTCCACTGCCCGTTGACCCCATTAGAATCACGCATGGGGCCGCAACCGGCCCCTGTGGATGACTCGCGCCCTTGCTTGGTGTCTTCGTGCGCTTAATGGTTACCAGCTAGCCTTCGGAGCGCGGCTGGCAAAGATCCGGGCGCTGCACCTGCAGGGCCGCGCATACGCCCTTGACCGCGTCGCGCACCCGCCGCCCCTTGCCCTCCAGCGTAAGGTCCGCGACCTCCTGATAGAGCGGATCGCGGACCACGAACAACTCCTGAAGGCGGGCCTTCGGGTCCGCCGCCTCCGCGATCAGCGGGCGCTTGCGGTTACGGCGGGTACGCCGGAACTGCTCCTCCACCGGCACTCGCAGGTAGATCACGAACTGGTCGCGCAGGAGCTCGCGGTTTTCCGGGCGTTCGACGATCCCGCCCCCAGTGGCAATCACCGCCCCCTCCTGTTCAAGAAGCGACTCCAGCATCGCCGTCTCGCGCTTGCGAAAACCGCCCTCGCCCTCGAACTCGAAGATGGTCGGGATATCCACGCCGGTACGCCGCTGGATCTCCTGATCGGTATCAAAGAACGGCCGCCGCAGCAGTCCCGCGAGACCGCGTCCGATTGTGCTCTTGCCGGCCCCCATAGGCCCTACCAGTACGATGTTCTGCATGGGCGCCAAGGCTACTGGGTGGGCCCCCCAAAGAAAAGGCCGGGGCATTCGGTGCACCCCGGCCTAAACGAAACGCCTAAATGGCAAGAACTGTCCTCAATCAGGCGGTTCCGACAGGAGGTCAAAGCATCCGGGCTTCTGGACTGCACCCGAGGCCCTGGACTTGTTCCTGGGATTCATCGCAGGCGGCGACACGGTGTCGCTGCTTTGTGACGGCACCGAAGACTCCAAAACCTGTTGAATACCGATCAGTCGAGCTTGTCTTCCTCCCAGTCCTCAGCAAACGCGGTGCACAAGTCCGTGGCGCCGGGCTCCCCAGTGCCAAAGGGACTGACCTTACCGGGGGGATCTACATCACTGTCGTCGATGTCAGCAGCAGCGATCGGCAGCCAAAAGGAGCGGCTGCGAGTCCCTTCAGTCCCATCGACCTCGATGCTACCCCGAAGCTCGACGCGTACCCATTCGGCGTACTCTTTCGCATACCGAATCTCGAAATTAGCGAACCCGTTCTCGTCCGTCCGGATCGTCGCATCTTCTCCTTGAGCGGCACCGCCATCCGGCACTAGCGTTGCCACGTTGCCCGGGAGCAGCGTCTCTGTATCCGAAACGTCATTCGCCTCGTCGTAAAGACCAGTGCGATCAGGATCTTCCGTCGGGCAAGAGGAAGGGTCCGAATTGGTTACGTTTTGCTTCCAACCGTCACCTATTAGCTCCCAACGACCACGACGATAGTCGGTGGACCACAGGGATAGACTCAACTCGCGATTGGCGACGGGACTGCCCGAGGAATCGGTGACAACCGCCGTGTACGGAAGACCGTAAGTCGTATCGTTGACATTACGCAGGGTGTTGCCCGTACCAAGCGAAATATAGAGTGCCTCAGCCGTGACGGTAAGGTTGACGTCGTCTTCCGTCGTCGAACCATCTGGACGGGTCGCAGTGGCAGTGATCTGAACCCCCGCATCCGAAGACGCAATGCTTCCCGCCCGGTATGTAACTTCAGCCCGCCCGAACTGATCCGTCAACGCGCTGGAATCGAGCAAATCGCCGCCCGACTGGTCGAAGACGCTGAAACCAACCTCAACCCCCTGAACGGGCTGCTCGTCATCATCTCTCACACTCGCGATAATGCGACTAGTTTCCTCCGTCGAAATGGTTGAAGGCTGCGCCTGAATCGAGACGGTCTTTACGTCCCGGGTCACAAAAAGTGCGGCCGCATCTGCAACAACTGGCCCTTCGGCCGTCTCATATCGAGCCTGAATTCGGGTAGGTCCAATGTTATCGGACGTCAGCGACACCTCGGCAACACCATCATATTCAGTGCTAGCACTCGGGGCCGAAAGGCTTCCGCGGGTAGCTTCGAAGTGAATCTCCTGGTTAGGAATTGGATCACCATCCGGGCCGGTCAACTTGACCTGCACCGGATGCGATTCACCAACCGGCCAGAAGGTCTCGCCCGCGGGACTGACCACCTGCAGTGTCTGGTCGGCAACGGACCAGAACTGAGAATAGGTCGCCCCGGAACCTGTTACGTCGAAACGGTAGTCACCCGCCGCCCCACCCGTGGCCTCAAACTCCACAGACAATTCGCCCCGAGCATCCGTCTGGACTGGCTCTCGAGTGAGCGACACCAGTCCATCAACGTAGTCATAGGACACGTGGCTTCCCGAAACGCGATCGTCCGAACCATCCTCCAGCGCCAACTCCACTTCTCCCCCAATACCAGACAATGACTGGGATTGGCGGACCCATCGCGTCCCGGCAACATCGATCGGAAAGACTGATGAAGTGGTATCCCCTGCCGAGACCCGGAAATCAATCGACCGGTTGGAGAAACTGCCTTCGGACGTCAGGGTCAGAACAGCCCTTCCGCCATCATCCGTCTGTTGATCGCCGCCGACAACGATGCCACGGTCATCGACGTCAGGAATCACTTCCACCCCACTCATGACGCGATTGTTCCCATCCACCACAACCACCCGGAGCTCGAGCTCACCATCAGTGCCAGTCGCCAGCTCGTTATCACCGGTGATGTAGATGGCCCCTACAGATGTGCCGGGATCGGAATCCGCGGAATCATCTCCCTCGCCGGTGAAGGCATCATTGCCGCTGCCGCCGCCACAAGCGGCCAGCAGGATCGCCGTGATAGCACTCCCCCCCATGGTCGCGATCCCAAATCCAAACTTCCCCATTTTGTGTCTCCCTTGTGTCTCGGGTTTCGGACAACCCAAGGTACATATGACCTAGGTGGCAGTTAGTCGATGACCCGTGGCGTGACAAAGATCAGCAACTCGGCCTTGGTATTTTCCGTCGAACGGTTCTTGAAAAGGTTGCCAAGGAACGGAATGTCCCCAAAGAAAGGCACTTTCTCCAGTTGCGTACGGCTATCGATCTCGTAAACCCCACCGAGAACGACGGTCTCACCGTTGCCCACGAAGACCTGGGTCTCCACCTCGCGCTTGTTGATCCCCGGAACGCCGAGCACCACGCGCTGG
This sequence comes from Thioalkalivibrio sp. ALMg3, assembly GCF_000381225.1. NCBI lineage: Bacteria > Pseudomonadati > Pseudomonadota > Gammaproteobacteria > Chromatiales > Ectothiorhodospiraceae > Thioalkalivibrio > Thioalkalivibrio sp. ALMg3. The sequence goes on along the minus strand of NZ_KB906224.1, from coordinate 80,494 downwards.
CTCGGCTCGTCCTTCGTCACCTTGATGTCGAGAATGACGTTCCCGTTGGGCGTGATCTGCGGGGTCACCTCGGTCGACAGCACAGCCTCGATGAACTGGGTTGAGGTCGCGCCGGAGGCCGTTGCCTCCTGGAACGGGATCTCTTCACCCTGTTTGATCGTGGCCGTTTGGCCATTAGCCGTAATCACTCGGGGGCTGGAGATAATCTCGCCACGCCCCTCGACTTGTAGGGCTGACAGCTCGAGGTCCAACAGGACATTGGGGCGAAGGATGCTCAGCCCCACAGACCCCGGGGTAGCATCGGCCTGCGCCGGCAACGACGAGTTCAGTCGGTCACCCAGACTCGGAACGCCGGGTGTACCGCCCGAAAGGTTCTGCGTAATTTCGCTGGAAGCGTCAGCGGTGCCCGACAGGCCCAGCGAAGTCCGCCCGCGATCGCGCCCGGCGCTAATGCCGAAGCGAGCCCCCAGATCGCGTTGGAAGCTATCGTCCGCGATCACGATGCGGGTCTCGATCAGGACCTGCTGCACCGGGACATCCAGCGTGGAGACCAGGCGACGGACGTCCTCGATCCGGCTCTGGGTGTCCTGCACCAGCAATGTATTGGTGCGGGTGTCGATGGTGATGCTGCCACGCTCCGACAGAAACTGCCCGCCTTCGTCACTCCGAATCAGGGAGGCGATCTGCTCGGCCTGAGCAAAGTTGATCTGAACGAATTCGGTGCGCAGCGGCTCCAGCTCCTGCCGATCGCGCTGAGTCTCCATCTCCATGCGCTCACGAGCTGCGATTTCCTCGCTGGGAGCGACGTAGAGGACGTTCCCGTCCATTCGTTTGTCCAGTCCTCGCGCCTGAAGGATGACGTCAAGCGCCTGATCCCACGGCACGTTGTTCAGACGCAGGGTGATGTTGCCGCCCACGGTGTCGCTGACCACGATGTTCAGGTCGGTGAAGTCTGCCAGTAGCTGCAGTACCGAACGCACTTCGATGTCCTGGAAATTCAGGGACAGGCGTTCTCCAGCGAACTCCTCTTCCTCGCGAGCGCGCGCCTGGCGTTCGGCCTCGGAAATCGGGGCGACCTCGAGGACGAACTGGCGATCACTCTGGTAGGAAATGATCTCGTACTCGCCGCGCGCTTCGATCTCCATGCGCACCCGATTGCGTTCGGCAACGGTGTCGATGGTATGCACCGGGGTGGCGAAATCGACCACGTCCAGGCGCCGCTCCAATGATTCATCAACCATGGCACGGGGGAAGGTCATCTCGATGCGCCCGGCCTGCTCGCGAACATTGATCTCGGCCCCAGAGCGGGACAGATCCACTTCGACACGACCCTCGCCCTCACTGCCGCGACGGAAGTCGATGCCAGTGATCTCCATGGGACGCGCACTGCGCGTGACCGGTTGGGCCGGGTCACCCGCACGCTCAACGACCTGCTCGGCGCGGGCATCCGCTTCGGAGACACCGCGCCCCAGGGTGAGGATCAGGTTGTTGCCTTCCACTCGGGTCTGGTATTCGGAGGCCTGGGTCAGGTTGAACACCACGCGGGTGCGGTTGCCCGCCTCGACCGTGCTCGCCCGCAGCACCGGGCCCACATTCAGGTCCGTCTCGCGCCGCGGCAATGCATTGCCGACATTGGGCAGATCCAACGCGATGCGCGGCGGTGAATCAATCGCAAAGGCGCGAATATCGGAGGGCGGCGTCTCCGAGAAACGCAGGTTCACCTGCACCCGGTCACCGCTCAGACTGCCGGCCCGGATCTCTTCCAGTTCGGTGGCAGCCACCCCCTGGGACACCATGAACAGCAGGCCCGCAACGACCGTGCCTGCGAAAGCGCGCATGGAAGAACCCATGTTGAATCCCCTGTTGGTTGTGCCGACCTTGCGGCGAATGCTCGTCATCATCTTCTTCTCCCCCCCAACCGCTAGTCGGTCAGCGCCACCGAGTTTTCACGTTCCACGTGACCGCCGAAAGCATCCGGCACGATCTCGACCAGCCGGATCTGGGTCGGCGTGATCTCGATGATCTCCCCGTGGTTCTGGCCCATATAGTTGCCCGCAGTGACGCGCTGAACCCCTCGATCCGGGGTCCGGACCAGGGCGTAGCGCACGCCATGCTGCTCCAGCGACCCGACCATCCGCAGCGAATCCAGCGGAAAGCCCTCGAGGAACTCGCGCGGGCGGTCAGGATCAATCTCGGCGTCTCCGGGCTGCCCCTCGGCCGCGGCGAGCTCCGGCTGGGCGATTACCGACGAGTCGAAAGGCGACCGGGCATGCCCCGGATAGAGATAGGGCTCGTGTGGCTCCAGGGTGGGGATCGGCTCGATCCCGCTCCCCGGGCGCTCCTTGACCTCGGCGATGTACTGCTCGAGGTCACGGTTGTCCTGAGTACAGCCCGACAGCAGGATCCCGCCCGTCAGGACCATGGCCAGTCCGGGCCATACCGCTCGCATGGAAGAATGCCTCATCAGTTCTCCTCCAGGTAGCGATAGGTGCGGGCGACCGCATCCATCAGCAGGTCGTTGTCGGAATCGCCCGGACGGATATGCATGTTGTGCATGGTGACCACGCGCGGCAGGGCCGAGACACCGCTGACGAACTCCGCGAGATCCTCGTAATCGCCCCGGACGCGCAGACGGATCGGAACCTCGGCGTAGAAGTCGCGCCGGTTCTCGCCACGCGGCTCGAACAGCTCGATCTCGAGACCCGCCTGCAACCCTGTCTGCGAGACATCGACCAGCAGGCTGGGGATCTCGGCACTACTGGGCAGCAGCTCGAGCAGCGAGGCGAACATGCGCTCCATCTCCTCCAGCTGGTCCTCGTAGGCCTGGAGGTTGGCAGCCCGCTGCTGCTTGTCCTCGAACTCGCCGCGCAGCTGCAGTTCGCGGCTCTCCGCGCGCTCGAGCTCTGTCCGCTGATCGCCGATGAAGAGGTAATAGGACAGGCCGAGGATGGCCAGGACAATCACGACCAGGATCAGGCCCTTCACGCCCCAGGAGGCTTCCCCGATGTTGTTGAAATCGACCTGCTTGAGTTCATTGAGATCCATCAGGAATCCCCCTCTGCGGCATCCGGCCGGGTCTGTGTGGCATCCAGTCGGAAGTCACGCACCTGGAGGCGACCCTCCTCGCGGGTCTCGATAATCTGCAGGTTGGAGCTACCCAGCCAGGGCGACCCATCGATCCGGCGCATCAACGCGGAGATCCGGGTGTTGGACTCGGAGCGCCCGACCAGGCGCACATTCTCGCCTTCCTGGCGGACCTCGTTGAGGTAGGTACCATCGGGCAGGGTCTCGACCAGCTGATCGAAGAGATGCACGGCCTCGGGCCGCTGCGCCTGCAGGGTCTGGATGACTTCCATTCGGGCAATAAGGGCCTCGCGCTGTTCGTCGAGATCGCGGATCCGGGCGATCTGACGATCCAGTTCGCGGATCTCGCTTTCCAGCATCTGGTTGCGCGACTGCTGGTGGTCGATCAACGCGCCGATAAAACTGTAGCCAACGAAGGCAAGAAGGACGCCGACCACCGCGGCGCCACCAACCGCGGCGAAGAACTGCTTGCGCCGCTGTTCGCGTGCCTTCTCGCGCCAGGGAAGGAGGTTGATATAAATCATGACGCATACCCCCGCACGGCCAGGCCACAGGCCGTCATCAGCGCCGGGGCATCATTGGCAAAACGTTCCTGGTTGACCCTTTTGGCCAACGCCATCCCGCGGAACGGGTTCGCGATCGATACCGGCGTGCCGGCGGCCTCCTCGAGCAGTTCGTCCACGCCCGGGATGGCCGCACAGCCGCCACCCAGGAGGATGTGATCGATGGTGTCCTGCGGGCGGGTCACGTAGAAGTACTGCAGCAGCCGCTGGATCTGGTCGACCATGGTCTGCTTGAAGGGCTCGAGGATGGAGCTTGCGTAGTCGGTCGGCAGGTCGCCACTCATCTTGGCGGAACCGGCCTCCTGATAGTTCATGCTGTAGCGCCGCATGATTTCCTCGGTGAGCATGCGGCCGCCGAAATTCTGCTCGCGGGTGTAAACCACGCCCTCGTCCTGACTGACGACATACACGGCAGTCACCGAAGAGCCGACATCCACGACCGCCACGATCGGCTTGCTCTCGCGGTCGGGGACCTGCTCCATCAGGCGCTCGGCGGTATGCTCGATCGCGTATGCCTCGACGTCGATCAGCTCGGGGGTCAACTTGGCCGCCTCGGCAATGGCCACGCGCGAGTCCACGTTCTCGCGGCGCGAAGCGACGACCAGGACATCGACCATCTCGGGGTTCTTCTCGTTCTTGCCGAGGACCTGGAAATCCAGGTTGACCTCTTCAAGCGTGTAGGGGATGTACTGATCCGCCTCCACGAAGACCTGGCCCTCGAGTTCCGCATCGCCCAGCGCGGCCGACATCTGGATGGTCTTGGTGATCACGGCGGAGGACGGCACAGCCATCGCGCAGTGCTTGAGGCGGGTGCCGGAGCGCTTGACCGCCCGGGCGAGGGCATTACCCACGGCCTCGGTGTCCTGACAGACCTTGTCGACCATCACCCCATCGGGCAGCGGTTCGACCGCGAAGGCCTCGACCCGATAGCCCTTACCCTGTCGCGTCAGCTCCAGCACCTTGACGGCTGCCGAGCTGATATCCACGCCCAGGACCCCTTGTTTGGATTTTCCGAGACTCAGCACACATCCCCCTGTATACCCCGACGAAAGTAACTGGTAGCGTTACAATCACGTATGCTAGCTGGTTCACAATATACACCGCGACTTCAGGGTTGCAAGTCGCTTTGAAAGCGACTTCTCATCTTGGCCTCACTTTTTTTGCTGTCATGAATCCGCTCCTTAAGATTATTACGGCGCTGCTGGCCCTGATGCTGGCAGCCGGAATCGGCCTGTCCATCGCGGCGGCCGCTCTCTATGTTTACTACGCGCCGAGCCTCCCGGAGGCCGACGCCGTACGCGATGTGCGCCTGCAGACTCCACTGCAGGTCCGCAGTGCGGATGGCCGCCTTATGGGTGAGTTCGCGGAAGAACGGCGCATTCCCGTCCCGATCGACGCAATCCCGCAGCAAGTCCGCGATGCCTTTATTGCGGCGGAAGACGAGCGCTTCTATGACCATCCGGGTGTGGATGTCATGGGCCTTGCCCGCGCCGGACTGAATGTGATCTCCACCGGCGGCGAGCGCAGCCAGGGCGGCAGCACCATCACCATGCAGCTCGCGCGCAATATCTTCCTGACGCGCGAGCGGACCTACGAACGCAAGTTGCGCGAGATCTTCCTGGCCATCCGCCTGGAACAGGAACTCGAGAAGGATGAAATCCTCGAGCTATATTTGAACAAGATCTATCTGGGACAGCGCGCCTACGGGATCGAGGCGGCCTCGCGGGTATATTTCGGCCGCTCGCTGGATGCGCTGGAACTGGACGAGATTGCCACGCTCGCCGCCCTGCCCAAGGCGCCATCGACCACCAACCCGGTAAGCAACCCGCAACGGGCCGAGATCCGCCGCAACTACGTACTGCGGCGGATGCTGGAGACCGGCGTGATCGACGAGGATGCCTATACCTCCGCCATCGAGCGCCCGGTGCTGTCGGAACGCCACACCACAGCCACCGAGATTGATGCCCACTGGGTCGCCGAAATGGCGCGCCAGATGGTCGTGAACCTGTGGGGTGACGACGCCTACCGTCGCGGCCTGCAGGTGCACACGACGATCGACTCCCGCCAGCAGGAAGCGGCCAACCAGGCGCTGCGCGAAGGATTGCTGGAATATGACGAGCGTCACGGTTTTCGCGGTCCCGAAATGCGGCTTCCCGGCAATACCCTGGAGGACGCCGAGGCACGCGAGCGCGCGCTGATGGCCATTGGCGTGCACGGAAGGCTGCTGTTCCCGGCCGCCGTCCTGGGGCAGGGCGACGCCGGGGTACTGCGCGTCGACGGCGGCCGCATTGGCGAACTGGAAGTCCTGCCGGAAGACCGCGAATGGGCCGGATCACCGGCGCTCGAACGCGGCGACGTGATCCGTATACGTCCCTATACCGACGGCCGCTGGCGCCTGGCGCAAAAGCCGGAAGTCACCGGCGCCGTGATCGCCCAGGCCCCTCAGGACGGCGCCATCCTGGCACTGGCCGGTGGGTTCGACTTCTTTGAGAACCGCTACGACCGCACGACCCAGGCGCAACGCCAGCCCGGATCCGCGTTCAAGCCGCTGGTCTATGCCCTGGCCCTGCGCGAGGGCCACCGGCCCGAAGGGACCGTGATCGACGCGCCGATGGTCTTCAATGACCCCGCCCTGGGGGCCGAATGGCGCCCGCAGAACTACTCGCGGCGCTTCCACGGCGAGACCACCCTGCGCGAGGCACTTGCGAATTCCCGCAACCTGGCCTCCATTCGCCTGCTCGACCGCCTGGGCACCGGAAACGTGCACCAGGAACTGACGCGCTTCGGTCTGGACCTCGAAAGGCAGCCGAACAACCTGTCCATGGTCCTGGGTACCGGCTCCCTCACCCCGCTGCAGCTGAACAATGCCTATGGCGTGTTCGCCAGCGGCGGCCGCCTGAACAGCCCCTGGATCATCGCCCGCATCGAGACGGCGGACGGCGAGACCCTGTACGAGGCACCGACCGAACGAGCCTGCCCGGCGCCCTGCACAAACCCGAAGGGCCAGGATCTGCCGCTGGTCGCCAGCAGTGGCCCGTTGCAGTACACCGATCCGGTACCGGTCCTGGATCCCGGTGTCGCCTGGCAGATGAGCGACATGCTGCGCAGCGTCATCACATCCGGAACCGGACGGCGGGCCATGGAACTGGGCCGGTCCGACCTGGCCGGCAAGACCGGGACCACCAATGACTACCGCGATGCCTGGTTCGCCGGGTTCAACGCGGCGCTGGTCGCAACCGCCTGGATCGGCTTCGACGACAACCGCGAGCTGGGCCGACGCGAAAGTGGCGGTCGCGCGGCCCTGCCAATCTGGACCCGCTTCATGGGCAGCGTGCTGGCCGACCAGCCAGAACGGCCGGTGGAGCGCCCCAACGACCTGGTGCGGGTCGCCATCCTGCCGAACGGCCAGCGCGCCCCCAGCGACGACGCCCCGGGCGCGCGCAACCAGTGGCTGCTACCCCACCAGATCCCGGAACGCGGACACGTCATTCCGGGGAACGGCGAGAACGGAAGCAGCGGGAACCAGCAACCCGAACTGGTCTTTTAAATGGCCAGCCCCTCGCGCGCGCGCCAGGAGCTGGCCCAGGAAGCCGCTCGCATCATGCTCGACGACGGCATCCGGGACTTCGGCCTGGCCAAGCGGAAAGCCGCGGAACACCTGGGCGTGGACGCCCGCCACGACATGCCCGGCAACCTGGAGATCCAGGACGCCGCCATCGAACGCAGCCGGCTGTTTGCCAGCCCCGCCAGCCGCGCCGCCTACCGCGGCCGCCTGGAAGCGGCGCTGGTCGTGATGGAACGCCTGGAGCACCTGGAACCGCGGCTGGTCGGCCCGCTCCTTCAAGGGCTAGTGGAATCACAACCGCTGATCAACCTGCATGCCTTCGCCGAGACAGTGGAAGAGGTCATCCTGGAGATGGGGGATCGGGGGATTCACTGCGAGACCGGCGAGCGCCGTTACCGCAGCCGGAAGGGGCGCGAACAGCGCATCCCCTTCCTCGCCTTCCGCGGACCGGACGACACCGATGTTGAGCTCACGGTATTCGCGCTGGACGGCCTGCGCCAGGCGCCACCGTCGCCAGTGGACGGACGCCCGATGCAACGCGCAACCCGCGCGGACGTAGAGAGGATGCTGGCGGAGGCCGGCGCCGAAGAGGCGGCGGCCACGGCGGAATAATAACCGGGCCGTACGCTCGCGCCGGGCGGACTAACGTCGGTAGTTGGTTACGGTATCCACCATCGCGGCCACCCGCTCCGGATCGATCCCCGGATGAATGCCGTGGCCAAGATTGAAGACATGACCCGTGTCGCGGTCGAAACCATCCAGCACCCGCTGGGTCTCTTCGCGCACTACCGCCTCGGGTGCGTAGAGCACCGACGGATCGAGGTTGCCCTGCAGCGCAACGCGATCGCCGACCCGCCGGCTGGCCTCGGCGATCTCGATGGTCCAGTCCAGCCCCAGGGCATCCGCCCCGGTATCCGCCATCATTTCCAGCCAGGCGCCGCCACCCTTGGTGAACAGCGTCACCGGGACGCGGCGGCCATCGTTTTCACGGATCAGCCCGTCGACGATGCGCTGCATGTAGGCCAGCGAGAACTCGCGATAGGCCCGCGGAGTAAGCGAACCGCCCCAGGTGTCGAAGATCATCACCGACTGGGCGCCGGCGCGGATCTGCGCGTTCAGATAATCGGTCACCGCGGTGGCGACCTTTTGCAGCAGGGCGTGCATCGCCTGCGGCTCGCCGTACATCAGACGCTTGGTCTCGGCGAAGTCGCGCGAGCCCTGGCCCTCGACCATGTAGGTCGCCAGGGTCCAGGGGCTGCCGGCAAAACCGATCAGGGGGACCTGGCCGTCCAGCTCGCGGCGGATCAGGCGCACCGCGTCCATCACGTAGCGTAGCTCCTGCTCCGGATCCGGCACCGGCAGGTTCTCGATCGCCTCCAGCGTACGCACCGGCTCGCGGAAACGTGGGCCCTCGCCCGTCTCGAAATACAGACCCAGCCCCATCGCGTCGGGGATGGTGAGGATGTCGGAGAACAGGATCGCCGCATCGAGAGGAAACCGGCGCAGTGGCTGCATGGTGACTTCGCAGGCCAGCTCCGGGTTCTGGCACAGGCTCATGAAGCTGCCGGCCTGGGCGCGGGTCTCGCGATACTCCGGCAGGTAGCGCCCGGCCTGGCGCATGATCCAGATCGGCGGACGCTCCACCGGTTCGCGCAGCTGGGCTCGCAGCAGGAGGTCGTTCTTCAGGTTCTGGGACATCGAAAGGCTCAAACGCCGAGGTATTCAAGGATGCCTTCGGCGGCCTCGCGGCCCTCGAAGACGGCGGTGACCACCAGATCGGAGCCGCGCACCATGTCGCCGCCCGCAAAGACCTTCGGGTTGCCGGTCTGGAAGGCATGCTCGCCCGCGGTCTGCACGCGGCCGCCCTCGTCGATGCCGATCTTGTAGTCGGCAAACCAGTCGGAGGGAGACGGACGGAAGCCAAAGGCGATCAGCACCCGGTCGGCCGGGATTACGTGTTCGGAGCCGGGGACCGGCTCGGGACGGCGGCGGCCACGTTCGTCCGGGGCGCCCATCTGGGTACGCACGACCTTCACGCCCTCGACCTTGCCGTCGCCGACGATCTCTACCGGCTGCACGTTGAACTCGAACTGCACGCCCTCTTCGCGCGCATGCACCACTTCCTTGCGCGAACCGGGCATGTTCTCTTCGTCGCGGCGATAGGCGCAGGTCACCGACGCCGCGCCCTGGCGGATCGAGGTGCGGTTGCAGTCCATCGCGGTGTCGCCGCCACCCAGCACGACCACGCGCTGGTCGGCCATGTCGATGAACTCGTGGCCTTCTTCCTGCGGCCAGTTCATCACCTGGCGGATATTGGAGATCAGGAACGGCAGGGCGGGATAAACGCCCGGCAGGTCCTCGCCGGGGAAGCCGCCCTGCATCGCGGTGTAGGTGCCCATGCCGAGGAACACGGCGTCGTATTCCTCCAGCAGCGCATCCATCGCGATGTCGCGGCCGATCTCGATATTCAGACGGAATTCGACGCCCATGCCCTCGAGGATCTCGCGGCGAGTGCGGATCACGTGCTTTTCCAGCTTGAACGGCGGGATGCCAAAGGTCAGCAGGCCGCCAATCTCCGGATAGCGGTCATGCACCACCGCCTGCACGCCATTGCGCGCCAGGATGTCCGCGCAGCCCAATCCCGCGGGCCCGGCGCCGATCACTGCGACACGCTTGCCGGTCGGGGTGACATCCGACAGATCCGGGCGCCAGCCGGCCTTCAGGGCCTCGTCGGTGATGTACTTCTCGACCGAGCCGATGGTGACCGCGCCGAAGCCGTCATTCAGGGTGCAGGCCCCCTCGCACAGACGATCCTGCGGGCATACGCGGCCACAGACTTCGGGCAACGAGTTGGTCTTGTGCGAAAGCTCGGCGGCCGCGAACAGATTGCCTTCCTCCACCAGCTTCAACCAATTGGGGATGAAGTTGTGGACCGGGCACTTCCATTCGCAATAGGGATTGCCACAGGCCAGGCAACGGCCGGCCTGCTGACCGGCCGTGGCGGGATCGAACTGACCAATGATCTCGCCGAATTCGTGGATCCGGATCTCGGCGGGGGTCTTCTGGGGGTCCTGGCGCGGGAGGTCCAGGAACTGCATCGGATTGGAAGCCATGGAACACTCGCTCCGACGAAATCGGGATAGGGGCCGCGATGGGCCCGGGGAGTTCGGCCGGGATCCGGCCCGTAGTCAGCCCTGCAGGGCGGCGCGGACCTTCTGGCTCACCTGGCCCATGTCCGCACGCCCGAAGACCCGGGGTTTCAGCACCCCCATGACGCGGCCCATGTCACCCGGGGCACTGGCTCCGGTCTCGGCAATCGCCTCGCTCACCAACTGGTCCAGCGCGGCGGCGTCCAGCGGCTCGGGCATGTATTCCTCGATAATGACGACCTCGGCGGCCTCGCGCTCGGCGAGGTCCTCGCGACCGCCCTTCTGATACTGATCGATGGAATCACGCCGCTGCTTGAGCATGCGATTGAGGATCGCCAGCACGGTGTCGTCGTCGGCCTCGCGCCGCTCGTCCACCTCGAACTGCGATACCTCGGCCTGAATCATGCGCAATGCAGCCAGGCGGTCCTTGGCCCGGGCCCGCATGGCCTGCTTGACGTCATCCTGCAACCGGGCCTTGAGCGACATCTTTGGGTCCTCGGGTCCGGGCAGCCACCCGGACGGGGTTCAGTACAAACGCACCCGACGAGTCATGTCGCGGGAATTCTTCTTCAGCTGACGCTTCACCGCGGCAGCGGCCTTGCGCTTGCGCTCGGTGGTCGGCTTCTCGTAGTACTCACGGCGGCGGACTTCCGCGACCACGCCGGCTTTCTCGCAGGTGCGCTTGAAACGGCGCAGGGCGACCTCGAAGGGCTCGTTCTCACGAATTCGTACGTGCGGCATACAATCTCCGAAACGGATGCAGGATCATCTCGATCAAAAATAACAAAACCGGCCGCCAAACACTCCGGGCGACCATGCAGAACTCCCTATGGTAATCCAACCGGCGCCAATTGCAAAAGTCCGTGAAGCGATCCGCACCATGCGGAATGCCCGGCTTACGCCGCCGTCGGCCCGCACGCTATGATGACGGGCATGGAAAGTCTCAACGTAGAACTGGGCGAACGGGGCTACCCGATCCACATCGGGCCGGGCATGCTGGGCGAACCGGAGCGGCTCCGGCCGGCGCTGCACGGCCGGCGCGTCGCCGTGGTGACCAACACCACGGTCGGGCCGCTGTATGGCGACGCCCTGCGCCGGAACCTCGCCGCCTGCGACATCAGCAGCGACCCGCTATGGATCGAACTGCCCGACGGCGAACAGCACAAGACCCTCGCGACGGTAGAGACCATCCTGTCCCGGCTGCTGGAGGCGCGCCTGGATCGCGGCAGCCGCATCGTCGCCCTGGGCGGCGGGGTGGTCGGGGATATCGCCGGGTTTGCCGCCGCGATCTACCAGCGCGGTATCGACTTCGTTCAGGTCCCAACCACCCTGCTCGCCCAGGTCGACTCCTCGGTTGGCGGCAAGACCGGTGTCAATCACCCGCTGGGCAAGAACATGATCGGCGCCTTTCATCAACCCCGCGCCGTCGTCATCGACACCGACACGCTGAAGACCCTGCCCCAGCGCGAACTCCAGGCGGGCCTGGCCGAGGTGATCAAGTACGGCCTGATCCGCGACGCCGAGTTCTTCGCCTGGCTGGAGGAACACATCGACGCCCTGCGCACACTGGAACCCGAACCGCTGGCCTACGCGATCCGTCGCTCCTGCGCCTGCAAGGCCGAGATCGTCGCCGCCGACGAGCGCGAGGGCGGTATCCGCGCCCTGCTGAACCTGGGCCACACCTTCGGCCACGCGATCGAGGCCGGCATGGGCTACGGCGCCTGGCTGCATGGCGAGGCCGTGGGCACCGGCATGGCCATGGCCGCACGCATGTCCGAACGCATGGGCTGGCTGGATACTGCTGGTCGTGAACGCGCCGAGGCCCTGATCCAGCGCGCCGGCCTGGCCCTGGAACCGCCGGGGGCGGTGACCCCGGACCGCTTCCGCGAACTGATGGCGATCGACAAGAAGGTGGCCAGCGGCCGCCTGCGCCTGGTACTGCTGCGCGGCATTGGCGAAGCCGTCCTCACCGACGCGTTCGATCAGGACGCCCTGGACGACACCCTGCACGAGCATGCCCGTGTCGCCTGAAACCATTGCCACCCCCAGCGCCGCCACACCGGGCCTGGCGCCCTACGCCTGCGACCCCGCACGTTCGCGCGGCCGCGCCCAGGCCGAGGCCGCGCCGCGTCACCGCAGCGATTTCCAGCGCGACCGCGACCGCATCGTGCATTCCAGCGCCTTTCGCCGGCTGGAGTACAAGACCCAGGTCTTCATCAGCCACGAGGGCGACCTGTTCCGCAACCGCCTGACCCATTCGCTGGAGGTCGCGCAGATCGGGCGCTCCATCGCGCGCGCCCTGCAACTGAACGAAGACCTGACCGAGGCCGTCGCGCTGGCGCACGATCTCGGCCACACCCCGTTCGGGCATGCCGGACAGCACGCACTGAATGCCTGCATGCGCGAACACGGCGGCTTCGAGCACAATCTGCAGTCGCTGCGCATCGTCGACCTGCTGGAGCGCCACTACGCCGATTTCGACGGCCTCAACCTCACCTACGAGACCCGCGAGGGCATCCTCAAGCACTGCGCACCCGAGAAGGCGCGCCAGCTGGGCGAGATCGGGGTGCGTTTCCTGCAGAAGGAACAGCCGAGCCTCGAGGCTCAGCTCGCGAACGTCGCCGACGAAATCGCCTACAACAATCACGACGTCGATGACGGCCTGCGCTCCGGGCTGCTCACCATGGACCGCCTCGCCGAGGTCACCCTGTTCCGCGACTGCCGCGAGACGGTCCAGGCCCGGTACCCGAACCTGGACCCCCGTCGCATCCAGCACGAGACCGTCCGGCGCATGATCGACGCCCTGGTCGGCGACCTGATCGAGACCAGCCAGGCCGCGATCGACCACCAGCGCCCGCAAACCCCCGACGACGTGCGCCGCGCCGGCGAGGCACTGATCCGCTTCAGCCCGCAGATGGCGGAACAGGCGCGCGAGCTCAAGGGCTTCCTGCGCGAAAACCTCTACCATCACCACCAGGTCCACGGGGTAATGCACAAGGCCCGCCAGCTGATCCACGATCTGTTTGCCGCGTTCGAGTCGGAGCCACGCCTGATGCCCGAGCACTACCAGCGGCATGCCGACGAGATGGCCACCCACGACGCGCACGGGCCGCAACGCGCCATCGCCGACTACATCGCCGGCATGACCGACCGCCACGCCATCCGTGAACACCACCGCCTGTTCGACCTGGGCACGCTGACCTGAAAAGGAATTCGATGGCGCTTTCCGAACAATGCCTGGAACACCTCGGCCTGCACGCGCCGCCGTTTGACGACGCGCCCGACGAGACCTTCATCTACAGCGACCCGCTGCTGGATGGCCTGCTCGAGTCCGCGCGGGCTGCCCTGAACGGCCCCGGCGCAGTCGTGCTGATGACCGGCGAGAACGGTTCCGGCCGCAGCCTCCAGCTGATGCGACTGCTGGCGATGCTGCCCGACCCGTTCGAGCTGATCGCCTTCCGTGCGCGCATCAACACCCAGTTCGAGTCGGTGGACAACACCATCCGCAATTACCTGCGCTCGCAGAACGCGGACGATCCCGACCGCCCACTGACCGAACTCCTCGGCGACCGCGTCGCCGAAGGCGTCGACCCGGTTATCGCGATGGATGACGCGCACCTGGTCGGCACCGACATCGTCAACAACCTGATGCGCATGCGCAGCGAGATCCTTGCCAGGCAGGGCCGCGCCCCGCGCATCATCCTGGTCGGTTCCAGTGGGCTACTGCGCCGCCGCCTTTACCTGCCCGACCCCTCCGACGAGGATCAGGTCACTCGCGTCAGCCTGCGCGCGTTCAACCTGGAGCAGACCGCGGCCTACCTGCGCCACCGCCTGCAGGCCGCCGGCCTGGCCGACCCCGATCGCCTGCTGGATGCAGACGCCATCCATCACCTGCAGACCACCAGTCAGGGCCTGCCCGGCAACCTCAACCGCGAAGCCAACAGCTTCCTCGAACGCCAGTGCCGCAGCGAGCGCCGGACCGGTGCCACAGCCACAGCCGCAGCCGCCGGCAGCACTGCCCCGGGGGTGGCCGCGGGCGAGGCGGCCGAGACAGACACCGACATCGAACCGCAAGACGGGGAGCCCGCGCTCACCCCCTCCACCCGCGAGGCCGAGCCGGCGAGCGAAACACCTCCGGAGACAACCATCCGCGCCAGCCGCGACCCGGACGACGACCGCTTCACCCCGGCGGCCGAGGCTCTTGCCGCGTCCACTCCGCGACCCGACCCGCCGCGCGAGACAGCTCCCGAGGCGCCGCCGGGCGAGCCGGGCGGCATCGACGCCGATCACCGCATCCCGGAGCCGCCGGCGGCGGAGAACGTCGCCTTCTGGAACCAGCGCTGGTTCGTCCCGGCGGTAGCCATCACCGTGGCCCTGGGCATCGCCGCCCCGGTCGCCTGGCAACTGCTGGAGACGGAATCCGCGCCGACCGATAGCGAGATCATCGAACTACCCCTGCCCGAGCCGCGCATCACCGAGGCCGAGCCGGAACCCGCGCCCGAGGGGCCGGCAGCCACCACCGACGACGAGGTCGTCGTGGCCGACCCCCTGGACCTGCCCCCTCCGGCCGAAGCCGAACCGACCGAGCGGGAGACCGCCCCCCAGGACCCGGCCGCGGACGAGCCCGAACCCGAGACGGCGGCGGAACCCGCGGAGACGGCGCCCGCATCCGAACCGCAGGCCGAGCCAGAAACCACTCCGGAGCCGGAGCCTGAACCGGCACCCGAACCCACGCCCGAGCCCACGCCCGAGCCGGAACCCGCCACCGAAGAGCCGGCCGCTGAGGATGCCGACGCCGAGCGCCTGCGCAACGACCGCGCCTGGCTGAACGACCAGGACGGAGGCGCCACGACCATCCAGCTGCTGGCCGCGCCGAACATGGGGGCCGCACGGGCCTATGCCGATCAGCACGACCTGGGCGGGATCCGCTATATCCCAACGCGCGTCAACAACCGCGAATTCGTGGTCATCCTGGCCGGGGTCTTCCCCGACCGGGCCGCCGCCCAGCGGGCCGCGGAGGACCTCCCCGCCGCCGTGCGCCGCGACGAACCCTGGATCCGCTCCATCGGCTCGGTCCAGAACGTCACCCGCGACTGATCCCCGCGCTGCTTGGTCACCACGAAGCGCACGAAGAAGAAAAAAAGCGGTTCGGCACAGAGCACACAGAGAAAGGCAAAATCTTTCCTGATTAGCAACGAGAGTCAGCCAGTCACGGGGATCATCCGGGCCTTTTTGGAATGTCACCCTCCCCTGCACTGCCATCCCGGCCGGAGCGAAGCGAAGAGCCGGGATCCCCCCGTCGGGGCAACCCCAGCCGCCGAGATCCTGGATAACCGCTACCCGGTTTCCGGGATGACGAAGCAGGAGGCGCATGGAGCCCGGGGCGCGTGCCGCTGCGCTCCAGGGCCACCTTCGGCCGCCGGGTGCTGTACACACCCGGGCCCGCACGGTCCTTGGACCTGGCTGACCCTCGTGGCGAATCAGGAAATCTTTGGATGGCTGGTAGGCGAAAGCGCAGGTAGCTCGATGCGTTTTGCCCCTGACCCCGAATTGCTCCGTGAACTCCGTGCCCTGTGTGGTTTATAACGCTTTTGAGGTTGCCCTCCTTCAGGCCTTCGCGGGCTTCGTGGTGAACCGCCCCACCACGACTTAACCTGCGTCGATGTCGTGTCTTCTTGACCGGCCCCGGTTTGCCGGGAGAATGACGGTTCGGCTATATTCCTGCGCCTTTTTCCGTGTTCTTTTTCCAGGGACGGCCCTGACCAACGTACCGCGCCCGCGTATGGCCCCGCGCGCTGCGACCGGAGTTGACCGATGCGACAGAACCAACTGAACGGCACCCTCTACCGCCCCGAATTCGAGCGCGACAACTGCGGCTTCGGCCTCATTGCGCACATGGACGGCGTAGCCAGCCACTGGGTGGTCGACACCGCGATCAAGGCCCTGGAACGCATGACCCACCGCGGCGCGATCGCCGCCGACGGCAAGACCGGTGACGGCTGCGGGCTCCTGATGAAGACCCCCGAGGCCTTTCTGCGCACCCTCGCCTCCGAGTCGAACATCGAACTGGCCGAGCGCTTCGCCGCCGGCATCGTGTTCATCAACCCGGCAAAGATCGCCGAAACCCGCGCCGCCGTGGAGAGCGCCATCGAGCGCGGCCCGCTCCGGCTTGCCGGCTGGCGCGAGGTGCCGGTCAATCCGGAAGAGGCCTGCGGCGCCGAGGCGATGAAGAGCCAGCCGCACATCCTGCAGGTGTTCATCAATGCCCCGGCGGAGATGGACGCGGCCGACTTCGAACGCGCGCTGTTCGTGGTGCGCCGCCGCGCCGAGATCGCGATGGGCGACGACCCCGTGTTCTACGTGCCCAGCCTGTCGGCGCACGTGCTCTCCTACAAGGGTCTGGTGATGCCGGCCAACCTGCCGGTGTTCTACCCGGACCTGAAGCGCCCGGAACTGGAGACGGCAATCTGCGTGTTCCACCAGCGCTTCTCCACCAACACCTTCCCGCAGTGGGGCCTGGCGCAGCCGTTCCGCTTCCTCGCCCACAACGGCGAGATCAACACGGTGCAGGGCAACCGCAACTGGGCGGTCGCGCGCCAGCACAAGTTCGCCACCGAGAAGTTGCCGGAGCTGGCCGAGCTGGAACCGCTGGTGAACCTGGAGGGCTCCGACTCGCAGAGCCTGGACAACATGCTGGAGGTGCTGCTGGCCGGCGGCATGGACCTGTTCCGCGCGATGCGCCTGCTGGTCCCGCCGGCGTGGCAGAACGTCGCGCACATGGACTCCGACCTGCGTGCGTTCTACGAATACAACTCCATGCACATGGAACCCTGGGACGGCCCGGCCGGCATCGTGCTGACCGACGGCCGCTACGCCGCCTGCACCCTGGACCGCAACGGCCTGCGCCCGGCGCGCTACGTGATCACCAAGGATCGCCACATCACCCTGGCCTCCGAGATCGGCGTGTATGACTACGCCCCCGGGGACGTAGTCGCCAAGGGGCGCCTGAAGCCCGGCCAGATGCTCGCCGTGGACACCGAGTCCGGCGAGCTGCTGCAGCCCGAGGACGTCGACCGCATCAACCGCACCCGCCAGCCCTACCGCCAGTGGCTGCGCGCGCACGTGAAGCACCTGAAGAGCCAGCTGGACGACAACCAGCTGTTCTCCGGCGAGCCGATGCCGCCCGAGCGCCTGGAGACCTACGAGAAACTGTTCGACGTGACCTTCGAGGAACGCGACCAGATCCTGCGCGTACTGGCCGAGGCCGGGCAGGAGGCCGTGGGCTCCATGGGCGACGACACCCCGTTCGCAGTGCTCTCCAGCCACACCCGTTCGCTGTTCGACTACTTCCGCCAGCAGTTCGCCCAGGTGACCAACCCGGCGATCGACCCGCTGCGCGAAAGCATCGTGATGTCACTGGAGACCTGCTTCGGCCGCGAACAGAACCTGTTCGAGGAGACCCCGGACCACGCCCACCGCCTGGTGTCCGACTCCCCAGTGCTGTCCGAGGCCAAGTTCCGCGAGCTGTGCAACCAGACCGAGGACGCCTTCCGCGTCGAGCGCATGGACCTCAACTACGACGTCCATTCCGGCTCGCTGGAGGACGCCGTGAAGGCCCTGACCGAGCACGCGGTCGAGGCCGTGCGCGACGGTGCCGTGGTGCTGGTCCTGTCGGATCGCGGCATCGACCCGGAACGCCGCCCGATCCCGGCCGCGCTGGCCGTGGGCGCGGTTCACCATGCCCTGATCGGCGCCAAGCTGCGCACCGACGCCAACATCGTCGCCGAAACCGCCACCGTGCGCGACCCGCACCACTTTGCGGTGCTGCTGGGCTACGGCGCCACCGCGATCTATCCGTACCTGGCCTACTCCGCGCTGCACGGCATGTGCCAGTCCGGCGAGATCCCGAACGCGGACCCGCTGACCCTGGCGCAGAACTACCGCCGCGGCATCAACAAGGGCCTGTTCAAGATCCTGTCCAAGATGGGCATCTCCACCATTGCCAGCTACCGCGGCGCGCAGCTGTTCGAGATCGTCGGCCTGTCCGACGAGATTGTGGAGACCTGCTTCAAGGGCACCACCAGCCGCATCCAGGGCACCCGCTTCGCCGACATTCAGGCGGATCTGGAGACGCTGTCGAAGCGGGCCTGGAACCCGCGCAAGAGCGCCGGCCAGGGCGGTCTGCTGAAATACGTCCACGGCGGCGAGTACCACGCCTACAACCCCGACGTGATCCAGACCCTGCACCGCGCGGTGCAGTCCGGCGACTACGGGATCTACAAGGAATACGCGGACCTGGTGAACGAACGCCCGGTGACCGTGCTGCGCGACCTGCTCAAGGTGCGCGACGACATCGAGCCGATCGAGCTTGACGCGGTCGAGCCCGAGGCCGACATCCTGCCCCGCTTCGACTCCGCCGGCATGAGCCTGGGCGCGCTGTCGCCGGAGGCCCACGAGGCCCTGGCCACCGCGATGAACCGCCTCGGTGGACGCTCCAACTCCGGCGAAGGCGGCGAGGCCGTCTCGCGCTACGGTACCGAGCGCATGTCCAAGATCAAGCAGGTGGCCTCCGGCCGCTTCGGCGTGACCCCGCACTATCTGGTCAACGCCGAAGTCCTGCAGATCAAGGTCGCCCAGGGCGCCAAGCCCGGCGAGGGTGGCCAGCTGCCGGGGCACAAGGTCAACAAGATGATCGCGGAGCTGCGCTTCTCGAATGCCGGCGTGGCCCTGATCTCGCCGCCGCCGCACCACGACATCTACTCCATCGAGGACCTGGCGCAGCTGATCTTCGACCTCAAGCAGGTCAACCCGGATGCGCTGGTCTCGGTGAAGCTGGTCTCCGAGGCCGGGGTCGGTACCATCGCCGCCGGCGTGGCCAAGGCCTACGCCGACTTGATCACCATCTCCGGTTACGACGGCGGCACTGGCGCCAGCCCGCTGACCTCGGTGAAGTACGCCGGCACCCCGTGGGAGCTGGGCCTGTCCGAGACCCACGCGACCCTGCGCGGCAACGACCTGCGCGACAAGGTGCGCCTGCAGACCGACGGTGGCCTGAAGACCGGCCTGGACGTGATCAAGGCGGCCATCCTGGGCGCCGAGAGCTTCGGCTTCGGCACCGGCCCGATGGTCGCGCTGGGCTGCAAGTACCTGCGCATCTGCCACCTGAACAACTGCGCAACGGGTGTGGCCACGCAGGACAAGGTGCTGCGCATGAACCACTTCATCGGGCTGCCCGAGATGGTCATGCACTACTTCCAGTTCGTCGCCCGCGAGACCCGCGAATGGATGGCGAAGCTGGGCGTGCGCAGCTTGACCGACCTGATCGGCCGCACCGACCTGCTGGAGATCCTGCCTGGCGAGACGCCCAAGCAGCAGCACCTGGACCTGAACGGCCTGCTGGCCAGCGGCGACCTGGCCGACAAGCCGCGTTTCTGCAAGGCGCCGAAGAACGAACCGTTCGACAAGGGCGAGCTCGCCGAGAAGATGGTCGCGGAGATGCTCCGGGCCATCGAGAGCAAGGCGGGTGGCGAATACCACTTCGACGTGGCCAACACCGACCGCTCGATCGGCGCGCGACTGTCCGGAGAGATTGCCAAGCGCCACGGCAATCAGGGCATGGCGGACGCCGCGATCACCGTGCGCATGAAGGGCACGGCCGGGCAGAGCTTCGGCGTGTGGAATGCCGGCGGTCTGCACCTGTACCTGGAAGGCGATGCCAATGACTACGTCGGCAAGGGCATGACCGGCGGCAAGCTGGTGATCCGGCCGCCGGAGGGCTCCAGCTTCGCCAGCCAGGACACCACCATCATGGGCAACACCTGCCTGTATGGGGCGACCGGCGGCAAGCTGTTCGCGGCCGGCCAGTGTGGTGAGCGCTTCGGCGTGCGCAACTCCGGCGCGATCGCCGTGGTGGAAGGCATCGGCGACCACGGCTGCGAGTACATGACCGGCGGCGTGATGGTGGTGCTGGGCAATACCGGCATCAACTTCGGCGCGGGCATGACCGGCGGCTTCGCGTTCGTGCTGGACCGGGAGAACGACTTCCCGGACCGCATCAACAACGAGCTAATCGACCTGCACCGCCTCGACACCGAGGAGATGGAGGCGCACCGGAACTACCTGGAGGAACTCGTCACGGAATTCGTGCACGAGACCGACAGCGCCTGGGGCCGCGAAATCCTGGAACGCTTCGACGACTACCAGGGCTCGTTCTGGCTGGTGAAGCCCAAGGCCTCAGAACTCCGGGGCCTGCTGGCCAACCTGCGCCAGGCCGCCTGACCCGCCATCCGGCAGCACTACGATTCGGGCCCCTCACGGGGCCCGTTTTGTTTGCGCGCGTAAAAGTCCGTCATTACAGGACCCAACAGGGACCGTGGCAAAGGAGCAGCGCGTAATATCCAGTCCCGCGTCCCGCACCGGAATCGGGGGCCATAGATAACGATTGCTTCGTCGCCTCCGGCTCCTCGCAATGACGCGAGAGCGAAACACCGTCATCGCGAGGAGCGAAGCGACGTGGCGATCTCCACGGGCAACCCCGGCGTCCGCCTTGGAAACCGCCGGGTCTTGCCCCGTCGGCCAAGGCGTGCCGCAATGACGCGTTGCGGCCCGACGCTGGGCTATCATGCGAACCCAACCACCGGCACGACCCCGAGGAACACGCAGCGACCCCATGGCAGGCCTCATCCCCCAGGCGTTCATCGACGATCTGCTCGAACGCAGTGACATCGTCGAGATCATTCAGCGCCGCGTCAGCCTGAAGAAGGCCGGGCGCGAATTCGCGGCCTGCTGCCCGTTCCACGGCGAGAAGACGCCATCGTTCTACGTCTCCCCGCAAAAGCAGTTCTATCACTGCTTCGGCTGCGGGGCGCACGGCACGGCCATCAGCTTCCTGATGGAGTACGAGAACCTGAGCTTTCCCGAGGCGATCGAGCAGCTGGCCGAACAGGCCGGGCTCGAGGTTCCGCGCGAGGCCGGGGATGACGACCGCCGCGAGGCCCATGCCCCGCTGTATGACGCGCTGGACGCGGCCGCCGAATGGTACGTACAGCAACTGCGCCAGACCCCCAGGGCAGTCGAGTACCTGAAAAACCGTGGCATCGACGGCGCCACCGCACGCAACTACCAGATCGGCTGGGCCCCGCCCGCGGGGCTGATCGAGGCGCTCAAGCCACGTTTCACTCCGCAGCAACTGGTCGATGCCGGCCTGGCCGCGCGCCGCGACGACGGCGGCATCCGCGAGCGCTTCCGCTCCCGCATCATGTTCCCAATCCGCGACCGGCGCGGGCGCATCACCGGCTTCGGCGGGCGCCTGATCGAGGACGGCGAGCCGAAATACCTGAACAGCCCGGAGAGCGAGGTCTTCCACAAGGGCCAGGTGATCTATGGCCTGTTCGAGGCGCGCAAGGCCGGCACCCGGCTGGACGACATCGTGGTGGTCGAGGGCTACATGGACGTGGTCGGCCTGGCCCGCGCCGGGTTCCACCGCGCGGTGGCCTGCATGGGTACCGCGCTCACCCGTGCCCACCTGGACAGCCTGTTCCGTCAGGTCTCGCGCATCACATTGTGCTTCGATGGCGATGCCGCCGGCCGCCGCGCCGCCTGGCGCTCCCTGGGCGAGGCGCTGCCCGCGATCCAGGGCCTGCGCGAGGTGCGCGTGCTGTTCCTGCCGGAGGGCGACGACCCGGACAGCCTGGTCCTGCGCGACGGCCTGGCCGGCTGGGAGGAGCGCCTCGCCGGCGCCCTGCCCTTGTCCGAGACCCTGATGCGCCTGCAGCGCGAGGAGCACCCCACCGACACCGCCGAAGGCCGCACCCGCTTCGCCCACGCGGCGATGAAGCTGGTCGCCACCGCCCGCGATCCGCTGTTTCGTGACCAGCTGGTCGAACGCATCGGACAGGAGACGGGGCTCAGCCAGGAGCGACTGGAACAGGTCCTGTCGGAACAGCCACCCCAGCCTGCCCGCAACCCTGAACCGGGCCCGGGTCACGAGCTCCCCGCCACCCCCGGCGGCCGTGCGCCCGCGCGCGGCGAGAGCGCCCCGGCCTTGTGGGGTGCCCTGCTCGCCCGCGTCCTGCAACACCCGGAACTGGACTGGTCACAGCCCGAGTTCCGCCAGGTCGTCGAGCTGCCCGGAGCGGCCGCCGAGACCCTGCGCAATGTCCTCGCGGCCCTGGACGAGAGCCCTGGACGCCACACGGCCGGCCTGCTGGAGCGCTTTCGCGACCAGCGCCACTTTCAGCGACTCATGGCCCTGGCCCACCAGGAGCTCAACGACGGCGAGCCAGCGGTCACCCGCCAGACGGCGCTGGACTGCGCCCGCCAGCTCCTGCGTCAGCACTATCGATTGCGAATTCGTGAACTGACTCGCCCCGGTTCCGAACTCGGAACGGAACAACGCGCCGAGCTCGCCCGTCTTACCCAGCAGTTGCAGCGGTTCGACCTGCCCAAATAGCGCCGCCGGGGCTTGAAGCGCCCGGATTCGCCCTCAACATAGCGGTCAAGGAGGTCGCCCCAGAGCCGGGTCGCGACCCAGCCTTGACCCGAGAATCCATCATGCCACCGGCAATATAAGAATCTTCTGCTACAATGTAGGATTGATTTTTCTGCGTCCCACTTTCCTTGAGCCGTCTTGCCACGGCTCAAACAAGCACCTCGGAGTACGACCGCAATGAATCGTGAAGAGCAGCAATCCCAGCTCAAGGAACTGATTGCCAAGGGCAAGGAGCAGGGATACCTCACGTATACCGAGGTAAACGATCACCTGCCCGACTCGATCATCGACTCCGACCAGGTCGAGGACATCATTGCGATGATCAACGACATGGGCATCGCGGTGCATGAGCAGGCCCCGGACGCCGACAGCCTTCTGCTGTCCGACGGTTCGGTCTCTGCCGACGACGACGCCGAGGACGCCGTGGCGGCGCTCGCCTCCGCCGACAGCGACTTCGGCCGCACCACCGACCCCGTGCGCATGTACATGCGCGAGATGGGCACGGTCGAGCTGTTGACCCGCGAAGGCGAGATCCGCATCGCCAAGCGCATCGAAGAGGGCCTGATGCAGGTCCTGTTCGCGCTCGCCCACCATCCGGGCGCGATCGAACGGCTGATCCGCGAATACGACCGGATCGTCGAGAACAATGGCCGCCTGACCGACCTGGTGGTTTCCTTCATCGACCCGAATGATCACGCCAACGGTGAGGCCGTGGCCCGTGGCCTGGTGACACCGGAGCAGGCCCAGAAGGCCCAGGACGAGCAGAAGGCGGCTGCGGCGGCCGCCGCCGAGCAGCAGGCCAGCGCCGAACTGGATGCCATCGTCGACGAGGTGGAAGACGCCGAGGAAGACGAAGAAGCCGCCGAGCCGGTGGACACCGGCCCGGATCCGGAAGAGGCGCGCGAGCGCTTCGAAAAGCTGCGCAAGCTGCACGCCAAGGCGCACAAGGCCTTCGAGAAGGGCAACCGCGAGGCCTACGCTGTAGCGCGCGAGGCCACCGCCAAGTACTTCATGGAGTTCAAGCTGATCCCGCGCATGGTCGACCAGCTGACCACCCAGCTGCACGGCAGCATCGACCACGTCCGCCGCCACGAGCGCCGCATCATGGCGCTCGCCGTCGAGCAGGCCCAGATGCCGCGCAAGGCCTTCATCGACAGCTTCCCCAAGAACGAGACCAATCTCGACTGGATCAAGGAAGCCTGCAAGGCCAAGGGCAAGTACACCAACGCCCTGGCCCAGCACGAAGAAGAGATCGTGCGCCTGCAGAAGAAGCTGGCCGAGATCGAGCGCGAGGCCAGCCTGAACATCGCCGAGATCAAGGAGATCAACCGCCGCATGTCCATCGGCGAGGCCAAGGCCCGCCGCGCGAAGAAAGAGATGGTCGAGGCCAACCTGCGCCTGGTGATCTCCATCGCCAAGAAGTACACCAACCGCGGCCTGCAGTTCCTCGACCTCATCCAGGAAGGCAACATCGGCCTGATGAAGGCCGTGGACAAGTTCGAATACCGTCGCGGCTACAAGTTCTCGACCTACGCCACCTGGTGGATTCGCCAGGCGATCACCCGCTCCATCGCGGACCAGGCGCGCACCATTCGCATCCCGGTGCATATGATCGAGACGATCAACAAGCTCAACCGCGTCTCCCGCCAGATGCTGCAGGAGATGGGCCGCGAGGCCACCCCGGAAGAGCTGGCCGAGCGCATGGAGATGCCCGAGGACAAGATCCGCAAGGTGCTCAAGATCTCCAAGGAGCCGATCTCCATGGAGACCCCGATCGGCGACGACGAAGACTCGCATCTGGGCGACTTCATCGAGGACGAGAAGGTCGCCTCGCCGTCCGACTCCGCCGCACAGGAGAGCCTCACCGAGGCCACCCGCGAGATCCTGTCGACGCTGACCCCGCGCGAGGCCAAGGTCCTGCGTATGCGCTTTGGCATCGACATGAACACCGACCACACCCTCGAGGAGGTCGGCAAGCAGTTCGACGTCACCCGCGAGCGCATCCGCCAGATCGAGGCCAAGGCCCTGCGCAAGCTGCGCCACCCGACCCGCGCCGAACTGCTGCGCACCTACACCGACGCCGAGTAACCGGCGTCCCGGCCCGGCGGCCGGAACCCGACCTAGCGATGCGGCGCCATCTTCCCCTTGCGGGTAGAATGGCGCCGCAGTCGTTTGTACGCCCCCCGAATACGGGCCTGTAGCTCAGTTGGTTAGAGCAGGGGACTCATAATCCCTTGGTCGTCGGTTCGAGTCCGACCGGGCCCACCAATTTTTCAGAGACTTATGATACACACGAGATAAACGCCATCTCATTGTAGGCGCCCTGTAGGCACAGCCAGCTTCCCCTCCCCAGCTAATTTTACTACCCTAGAGCAACGCGATTACCCGAATTGAGCTCCAGAGCCGCGCGTTCCTCTTCCCACGACATTCAAGGTTCCGGCCCCTGTGAATCTTCCCGCTCAACTGACGCACATACCCATCTTCGAAGCCACCTTCGAGGTCCGCTTCGTTGCAGATAACGAGAGCTCGGCCGACCTACTGCCGGGCATGATGCTGCCTGACCTGAAGGACTACGCGACAAAGCTCGAATCACTGCCAGCCTCCGAATTGCCGAAACACCTGGTATCAAGCGATCCGAACCTCCAGTACCAGCCCCTACGGCGCTTGGTCGGTGACACATATCAGATCGCGATTGGGCCGAAGCTCCTCGCAATCACAGTGCAACGCCCTTACCCAGGTTGGAAAGAGTTTAAGCGAGCGATCACGGACACGCTGCAATCCTTCGAAAAGACAAACCAGCTTCGCTCAGCAGAAAGATGCTCACTGAAATACAGAAACATAATTGAGACAAAAGATGAATTCGACGACCTCTCTAAACTCAATGTCGCACTGAAGGTTGCCAACCTAAATACCACACCCAACACACAACGGATTCACTGCGAGCACAACGCTAACGGCATCACGACCTTGATGAGCATTTTCACAAAGACTCGCGTGCAATCAAGCAAGACAAAAGAAGACCTTCGGGGTGTGCTTATCGATGTTGACTGCATACAGAATATCGATACGGAAGATTTCTGGGCTCATGCAGACAACATAATTGAGAGCCTCCACGCGACGGAAAAAGAAGTCTTTTTTAGTCTTTTAACTGACGATACGATCGAAGAACTTGGCCCCAAATGAGGTGTAACCGAATGGACCCCATAGTCAACCAAGGTAGTGAAAGCCATCTTCCCGTAGAAAGCCGCTCTCTCCTTGTCGGCGGGGTTTTGGGCGCCACTTCCACGCTGGCAATTGCGCTGACGTCAACCTTCCCTGACATCCACCCGGCGTCCCCTTTTTTTGGCGAAAAGGCAAAGACAGGTGTTTATGCCGAAGGGCTTGACCTCTCTTCTTCGATGACGTGGACGCCAAGTTCATTCCGCCTCAATCAAAACGAGGAATTTGCCGCGGCCGTAGCCCACGCCGTAGACACACTTTCCCCCCAGATGTACGGGGTTGACACCGAAGCACTAGGTATTCTTTTCGATAACGCCTGGGACCTCTATGAAACAAGCTGATGAATCGCGAGGAATTTGCCAAATCAATCGAGGTTCATCTGCCCGGATACCTAAGCAGCTCATCGTACGATGAGCTGATACGGCAGCTTAGAAAAGCCCCCGACATAGATGCTTTCTTCTGGAATCCAACCGATCAAGAAGCAGGTGGGGTTCTTCAGGGCGACGCTTGGACCCATATTCCAATAAGAGACACTTCAACGGGCGAACAAAAACACGTTACCGGGGTGGTTCTATCGAACAGCTGCGACATCGATCCGACCAATGAAGGTCGCCCCAACCGGCGTGTACTCGTTGCTCCTGCCATAAAACTCTCAAATTACGAGCAGCTTCTACATAACGCGCGGCCTGATCGGTCAAGAAACCTGAGCCACGTTGAAGACGTTAGGCGCAATCGAGTGTCAAGCATCACGCACTTTCCTGCGGAGTCGAATATAAACGAGACCGAGCGCGTAGTGATTTTGGATCACGTCTACAGCGTACCCTTGGAGGAATTCCAGAGCGCCATTGAAACGCGGGTTTTCCGGCTCAGCAATGCTGGGTTCTATATATTCCTATTGAAGCTGTCCATTCATTTCACAAGGTTGCACGAACGTGTCGATCGAAGCGGTAATTAAACGCCGAGGCTAGACGCGAGCTCGAAACGTACACTTATTGACAGAACTCCAAGGCGGCGCGCCCTACGGGCGCCCCGATGCCGGGCGCAACTCCCAGGTGTGAAAGCGAGTCTTGACGACGACTGAGGCGTCTACTGTTTCGACTCCAAGAACCTGGTCGCCTTTCTCTTCTCCGTAAGTTCCCGGCGCGTCGCTCCAGACCTTTAACAGGCGTAACAGATGATGGATAAGCGCTTCCGTGAAGCGGTCCCAATCGCCTGCGTCGGCCGCCAAAGCGGCGTCCCGGATCGGATCATCTGCGTCCCCACGGGCGCGGCGTAACTCGCGCCAGATACCGACCGGCTGGGTTTCGTAGAACGCGAACTGTCGGATTCTCCAGACCGACGCCCATGCCTGGACCCTCTGTGCCGCCGTGTCCGACATGTGTCCGACACTATCCTCCGTGAGTCCGTAACCGTCGATGTTCTTGCTGACGTACTTGGCGACATAGCCCGTAGCGGTTCAGCGCTCGTAGTCGATGTACTCGACGGTGAACCGATGGCGCCGGGCCCCTCGTTCGGTGGGCGAATCCTTCAACGTCCACTTTGCATGATCTCCACCACTCAAGTCTCTTGATCCGGCGGAACGAACAGAAGGTAGTGATTGTCGGACGACTCCGTCTTGCTGGACCTCACAGACACAACGGCCGGTGATGTCAGCTCTCACTATCGACCACATCAACGAGGAGTAGCTTCCCGGCCCCTATCTTCTGGTTGACTGCTGGAATACAAGTCCTTCCAAGTCGGCAGCAGCCTTTCGACCTTTGGCAGCCTCGCCAACAAAACGGTTTGTTATAACTTTTGACCCGAAGTTAACAAGCCAAACAAACAAGACGTGAACCACAGCGATCAAGACCGCCAACCAAGCCAGCGCGGCGTTAGCGGGATCCTCATAAACAGCCAACCACAAAGCAAGCCCTATAACAGTGACTTGAGCCAGAAGGACGAGAGCCTCTATCACGAAAAGAATCTTTTGTAGCGCATCGGAGAATCGGTTAACGAGCTTGTCAGAATCATATCTCTGGTTAAACCAATCTAAAAGATCATGCCAATTGACTGGATGCTCTAATTCATCCAACGGGACCCTCAATTCTATCGAATTGCTTTGCGTCGCCCTTCCTGAATTGTCTTTTTTGAGACGATACCGTCAAACACTTTACTTAGGAGCCTAACAACAAAAGATCCGAGCAAGGCCCCCCATAAGATGCAGCGCGGCCAAGGTCAATTTATCCTCCCCAACGGGCTGATCTGTGAGTCACAAAAATTAGAGGTGACGCGGCGTCGACGAAAACCACGCACCGAACCCGCAATTATGGAAGAGCACGGTCGCAACGTCCAGACCGAGGAGGGAAATGTAGGTTTAGGTGGATGAGTAATGGCATTTTAGGCGATCAAAGTCGACGCCCCGTCGCCTACTTTCACTCTTTTTGGAGTGGCTGCGTTCACTGTCGCGAGAGGATTCCGCACGTATCCGCACTCCTCAAGCATCGCCTCGCCGCAGTCCCGCCTGGCCTCGAACAAGAGGCGCTTCTAACACAGGACGGCCAGGTGCAGCTGTCCGATAGTTACCAGCGCCGCCGGGCCTGCGCGATCCCGAGGTCAAAGCTTGGCTTTTGCCTTCTCGATCGGCCTGGCATTCCGGGTCGCGGGAGGTTTCATTGAGTTCATGCGGAGGGCAAAGGCGTCCGTGCGGGTCGAGGAAGTCTCAGTGTTAGGGAGACGCTGATTTAATCCGCCGTCGCTCCCGCCCGGCGGGCGGGTTTGGGATAATGGCGCCAGGTTTCCTGCCCGAGGTGATGGCCGATGTCCCAGCGCAGCTTTTCCGATCTCGAGTACTCCGCCAAGCGTAAGCAGACGCGGCGCGACCGGTTTCTGGGGGAGATCGACGCGATCACGCCCTGGGCGGCGCTGGTGGAGGCGATCGAGCCGCACTACCCGAAGGGGAAGCGCGGCCGTCCGCCGATCGGACTGGAGCGCATGCTGCGGATGTACGTGGCGCAACAGTGCTTCAACCTGTCGGATGAAGGGGTCGAGGATGCGGTGTATGACAGCCAGGCGATCCGGCGCTTTGTCGGGATCGACCTGAGCCGCGAAGACGCGCCGGATGCCACCACCCTGCTGCAGTTCCGGCGTCTTTTGGAGCAGCACGACCTGACCCAGGTGATCTTCGACCGGATCAACGCCCACCTCCAGCAGCGGGGTCTGCTGCCGCGCGAGGGCACGGTGGTGGATGCCACCCTGATCGCGGCCTCGCCCTCCACCAGGAACCGGGAGAAGGCCCGCGATCCGGAGATGCATCAGACGAAGAAGGGCAACCAGTGGTACTTCGGGATGAAGGCGCATATCGGGGCCGATGTCGTCACCGGTCTCGTCCACACGGTGAAGGGCACGGCGGCGAACGTCTCGGACGTCTCGCAGGTGCCGGAACTGCTCCACGGCGAGGAAGAGAGCCTGCATGGCGACGCCGGCTACATCGGTGCGGAGAAGCGCCTGAAGGCGCATCGCCCCGAGACCCATGTCGCGCGCAAGCGCGGCACCGTACGCGCGCTGCCGGAAGGCGCGGAGCGCGATCAGGTCCGCACCGATGAACGGCACAAGGCCCAGTTGCGTTCGATCGTGGAGCATCCGTTCCATGTGGTGAAGAACCTGTTCGGGTATCGCAAGGTGCGTTACCGGGGTCTCAAGAAAAACACCGCGCGCGACGATGGGGGCTCCTGCCGCAGGGATAGTGTGTCCGCAGGACCGGAAACCGCCCCTGTAACCCGCCCAAAACGGCGGTTACAGGGAGTAAAACAGGCGGCCGTGGCCCCCATGTCCTTCCCAAAACGCTTCGGCGGGACATGGAGCCTGCTGCGGGGCCATTGATCAGTGTTTCCTTAGAGGAGCTGGTACCACTTGGCGCGGGCTGTTGGCTCAGGCCGCGTCGGCGGTGATGAGGCCGCGCTGGAGGTCGACGGTGATCCGTTGGCCTTCGATGACCGTGGCGCTGGCCAGCAGGAAGATTTCCACGAACTCGTTGCGCTCCTCCTCCGGCATCTCCGAGGAGGCACTGGAGGCATTAAAGGTGCCGAACATGGTGTCGTGGGCTCCGGCCGAGTACAGGATCAATCGCTGCATGGCGGCCTGGTCGTCCGGCGATGGTGCAGCGGTATCCAGGACCGGTTCGCCCAGCTTCTGCTTGATGGTGGAATAGAGATGAAACAGGTATTCCGCCGCGCTTTCGCGCCCGCGCCGATCCTGCAGGGTGAAATTGGCGGAGACCGCCTGGCCACTGCGGGCACGTAGCACGATGTGCTTCGACTCGGGCTGCTCGTCGGCGTACGGGTTCAGGATGTTGGCCACGATGTCTCCAGAGCGGAATGGACGAGCCGGGGAGACTACGAGACCCCCTTTGAGATTTCCACGGCGGCCCTGTCGGCCGAGGGGTTATCCATGCTGGTGGATACGCGATGAGGGCCACCGGCACCGACGAGTCAGGGGCCGGTGGCCTCGGTTTGTTCGGGCGGACCACGGGGAGGCTGCGCGCCCTCTCCTGTCGCCGAAGGAACTAGCACTTGGAATAGCCGCAGTCGCGGCAGGTGGGGCAGCCGTCGATAATCTCGAGGTGGCCGCCGCACTGGGGGCAGGAGGCTGCTCCAATCGCTGTTTGAGCCGGTGCCTCCAGGGTCACGGCTGCAGCGGAATCCGAGGTTCGGTCCTTGTCGCGAAAGGTGGCAGCAAGCTCGCGCAGCGGGCGCGGCTGGCCGTCCGGGTCGAGGAAGCCGCGGCGCTGGAGGATTTGTTGCAGGGCGTGGGCAATGGCCGCGACCTCGGAGGGATGGTAGAGGGGCTTGCCGTATTCGTTGGTGCCGCAGCGGACCGGGCCGCGATCCCAGGTGACCTTGCGCAGGTCGCGCAGGGCGCGGGTGGCGTAGCCCCCGCGGGCCGCCAGCGACAGGCTGCGCATGGTGGCGGAGATCCACTGGTAGGACTCGGACTGCTGCCCGGTGGGCAGGAAGAATTCGATCGGGCGCTCGATGGCCACACGCTCGCCGCCCACCGTTCCGGAAACGGCCACGAAGCTGACCACGAGGTAGACCGTCTGCGGCCCCTCCTGGGTTCAGTAGCGGACCTTTTCGGTGACCGACTCAAGCTCGCCCTCGGGGCGCGACGGGATACGCTTGCCCAGCGGGTTATCGTCGCCCAGCGGTGGACTCTCTCCTGCCGCAACATCCGAGCGGCGAACGGCGATGATGGGCTGGTCGATCCGGTGCATCGTGTCCTCCCCGATGACGTCAGACATCGTCGTAGTAGCCCTCGTCCAGCGCCGCGAAGAGATTGGCGGCGGTGTGCACCTGGCCCTCGTACTCCACATCTTCGTCGCCGCGCAGGGTCACCTCCTGGCCATCCGCCAGGGTAAAGGTGTACCAGGTGCTGCGCAGGCGCTCCGGGTCCATCAGCACGCCCATCTGCGCCTGCGGGTTCGGCCGGTAGGTGGTGCAACCCTTAAGCCCCGCGCGCCAGGCCTGCAGGTAGACCTGCTGAAAGTCTTCGAACGGGAACTCGCTCGGGACATTGAGCGTCTTGGAGATGGCCGAGTCTACCCATGGTTGCGCGGCCGCCTGCATGCGGATATGGGCGTCCACGCTGACCCGGTCCGCGGTGATCGCATTGGCGGGCAGATCCTCTGGCCCCGCCTCGGCATCCACCAGCGCCCGGTAGGCCAGCAGCTCGTAGGAGTAGCAGTCCACCGCCTCGCGGGTGCGCCGCCCGGGCCGGCGGATGTTGCGCGTGGTCCGATGCAGGAAGGTTGGCTCGATGCCGTTGCTGGCGTTGTTGGCGACCGAGAAGCTGATGGTGCCGGTCGGCGCGATCGAGGTGGCATGGGTAAAGCGCGCGCCCTCCTCCGCCAGCGCCGCGACCAGTGCCGGGTCCTCCCCGGCAATGCGCTGCATGTAGGGGCTAAAGCGCGCGTGCAGTTCGCGGCCCTTCAGCACGTCGCCGACCTGGTAACCGGCCTCGGCCAGTGCCGGCTGACGTCGGAGCAAGTCGGGCGTCAGCGTGAAGTCCTCGTCCATGATCGGCGCCGGGCCCTTTTCGCGCGCCAGCTCCAGTCCGGCCCGCCAGCTCTCCAGCGCCAGGCGGCGACAGACCTCTGCGGTGAAGTCAGCGGCCGCCTCGGAGCCGTAGGTCTCTCCCAGCATCGCCAGCGCCGAGCCAAGTCCGAGGATGCCCATGCCGTGGCGGCGCTTGCGCAGCATCTCGGCGCGCTGCTCCGGCAGCGGCAGCCCCGAGATATCCGCGACGTTGTCCAGCATGCGCGTGAATACGCGCACCACGCGCTCGAAACGGGCCCAGTCGAATGTCGCGTCTTGGGCGAACGGCGCAGAGACGAAGCCCGTCAGGTTCGCCGACCCGAGCAGGCAGGCCCCGTCCGACGGCAGCGGTTGCTCGCCGCAGGGGTTGGTTGCCCGGATCACCTCGTCGAACCAGGCATTGTTCTGGCGATTGACCTGATCGATCAGGATGACGCCGGGTTCCCCGACGTCATAGGTGCTGCGCATCAGGGTGTCCCACAGCTCGCGGGCACGGACGCGGCGGTAGATGCGGCAGGCGACGCGGCCCTGTTCATCGACGCGGTAGTCGTCCTCGACGACCGGCCAGTCGCGGTAGACGATGTCGGATGCGGCCACCTGGTCCCGCTCTACAGGCAACAGCGGGAAGGCCAGCGCCCACTCCGCGTCGCGCTCCACCGCCTCCAGGAAGGCGTCGCGCACCAGCACCGAGAGATTGAACTGGGTCAGCCGCCCCTTGCGGCGCTTGGCGAGGATGAAGCGCTCGATGTCCGGATGGCCGATATCCAGCGTCGCCATCTGCGCCCCGCGGCGCCCGCCAGCCGCGCCGATGGTCCGGCAGGTCTGGTCGAAGATCTGCATGAACGCGACCGGGCCGTTGGTCGGCGCGCCCGCACCCGCCACCCGCGCACCTTTCGGGCGCAGCGTGCTGAAGTCATAGCCGATGCCGGCCCCGGCCTTCAGCGTCAGGCCGGCAGCGGTATTGGCATCGAGGATGGCCCGCAGCGAGTCATGGATCGTCCGCGAGACGGTGCAGTTGATCAGCGTGGTGTGCGGCTTGAACGCCTCGGCCGCGGCATTGGCCAGGATGCGCCCGGCCGGGACCGCACCGTTGGCCAGCGCCCAGCGGAAGTCCCGCTCGACCTGTGCGCGCTTGTCCGGCACCTCGACCGCGGCGAGCGCCCGGGCCACACGGTCGAACATCGACTCCACCGAACGGTCCACGGGTTCGCCCTGCGCATCGCGAAGCTGATAGCGCTCGGTCCAGATCGAATAGGACGAGGGCTGCAGCGGCACGTCGGGCAACGTGTCCCGGAGGGGTGTCGTCTTGTCCTGCGATTGCCAGCTGTCGCCCATGATGGCCCGCCGCTCCGCATATGATCCGGGGCTTCGGGAAGCCCGTTCTCCGATCATGGGCGCCGGCGGCGGACGCTGCAAGGCAGCGCCGTCGACATCCATCAGAAGCGGTCGAGGCTGGCGAGCGGGTTCGACAAGTCGCGGATACGCATCCAGGAGGCGATGCTGGCGCGCCAGCGACGGGTGGGCAACACCGCGTGGGGCACCGTCTAGCTGAGGAACATCACCAGTGTCCCCGCCCGCGGCTGGATGCGGCGGATCTCGCACCCTTCGCGGTCGTAGATCGCGAGCTGGCCGCCATCGCGTTCGCGCCAGTGGCGGTTCAGGTAGGACATCAGCGACAGGCGGCGGCAGTTGCCGGCCTGGAAGGCATCCACGTGCCGGGCGTAATGGGTGCCGGGCGGATACAGGGCGAAGTGCGATTCCGTCTCGAACAGACCCGGGATCAGCGACCGGCTCACCTGCAGCCGGATCTCGTCCAGGCGCGCCATGAACGCCTGCTGGGCGGGGCTCGCACCATCCAGCCAGTGAATCCAGTCGCCGCGTGTGGACCGGTCGCGATGACGTTCCCCGGCACGCCCGATCCGCGCCTGCTCCAGCCGCGCCGTATCCCGTAGCGCATACACCTCGTCGCGCAGGGCGTCGACCGTCGACACGGGCAGGAAATCGGGCCAGACGAATAACTGATCGCGCGCCAAGGCATCCAGCCAGCCATCCGGCTCGCGGGTTCCGGGGAACGCACCATCCGACGGCCCCGGCAGGCAGGCCGGATCGATCTCGGTCGGGGATGGCCACTCGGGCCGTGGGAGAGGCAGATTCACGTGCAGGGGTCGTCCATTCGGGCCGCCGTGGCGGCACGCAGGCAAGTGCCTGCCGAAGCAATATACCGGGAACGAGCCCCTGCGCAAGCCCCTTTCGGAGCGCCCTGTCCCGGCCCGCTCAGTGCGTCGGGAAACGGCCGGCGATCGGGTGCTGGCGCAGGGCGGCCTGAGCCCAGGACCAACCGAACATGGCCGCCACACTTCTGCACCACTTGACCCACACAAGCCCCACCGCTTCCCGCTTGGCTTCGGGGCTGTACCGGTTGCGCTTCGTCATGAAGTCCTTCGGCCCAGCACGGGCCTTCTCGCAAGTCTCCGCTTTAACTCGGTGGATCCCCGTTTCACGGGACCTCCCGGCGCGATAACGAGGGGGTAACGGACTGCCTTCCATGGCGTTCATTCATCTTTATTCTTGGGGAGAAGGGAGCCCTCCGGACGACAGGGGTTCTGGCACGGACGGGTCGCCTATGTTCGACACCGCACGGACCCAGTTCTCGCTCTTCCACTAGATTTTCCCCGGTATCAGGCCCCCGGCGGACGACCAGACGCGCCGCCTGACCGTTCCCGGCACCCGCATCCCATTGCAGGGCACCGACCCGGTCACCCCACTCATCAATGGAGAAACAAAGCCATGACGCTTGAATACGGAAAGTCCCGACTCCTGGCACCAGCCCTGCTGGCAGCGTCCCTCGGCTTGATTGGATGCGGTGGCGGGGGCGGCGGTGGCGGTGGCGGTGGCGGTGGCGACACGCCTGCCACCGGGATCACTGTGACACCGGACCTTTACGATTTCGGGGTCATTACGGAAGGCAACCTGCACCGAACGTCCCCTCAGGAATTCGTCATCCGCAACGAGGAAGCGAGGTCCTATAACATCTCGAGTATAAGTCTGTTTGGGAGGAACCCAGGCGCGTTTTTTCTGGACCATTCGGGCGGCAACAACCCATGCGGAGCGACCACGTTTAACCTCCCCGCTGGCGACAGCTGCACCGTTGAGGTCGATTTTGTTGACCCACCGAGGTTCGACAAGTTCGACGCCCTGTTGAGGATACAGAGCAATCATCCCACCGTCCCCACGGTCTTGGGCGCTCTGGCCGGCGAGTATGCACCCGTCACGTCGATCGACGTGACCGTCAACCAGATCAATGCCTGCCCCCGTCCTGACGCTATAGCCTATGTATCCGTCACCGACCAAGAGGGATTCCCGATTTCGGGCTTGCACGAAGAGAATTTCAACCTTGGAGGGCTACACTTCGGCCCCGTCAACCAGGTCGGCGAAAGCCTCACCGACACCGACCTCGCTCTCAGTATCGTGATGGACTACAGCGGCAGCATCACCGACTTCGAGGGTGCGGCAGACAACATGGAGCGGGGCGCCAAGCGGCTGGTGGATGCGATGCAGACCCACGATGAAGCGGACATCATCAAGTACGCCGAGCATGTGAAGGTAATGACCCCCGACGGTTTCACTTCCAACAAGGACGCGCTGAAGGAGAAGATCGACCAAGATCCGGGAAACATCGGCAGAGACACTGCATTCTACAACGCAACCGTGGAAGCCATTGAGCGATTCGAAACCGAAACCAACACCACGCACCGTAAGGCTGTCATCGCCTTGACCGACGGCGAAGATACCCTTGAAGAAAAGAACTTGGGCGACGCTATCGCCGCCGCCGAAAGGGCGGATATACCCGTATTCACCATCGGGTTCGGCCAATTCCTTCAGGAAGCTCAGGAAGATGAACTACAAAGGCTCGCGGACCGCACGGGCGGATTGTTCTACAACCTGGCGGATGACCTTGCGGGTGACGCCCGCCTCCCGCAGACTTTTGACTACTTGGTCGACCTGCTCTTTAAGGAACAGTATATAGTCTACTTCCACCTCCCCGAAGGTGACGACAGAGACTCACTTGATGTCACCTTAACGTTCGAGGATGTCGAGCCCAGATTCGAAGAGGTCGAGTTCCACAGTGGGGCCAAGGCCATCAGTGGGGCCAAGGCCATCCCGGCTTGCCTGTAAAAGTCATTGCGGCATTCCCCCGAATCCATTTTCGGCGGGGGTGTCGGCGCGCGTTGCAGAAGCAGCCGATCTTGTGGGTGATGTCCGTCATCCAGACCGAGGTCGGACGCGATGGATGAAGCCGCCCATGCAGGTAGCCCCCCCTTCCACCGGCTGGCGCGGCCTCATCCCATCGTCGTCACGACGAACGCCCACTTCCAGACCGGGCGCACCCCCTGTTCCCGAATCCGATGGCGGCTACCGCAACGGCCGGCATCCAAACGTGGATCCACCAGGAGCAATCGACTTGGGAGCCGCGAGACACGGGGCCTTCGCGCTCCTGGGCATTGGTCTCCGCGCACGGGCACGGGGCGTCTCCGGGAAACGGAAGCCGCATGGGCCGGGACTCGACCCCGCTGGGCGAAAGCGTCATGCTGAGCAACGCAGGATCGGGGAACCTGGCCACCGGCGCGCGTAGACTTTAATCCGCGTCTCTCCAGGGCGCCTTGCGAGGCTCGATCCAACCCGACCCAGCGAGAACCGCCGGGGCCAGCCATTCGAACAACCCGCGAACGCCGTTGACGATGCCACCTTCGCCCCGACTTGTGCCATTCCCCCTTCCCTGGATGCTTAGTGCCGGGCTGCTGGCGGCCACGGCATGGCTGATCGCCGGCCTGGTCTGGTCGATCGCCGTTCCGGGATACACCTACCCGTCGGGCACCACGGACTCCGCGGAACCGGCAACCGCCAGTCGCTCCGGCCCGTCTCCCGCAGCCGATGCCCCTCCTCGGTCCGGCTTTACGCGAAGCGCCGAATTCTCCCCCTTCGGCAGCCCCCGGCAAGCGGCCCCACAGGCCATCGAGGACGCACCGGATACACGCCTGAGTCTGGAGCTACTCGGCATCCTGGCGACCGGACAGGGCAACGGCAGCGCGATCATTTCCGCAGGGCGGGCCAATGTCGAGCTCTACCATGTGGGCGACACCATTGGGAACCAGCTGGCGACGCTGCACCAGGTACACGCGGACCGGGTCATCCTGGAGCGCGAAGGTCGACTGGAGACCCTACGGCTCCCGCGGGGCGACGAACTGCGAGTCGATAGCGGCCGCTCCGATACCGATCAGCGCTCGTCACAAACCGCCGGTTCCCCCGCGCCGATCACGGCTAACATCAGCCGATCCCGCTGGCTCGACGACCCGCAGCGCGCCATGAATTCGCTGCGCGCCCAGCCCGTACTACGTGATGGCGCGCTGCTGGGCATTCGAGTCACCCCGACGCGCAACCAGCGCGAATTCGAACGCGCCGGTCTTCAGGAAGGCGACATCATCACCTCGGTCCAGGGCCAGCAGATCCGCGACATTGACG
This sequence comes from Thioalkalivibrio sp. ALMg3, assembly GCF_000381225.1. Classification (NCBI taxonomy): domain Bacteria; kingdom Pseudomonadati; phylum Pseudomonadota; class Gammaproteobacteria; order Chromatiales; family Ectothiorhodospiraceae; genus Thioalkalivibrio; species Thioalkalivibrio sp. ALMg3. The sequence goes on along the minus strand of NZ_KB906224.1, from coordinate 42,836 downwards.
ACCCCGAACAGATCCTCGCTGGACTCGGCAACGCCGACCGGGTGAACATCACCATAGAACGTGACGGGCAGACCCTGCCGCTGACCATCGAGTTAACCGAATGAGCCTCCGACTCCGCCTTTTCACCCTCGCACTGTCCCTGTTCTGCGCAGCGGGGTCCGTCGCAGCGGACGAGCTGACGCTCAATCTGCGCGACACCAGTATCAGCAACCTGATCGATCTTGTATCCGAGGAAACCGGGACCAATTTCATCGTGGATCCACGGGTGCGCGGCAACATCACGGTCGTTTCCAGCCGCCCCGTGCCTCGGGACGAACTGATGGATCTGTTCCACGACATCCTCAAGATCCACGGATTCGCGGCCATTCCGGGCGAATCGTCCACCCGCATCGTGCCCGACGCGCAGGCGAAGCAGGATGCCCCCACGGTCCTCGATATCGAGACAGAACCGGACGCCGATGTGCGTGGCGGAAGCATCGTCACCCACGTGATGGCGTTGCGACACGTTTCTGCCGCCCAGCTCGTTCCCGTCCTTCGTCCGCTGATCCCGCAAGGGGGGCATCTCGCGGCGGCCACCGAGCCCAATACGCTCCTGATCTCGGATACGCGCAGCAACGTGCACCGCATCCGCGCCCTCGTCGAACGCATGGACCGGCCATTCGCGGACGATTTCGAAGTCATTGAGCTCCGTCACGCCCGCGCCGGGGAACTCGCCGAGCAGCTGCAGGTTCTGGCCCGGGAGGGCACGGGAGAGCTCGCCACACCCCAGGTCCTGGCGGATCGCCGCAGCAACGCCATCATCCTCTCCGGGCGCGAGGAGTCTCGCTTGCGCCTGCGCGGGCTCATCGCCCAGCTTGACCGGGAGATGGAAGAAGGGAACGCACGCGTGCACTACCTGAAGTATGCGCGCGCCGAGGAGGTTGCCGAACTGCTGCGCAACATCGCCGAGAAAAGCCCGGATATCGACGCCGATGGACGAGGTGGAAACGGGATCCATATCGAGGCACACGAGTCCACCAACGCGGTGGTGACCTACGGCCCCTCCGACTTCATCCGCGACTTCGACATCATCGTGGATCAGCTCGATATCCGCCGAGCGCAAGTCCTGGTCGAAGCCGTCATCGCGGAGGTCTCGTCGGATCGCGTGCAGGACCTCGGCGTGCAGTGGGGCGCCATCGGAAACAGCGGGGCCGGGGTCCTCAACTTTTCCGGCGCCGGGTCAGGCGGGATTCTCGAACTCGCCGCAGGCGTGGAAGCGTTCCTTGACGGGGGCGTGTCCCCCATTGGGGATGGCCTGACCGCCGGAGGCGTGGGGTCGACTGGAAGCACGCGGATCGCTGCCCTGATCAACATGCTGCAACGCGACAGCTCCAGCAACATCCTGTCCACCCCCAGTCTCGTAACACTGGACAACGAGGAAGCGGAGATTCTTGTCGGGCAAACCGTCCCCTTCGTGGTTGGGCGCGAGCGTGAAGCGTCTGGACTTGGCACGGACGTTATCCAGCGTGAAGACGTCGGTGTAAAGCTTCGGGTAAGGCCGCAAATCAACCAGGGGAACTCGATCCGGCTGGAGATCGAGCAGGAAGTTTCTCAATTAGTCCCAACTACCGGAAACGCAGACGAGGGGCGAATCACCAATACCCGAAACATCAAAACCCATGTTCTGGTGGACGATGGTGACATGCTGGTGCTTGGCGGACTGATCGAAGAGCGCCAGACGGACAGCGAGGCGCGCGTCCCAGGGCTGGGGAGCATCCCCGGGGTTGGACGACTCTTCCGGGCGGACCGCAACCAGACCGAGAAACGGAACCTGATGGTGTTCCTGCACCCGCGCATCGTCCGGGACAGCGCCCGCGGCGCCGAACTGACCAGCGAAAAGTACAGCTTTATCCGCGGCGAGCAGCTGCGCGAGCAGGCGCGCACCCAGCAGCGCAGAAGTCCGGTCCTGCCGGAATGGGAGCGCCTGACCCAGCTCCCGCCGAGCTTCGAAGATGTCCATGGCAAGCACGACTGAATGACCGAGGGTACCCAGGCCTTGAGCGCAGGGGCGACCCGGGAACTCGTGCCGGACGACCCGAACGCGCTCGGGACGCCGGTGGCTGGTACGTTCACCGTGAGCTACACCTTCGCCCGCCGGGTCGGCGCCGTGCCCGGCGATCTGGTAGAGGGCAAGCGCCAGATATTCCTGCGCCACGACGCCGATCCGCAGGGGCTCCTGGAACTGCGCCGACGCAGCCCCGAGCCGCTGAACCTGGAAACCGTCGATGACAAGACCTTCGAGCAGCGTCTGCGCGAGCGCTACGAATCCTCCAGCTCGCGGGCCATGCAATCGATGGAGGAGCTCGATGGCAACCTCGACCTGTCCAGCGTCGCGGAATCTCTCGCCGAGCCGCAGGACCTCCTGGAGGCCGAAGACGATGCCCCGATTATCCGGCTCATCAATGCGCTGCTGACGGAGGCGGTACGGGAAAACGCGTCGGACATCCACATCGAGCCCTTCGAGAGTCGCCTGGCCGTCCGGCTGCGCGTGGACGGCGTCTTGCGCGAGATTCTGACCCCGCCCGCGGGGCTTGCATCGCTCATCGTCTCACGCATCAAGGTGATGGCACGGCTGGACATCGCGGAAAAGCGACTGCCGCAGGATGGACGCATCTCCCTCAGGGTCGCCGGCCGCGCGGTGGACGTGCGCGTCTCCACCCTGCCCTCGGGCCACGGAGAACGCGTGGTGATGCGACTGCTGGACAAACAGGCCGGTCGCCTTGACCTCACCCACCTGGGCATGGATCCGGATACCCATGCCACCCTGGAACGGATTGTCACGCGGCCGCACGGTATCGTGCTGGTCACCGGCCCGACCGGATCGGGCAAAACGACAACGTTGTACGCAGCGCTGACCCGGCTCAATGACCGCAGCCGCAACATCCTCACGGTCGAAGACCCGATCGAGTACTACCTCGACGGGATCGGCCAGACTCAGATCAACAGCCGTATCGACATGACCTTTGCCCGCGGGCTGCGTGCCATCCTGCGCCAGGACCCGGATGTCGTGATGGTCGGCGAGATCCGCGATGTCGATACCGTCCAGATCGCGGTGCAGGCGAGCCTGACAGGGCATCTGGTGTTTTCCACCCTGCACACCAACTCCGCGATCGGGGCCATCACGCGCCTGCGCGACATGGGCGTGGAGCCGTTCCTGCTCTCCTCGACCCTGAACGGGATTCTCGCCCAGCGGCTGGTACGGGTCCTTTGCAAGGACTGCCGTGAACCCTACCCGGCATCGCCACGGGAATGCGAACTGCTGGGCGTAGCCTCCACGGAACCTCCCACCCTCTACCATGCACGCGGCTGCCCGAGCTGCAACGAACTCGGCTATCGGGGCCGGACCGGCATCTATGAGCTGGTGGAGGTGAACGAACGCCTGCGCGCACTCATTCATGACAATGCCAGTGAACAGGCCATGGTCCGGGCCGCACGCGAGAACAGTGTGAGTCTCCGCGCCGATGCCTGCCGACGGGTTCTCGACGGCACGACCAGCCTCGAGGAAATGCTGCGCGTCACCGAGGCAGGCTAGGGCCATGCCCGCCTTCGAATACCAGGCGCTGGACGCAGCCGGCCGAACGCGCAAGGGCGTGACCGAGGGGGACACCGCCCGCAGCGTCCGGTCCCAGTTGCGCAGCGAAGGCCTGACCCCACTGGATCTGCTCGAAATCGGCGAATCCTCGGCCGCCACCCGGGGTACCCGGACCCACTCGGGACGCGGCGGGGCCGGCGGCATCGGCGCCCTCGACCTCGCGCTCGCGACACGTCAGATGGCCACGCTTGCGCGCGCCGGCCTGCCGGTGGAGGAATGGCTGGCGACCGTCGCACGCCAGTCCGAAAAGCAGAAGGTGCGCAACATCCTGAGTGCCGTGCGCACCCGGGTCATGGAGGGGCACTCGCTAGCCCAGGCGCTGGGCGCGTTCCCGCGCGCGTTTCCCGAGATCTACCGCAGCACCGTCTCGGCCGGCGAGGCCTCGGGGCACTTGCACCTGGTACTGGAGCGTCTGGCCGACTACCTCGAGAATCGCCACGCGTTGCGGCAGAAGGTCATGCTCGCCCTGATCTATCCGGTCATCCTGACGCTGGTGGCCCTTGGCGTGACCGTGGGCCTGGTCGTCTATGTGGTCCCCGAAGTGGTCCAGGTCTTCGAGGGCCTGGACCAGCAGTTGCCCACACTGACCCGCATGCTGATCAGCACCAGTGATCTCTTGCGAACCTATGGTCTGTACGCGCTAATCGCCCTGGGCGTGCTCGTGGCGCTGCTGGCCCACTGGCTGCGCAACCCCGGGCCGCGCATGCGTTTCGACCGGTTGGTCCTGCGCCTCCCGCTCGTGGGGCGCCTGGTCCGGGGGCTCAACACGGCGCGGTTCGCACGCACCCTCAGCATCCTGTCCGCCAGCGGCGTGTCGCTCCTGGATGCGCTCCGAACCGGGGCCGAGGTCATTGGAAACCGCCCCATGCGCGCCGCGGTGGAGGATGCCTCGCTGCGAATCCGCGAGGGCCGCAGCATCGGTCAGGCCCTGGAAGAGACGGGATACTTCCCGCCGATCACCGTACACTTGATCCGTAGCGGCGAGTCCAGCGGACGGCTCACCGAGATGCTGGAACGGGCCGCCGAGACCCAGGAACAGGAGGTCGAATCCCGTATCAGTATCAGCATGGGCCTGTTCGAACCCTTGCTGATCCTGACCATGGGCGGCATCGTCCTGGTCATCGTCCTCGCCATCCTGCTCCCGATCTTCGAACTCAACCAGCTGGTGAATTGAACATGCAAGAACCCCGCTCTGCCTGCCTTGCGCGTACCGGATTCCGCGGTGCCCGGGGCTTCACCCTGATCGAGATCATGGTGGTGGTGGTCATCCTCGGCATCCTCGCGGCCATCGTGGTCCCTCGCGTAATGGACCGCCCGGACGATGCCCGGATCACCAAGGTCAAGCAGGATATCCGCACCCTTGAAAGTGCCCTGAATCTCTACCGTCTGGATAATTTCCGGTACCCGACCACCGACCAGGGACTGGATGCGCTGGTGGAGCGACCGCGCAGCGGGCCGGAAGCCCCCCAGTACCGCGAGGGCGGCTACATGGACCGCCTGCCGAGCGACCCCTGGGGCAATCCGTATCAATACCTGAACCCCGGGCGACATGGCGACTTCGACGTCTTCAGCTACGGCGCCAACGGACGCCGTGGTGGCGAGGGGATCGAGGGCGAGATCGGCAACTGGAACATGGACGAATTCTGAGGACGCCAATGGCGACCCGCCGCGCACGCCCCACCGGCTTTACCCTGATCGAACTCCTGGTCGTGATGTTCGTGATCGGCGTGGTGGCCAGCATCGGCGTGCTGTCCATGAGCCAGCTGGGCAGCCGGAGCCTCGAACAGACCGCCCGCCAGCTGGCGGGCCAGATCGAACTCGCCCGGGAACACACCCTGTTGACCGGCCAGGCGCTGTCCATCGGCATTGGTACGGAGGGGCTGGTCATCCTGGAGCGCCAGTGGATCGACGATGCCCAGGTCACCTGGACACCGATCGAGCGGGGGCCGCTGGGTCCGCGGGACTTCCGGCAACACGGGCTGCAACCACGGCTTTACGTGGACGGGCGGCGAAGCAGCCTCCGCGAAGGGCCGGAACACAACCGCATCGCCATCAGCAATAGCGGCGACATCGAACCCTTTGAATTGGTGCTGGAACACCCCGACGGGCAAAGCGGTCTCGTACTCCGGGTCGAACGGGGTCAACCCATCCAGGCCTTCGAACACCCGCCACCGGCACGCGGCGAGCCACGTCACTTGCTGATGGCCCATCCGGCCCAGCCCAACTAGCCATGCTGGCACGCGGCACACGGCGCGGATTCACGCTCCTCGAGGTCCTGATTGCCCTGGTGGTGCTCGGCGTCGCCCTCGGGGCCCTCATCAAGGCGGGCAGCGAACACGCACGCAATACCGCCTACCTGCAGGAACGTACGCTGGCCGGATGGGTGGCCGGCAACCTGCTCGCCGACTACGAGGCCGGGTTGCGGCGAGTCGATGTCGGTACCGAGCACATTCAGTCCACACTCGCGGACCGCGAATGGGAGGCCCGCATCGAGATCACCGATACGGTCATCGACGCCCCGCTGGAGCTGCCGGCGGTTCGCCACATCGAGGTCCGGGTGTGGCCGCTCAATGGCGACCCCGACCATCCTCTCGTCCAGACGACCGGCTATGCATTGCCCTGACGTGCCGGCACATCGGTCATGTTCTTTCGGCGCCTCGCGCGGCTTTACCCTGCTGGAGCTGCTCGTGGCCGTGGCCGTGTTCGCCACCGTCGGCGTGCTCGCCATCGGCGGACTGCGTGCAGTGCTGATGGCGGACCATGCCACGCAGGCCCAGAGCCAGCGCCTGGCGGAGCTGCAGGTCACGCTGGCCGTGCTGGAACGCGACCTGCGCCACAGCATCGAGCTGCAGCCCCGCGACGGCTACGGCGACCGCCTCCCCGCCCTGCGTTACAGCCCGGTCACGGACCCGCGACAATTGGAACTGGTACGGGCGGGAGGCGGGGAACACGGCCGCCTGGCGCGGGTGGCCTGGAGAGTCAGTGACCGGGGGCTGGAACGGGTCACCTGGCCGGTGCTGGACGGTGCCCTGCCGGAGTCCGAGCAGGTGCGCCTGTTTCTGGATCGGGACGCACACGCCGGCAGGACCTCCACGGCGGACCGCGAAATAACGCGGGACGCGGGAGATGAATTGGAAATCCGGTTCGACTTTGTCGATAGCAACACCCAGGAGATCAAGGACAGCTGGCCGCCGCTGGATGGCGGCGAACGGCGGCCGGCGCAGGTGATCGTCAGCCTCGTCGTTCCGGGACTCGGCCCCATCGAGCGCCGCATCGCCCTGCCGGGGGTCCAGTGAGGGGCCGGCATTCGGGTGCCGCGCTGATCACGGCCCTGCTGGTGGTCGCGATCGCCAGCGTGACGGCGGTCACCATGACCATGCGTGACAATCAGCAAGTCTTCCGCGCGGCCACCATCCAGGACCAGGATCGGGCGCGGCACCTGACCCAGGGGGCCGAAACCGTCGCCCTCCACATGCTGGAAAGGCTGCCAAGTTACGACGACCTGCCGTGGGAAGGCTGCACCTCACCTACATTGCCACTGGAGTTAGAGGGGGTCGGCGTGCGCGCCCGCCTGGAGAATCTTCACTGCCGCTTCAACATCAACAGTCTCGGGCGCGCCGATGACCCGCCCCTTGAGGCCTTCGCCGGCCTGATCGAGCAGGCCCTCGCGGCAACCGAGGGTCAGTCGGGTAACCCCCAGCGCCTGGCGGTCGCCGTACATGACTGGATGAACCCGGAAACGGACGACCCGGTATACCGCGGCCTGGAACCGCCCCGGCTCAGCGGCAACCGCCCGATGCGCCTCGCGTCGGAATTGCTTCAGGTACACGGGTTCGATCCGGACCTCTGGCAGGCACTGGCGCCCTGGGTCGTGGCCCGGCCGGGCACGGACAACGCCATCGACATGGAGCGCGCCCCGGATCCCGTAACCGCGGCGGCGCTGGGTCAGGCGACCGAACAGAGCCGCGACATTCGCTATTTCCGACTGCAACTGGTTGTCCGCATCGCCGGACGGGATTATTTTCACTGCGCGATCCTCGATGGCCCCAACGGGCGTACCATTATTCGCGAACATGCTCCCTGCGAACCCTGAACAAGAAAACCGGATGCCTGCAGACGCCTTTCACTCACCGGACGCCGCATGAACTGGTTCCTCTTCCAGCTGCCAGAACCCGAGATGCTCGGCGCGGACACGCCGCTTCGGCTGCGCTGGCTGCGGCTGCGCAGGAACGGCGCGCTCGCGGATCAGGGCGAGGCGGCACCGGACGAGCTGCGCGCCCTGCTCGCCGCGGACGACCATGTGGTTGCGCTGCTCCCCGGGGAACGCGCCCCTCTCCATCGGGTGTTCGTGCCCGGGAAGTCGGGCCGCGTGCGTCGCCGCGCGCTTCCGTTCGCCCTGGAGGACCGTCTCAGCGAGGATTTGGAACAGCTCCGGATCGTTGCCGGCCCTCGCCACGGTAGCGAGACCCTGGCCGGCGTGGTCGCTCATCGCGACCTGGAACGCTGGGAAGACTGGCTTCGCGAGCTCGGCATCCGCGTGTCGCACATGATCCCGGATCTTGCGCTACTGCGAACCCTGGACCCGGGCGATCAGGTCTTCCTGCTCTCGGGAACGCAACGCAGCATCGTGCTTTCGCCCGAGGCCGAACCCCTCGCGATGCCCCGGGAAGTCGCCAGCTGGTGGTTGCAACAACGCTCCGCCGCCGCCACGGCCTCCGATGACACCAGCGCCAACGAAACGCAGTCTCCCCAGACCGCCGTTCATGTGGTGGATCCGGCCGCCGAACCCGACCCATGCGCACCCCTCCAGCCCCCACCCGAATGGTCCGGCGACGTCCTCGAGCTCCTGCTGACCGGGGTGCAATCGGGAAGCCTGTCGCCACCCGATCTCCAGCGCGCCGTACGGGCCGCACTGGCCTTCGACTTCGCATCCTCCGCCGAAAGCCCGACCTCGCTCGGCGCTCTTCCCGCACCATGGCGCGCACCGGCGGCACTCACGCTAGTCGTGGCCGTACTCTGGCTTGGGTCCGTGTGGCTGGAGGCCTGGCAGCTCGAGCGGGAATACCGGTCGACCGAACGGGACATCGCGGCCCTGTTCGAGGAAACCCTGCCGCAGGCCCGCATGGTCGACCCCGTGGCTCAGTTCGAGAGCCTGCTGGGACAGGCCGGACCGGACACGACGACTGCGACCATACACAGCCCGCTCGGCGAAGCCCTTGCCAGCATCATGGAGGGCCTCGCCCCGCGCGACCTCACCCTGCAGCGCCTGCGGGGCGACCCGGATCGCCTTGAACTCGAGCTGGAGGGCAGCGGAATCGCGGAACTGGAAAAGTTGCGCGAGGCCCTACGCGAAGCCATGTCCGCGCGTGTGCGGATCGTCTCGGCCGAAACCGGCGAGCAGGGTGTCCGGACACGCATGACCATCGAGCGGGAACCATGAAGGCCTACTGGGACGACTTGCGGACGCGCGAGCAACGGATCCTGCTGGCAGGTGGTTTGGTCCTGCTGATCGCGGTGTTGTTCCTGGGTGTCGTCGAGCCCCTGCTGGAAAGCCGCGAACAGTCCCGCGACCGACTCGCCGAGGCGCGCGCGGAGCTGGCCTGGATGCAGGCCAACGCCCCCGAGGTTGCGGCCGCCCACAGCCGCGAACCGACACAGGACAATCAGCGACCGCACCTTGAAGGCCGCTCGCTGATCGCCCACGTGGATGCCTCCGCGCGGGCCTTCGGCCTGGGCGAGCACCTGGCGCGCGCCCGCCCAGGCGAGACCGGCGTCACCCTGCACCTCGAAGGGGTTCCCTACAGCGATCTGATGCGCTGGCTCGGCGAACTGGAACAAGGAGACGGTGTCGTGCCCGGACGCATCTTGCTGGAACGCGTCGTCGAACCGGGGCGCATCAATGCCGAACTCTTTCTGACCCGCGAGTCGTAGCGTGACCATCGCCTCCGACAACCGCGCCGATGAACGCCACCGGGATCGCCCTGCATGGTTCTCGCTGGGGGCGTTTTTCGTTTTCGTCCTGCTGCTTGCGCTGATCGTACGCGCGCCCGCCTCCATCGCGCTGGCGGGTGCCGAGCGCTGGGGCGGTCTGCCGGCAACCATCACCTGGGAACAGGTGCACGGGTCGCTCTGGCAGGGTAGCGTCGAGGGGGTTCAATCACCGGTGGGGCCGATGGGCCGGCTGCACTGGGATGTGCGCCCCGGCGAGCTTCTGCGCGGGGGGCTGGGCGCCGATCTCCACTGGGCCCCGCCCGGCGGCGGCGAACTTCGTGGAGGCCTGCGGCTTGGGCTCGACAGCGTGCAGCTCTCCGGGCTCGAAGGGAGCCTGCCCGCGGCTGCCTTGCATCAGTGGGACACGGGCATCCCCCTCGTCCTGGACGGCCGGCTGCAGACGAGCGGCCTGCAACTCCGGATCCATCGGGACGGAACCGTCGAGCACGCCTCGGGGCGGGTCAACTGGCAGGAAGCGGCCGCGGGCCTCCCCCGCCCCTTGCCCCTGGGCGAGCAACGCGCGACCCTGCGCGAAGAGGACCAGCGCTTGGGGATCGACCTGGATGCCGCCCCGGATGCCGAACTGGGAATCACCGGCACGATTCGCCTGGACCTGCGTACGGATGCCCCGGGCATGAACGCGCGCGTTTTGCTGGACCCGCGCGCCCACGCCGATGCCAGCATCCAGCGCCTACTCGAAAACAATCTCCGCCGTGACGACCAGGGACGGTATCTATGGACCGCAGGATCAGCCCCGTGACACCCGAACCAAACCCGATAACGCCCCGCCGGTTCCGGCTTGCGACCCCGACCGCCGCGCTGACCGCCAGCGCGCTGTTCGGCCTGATGCTGGCGGGTTGTGCCACCACCCCGCCAAACGGGTCCGAGCCCCCGCCAGAGGATATCCGCTATGCCCTGGAACGCGGGGACTGCCGTGCGGCTTACAGTGCGTTGGATACTGCCGACGCACCCGCCTCGGTCGACGTCCGCCTGTCGGTCGCCCGGGTATGCCTGCAGCGCGGGGAATTCGCGCGCACCCGCAACCTCACCGATACCATCCGCCAGGAGAACCCGGATCACCCGGATATCGACTACGCCGCGTATCTCGGTGCCCTGGCGCATCTGGGAACGTGGAACCGGGCCACGTCCGCGCCGCCGAAGCAACGCAGCGAACAGGGCCGCCAGGTCTTCCTCCAGCTGGCCGCCTTCCTCAACGACTACCCCATGTCGGAGTACGCGGAGTCCATTGCCCCGCGCCTGGCCCGCATGCGCGAGAATCTGGCCGACATCGAACTGGAGATCGCCGACCGATCCGCCGCGGCCGGGCACGCAGAGGAGGCTCGCGCACGAATCGAGTACGTGCGCGACTACTACCCGGGTACCACCGCTGCGCAAACCGCCGCCGAGAGACTCGAGGCGCGTGAAGCCGGCGAAGACGATGCCGGGACCTGACCGGCCACTCGGCGCCCGACACATGGCCCTCTTGTCACCGTCTACGAGGCGTCTGCTCGTCGGCCTGCCTCTGGTCGTCCTCGGCATCTCCGCCTGCGACGAGGGCACGTCACGAGATGTCAACACGGCGTCGGACTGCTTCAACCCGGAACTGCTCAGGAATGGCTCCACCTATGGCTACACGCAGACACCCGAAGAGCCAACTTCCGCGCCTGACACAACGCGGTTCGGAGATTCCAATGATCCCTTATCCGGCCCCACCCGGTTCGAGGTGCGCGTGGAGAGCGATGCCGGCATCGAATTCGGCCCAGACGCGCGCCTGGCCGATACCCGCCGGCATACGCGCACCTACTGGCAGGAAGAACCGGAACCGCCATTCGAGACCGCGCATTACATCCAGGCCGGCACCGATCCGGCGACCGGGTACCGCGTGCTGGGGCAGCGTCACGAAGGCGGCTTGGAAGGGCCGACCATCGTGACCCACCACCCCGCCCGGTTGATACGCCACGACCTGCAAGAAGGCGACTCGTACACGCAGGCCCTCGTGACCTCGCGCCACATGCCGCACGGCGCGTGGGACAGCCACTGGACGATCACCACGACCTACCGGGGACGAAAAACCGTCGAGGTCCCAGCCGGCCGCTTCGAAACCTGCCTGATCGTTCAACGCTACGAAGCGCCCTCGGACCGACAGACGGATGGGGCCCCGTATAGCCTGAGAATGCCAGACCACACCCTGTACCAATGGCAGGCGGTCGGGAGCGGAATCCCGGTCATGACGCAGGTGGAAGGCCACGGGTTCGCGGAAACCCGGTGGGAACTGACAGGCGCCACGATCAACGGCCGGCCAATCGACACGCACTGACATCCCGGCGTAGCCCGCTGGATCCACCCCGCACGGCGGTTACCAGCCCCTCAACCTTGCGGAGTCTTCTCGCGCCGCGTTGCGATGAGCGAGAAAGAGCCGCCCCCGGCGGGAGAGGCAGCCAAATATGGCCCATCCGAACGACGCGGTCGGCCACACCGGCTATCGTCGTGGCCGGTACAGAAAGACCGCATTGGGCAGGGTTGACAGTCCGAACCGCCCGGACCTGCGATTCTTGGTCGATCGTGGCGAGTTCCTTCTCGCGTCTGCGGCCGAACGGGCATCGAGGACGGCTCGCGGGGCACGCCCGTCGAAATCGCCGATGCCCCAGAAATGCCGGTGATCCGGAGGAGCTTTGGAGTGAAGCAGTCATTCGGCCCATCAAATGGCGACGTGCATCGCCATGACCCAGCGCGATCGATGCGGCAGGTCTTCGCATGGATCGCACTGGCATTGTCTTCGGCGCTTCTGGCGGTCGGGTGCGGGGGCGGCGGGTCGTCCAGCGGGGGTTTTGTCGTTTCCGGGAGCATCGAGGTGCAGGCCTTGCACCATGTCGATTCCGATACGAACGACCCGGAAAGCCGGATCTCCAGTAACAACGACCTTGCCAATGCGCAAGCGGTGCGCATGCCCGCCATCATCGGCGGATTTGTGGCCAGCCCCCTGACCGACTGCCGCTTCGGCTCGGCCGGAGACCCGGATGACAGTTTCGTGGCCGAGTTCGAGGCCGGCGACCAGGCCTTGCTGGAGTTCCCAGATCCCGCACGGGCCGATCTCGACCTGAACCTGATCGATGAAGACGGGATGCTGGTGGATGCCTCCATTAGCGTCGAGGGTTTCGCGCGCGTCGTCGCACCCGAGGCCGGGCTTTACTATGTCCGGGTATCGGCCTATTCGGGCCAGTCCGCGTACCACTTGCGACTCGACTCGTCGCAGCTGCTGGACCCCGCGCATGCGGCAAGCCTGCGTGTGGCGGATGACTTTGTGCCGGGCGAGATCATTGTGCGCAGCACGGAGGAGATGCGCCCCTTCACACGGGGAAAAGGGCCAACCGAGATGCTCCTGCAAAGGGTTTCCGGGGCTCCGGGACGCGAGCAGCTCTGGCGGATCCCCGAGGGTCATGCGGAGGCAGTCATCAGTACGCTGGGCCTGCATACGCCCTCGATCTCGCCGGCAGTGGCCTGGCGCACTCCGGAACACGCCTCTCGCTATGAAACCCTGCGCGTCATCAAGGCGCTGCGTGGACAACCGGATATCGTCTCGGCGTCACCCAACTACCGGATGAAACCCATGCGGACGCCGAACGACACAGACTGGGGAGATCAATGGTTCCACGAGGCCATCAACCTGCCGCAAGCTTGGGACATAACCACCGGCCAAGAAGCAGACGAAGAGGTTGTCGTGGCCGTAATCGATACCGGCGTCTACCGCGAGCACGAAGATCTGGACGAGGATCGGCTCTTCCCAACGCAGCGGTTTGTCTGCGATCCAGCAGACAGCACCTGCGATGAAGAGCGTTCCTGGCATGGTACGCACGTCACCGGAATCATCGGGGCGGCAACCGACAACAGTCTGGGCGTCGCTGGTATCTCCTGGGGGGTGGACATCCTCCCCGTCTGGACCCTGAACGGGACCGGGACCCTGAACGACACGCTACAGGGGATCCGCTATGCAGCCGGTCTGCCGAACGACTCCGGCACCGTACCCAGCCAGAGAGCCGACATCATCAACCTCAGCCTCGGGGGTGGTGGCTACAGCGCGGAGGCCGATGAACTCTTGCAGGAGGTACGCGAGCTCGGAATCCTGGTGGTGGCGGCCGCGGGCAACGACGGAACCAGCACGATCGGCTACCCCGCGGCCTACGAATCGGTACTTGCAGCGGGCGCCACGGACCGCAACGCCGAACGCGCCGGGTACAGCAATTACGGCCCCCGTCTGGACCTGGTGGCGCCCGGGGGCGTCATGATTCAACCCGACGACGGCATCCTGAGCACCTGGGTGAAGGAGAGCAGGGCCGGAACCCTGGAATCGGGCTACGCATTCCTTGAGGGCACTTCGATGTCCACGGCCGTCGTTTCCGGTGTCCTTGCGCTGGGCCGCGCGGTGAATCCGGGGCTCTCCCCGGGATTGCTGCTGGAGTTGCTGGAATCGGGCGCGCTCACCCAGGACCTGGGACCCACCGGTTGGGACCCGGAAACCGGCTGGGGCGAGATCGACGCGCATCAAGCGGTCCAGACGTTCGCGGAGCGGACCGACACGGGAGAGCTGGCGCCCCGGATCTCGGTCACCCCACAAGTCCTGAACTTCGGCTTCACGGGCACGAGCCTGGATCTGCGGCTGCGCAACGGGGGCGATGGCAGCTTGCAGATTGAAGACATCGCCACGCCCGCGACATGGCTGACCGTGGAACCCCACGACGTCACCGAAGACGGCCTGGGGCTTTATCGCTCCTACGGACAGCGCGATGCACTGAGCCCGGGCGACTACGAGTCTCGCTTGCGCATCACTGCCGACAACGGCGACCAGCGCGACATTCCGGTCGGGATCCGGGTCGCCGAGCGCGACCCGCAACGCGATACCGTGGGACGGGTCTACGTACTACTGCTCGACCGGGACGATCGCGTCGTGGCGCAAACGGCCCTGGAACCCGAGTACGGGACCTACCGCTATCGCTTCGAAGGGGTGCCCGCCGGGGATTATCGCGTGGTCGCCGGCACCAACATCGCGGGCAATGACCGGATTTGTGCCGGCGCCGAGGCCTGCGGAGCCTGGCCCCAATATGGAGCCCGCGAGACCTTCCGAGTGGATCGCGACCGTACCGGCCTCGACTTCGGAATTGCCTGGCGGCCGTTTTCCGACGAAGGTTTCCTTCTGGAGAACCGCTAGTCCATCACCTGCCCCCCCGATTCGGGCAAACGAAGGTCCCGCCACAGGTAACGACCGCGAGCTGGACAACTGCATATCCCTTCCCTAAAGTACGGCTTTGGGAGAGGCTATCGCACAGACGCCCCCTGGCCGATCCGACCAGGGGGCGTCTTGCTTGCACATTCACTGCGAACGTCCTCCTCGCAACCATCGTGGCCCCTCCTCCCGAGGATGCCGCACGAGACACAGGGAGATATTCAGTGAAATACATGCGCAAGAAGGTACTGGCGCGCTCGTTGATGGCAATCATTTGCTCGGCTGCCCTGGCGGTCCCGCTATCCGGCTGCGGCGGATCCTCTTCCGGGGATACGACCGAAAACGGGGATACCGCCAAGAACGGGGATACGACCGAGGACGCGGTGGAGATTTCCTCCGTCGAGGGCACAGTGTCACTTCCAGGGGTCGCCAAATTCGAAGAAGGGGACGACCTGGCCAGCCTGAACCGGGCCATTCGCCTGGCAGGCGACTTCCTGATCGGCACGGCACAAGCAGAGTCAGGAACTTTTCAGGGGCCGTATTGGGTGCAACTCACCCGTGTCGGGCCCGACGGCAACGTCGAGGTCGTCGACGACTCCACCGGTGATCCGGTTAGTGCGCTGGTCAGCGCTACCGGCCAGTACACCCTTACGCTGCCCGAGACACTGGACCTGACCGCCGATCTGGTGCTGCGCGTGGTCAGGGAGAACGTCCGCAACCCGGAATCATCGAACATCCCCCTGCGCTCAGTCACCACGGGTGAATCGGTCGATATCGACCCGGTATCCGAGTTCCTGGTGCGCGAACTTGAACGGGCTAACGTAAATCTCGCCAGCCTGCCGGTGAATGAGGTGGTGCGCCTCCGCGGCCAGATCGACGACTTGGAGATCGCCGAGGGCACCAACCTCGAAAACACCCTGGACGCGATCGGCGCGGTGGCCGAGACGGTGGTTCGGCCCGATATCGCGGAACTGAACACCCCGATTGTTTCGGCCGAACAAATCAATGGTGAAGAGTACACCCTGTTCCTGCTGGCCAAGGGCATTGGCATCCTGGACGGCTTCCGGGAGGTTGCCACCAACTTCGAAAAGGACAGCCGTTTAGCCTTTTTCATTGATGACAACAGTACAGTCGGCGCCTCCATCGAGGGCGCGGTCATGACATCGGGACAAATCAGGGAGCCGGACCCCCTCATCCTTCCGCCATTGAACGTGATTACGGACATCTTCGGCGATGAGGAGGTCTCTGGGTTTAACCTGCGAGAAAACGGTGTTCTAAGCGGTTCGTTCCCACTGGAAGAAGAGCTCGCCGACGACGATTTCGCCATCCGCTACCTGCCAGGGACCTTCCGCCTGCAAGGAATCCCGGCGCGCACGAGCCAGGCGCCCTATGCCTTCGTCGGGGTCAATCAGGAGACGCAGCTGTTCTTCGGAAGAGAAACAAGCGTCGACCCACAGGGAAATTTCGGTGCGATTGACCTTGATCGGCCGCGCGGGAAGCGCGAAGAAATGATGCTGGATCTGATGGTCCACAGTGATGGCAGCATCCCCAGCTTGCAGCACCGTTATGGCTTGGTCCGCATGACGTTCGCCCTCGGCCTGGATGACGTGGGCCACGGCTGTTCCGAGGCTGGGAACGAGGCCATCCTCGCCACCCGGACCGATGGAAGCAACTTCAGTATCACCAATGCGATCCTGCGAGACGATGCGGCCCTAGGCACCAACTGTGATCCGTTTGAGCCGGAACATTTGGACAACGTACATGTACAGATCGAGGGTTTGAGCGACGGTCGTATCAGGATCAGTGGCGAACCGGACGATGAACCGCTGGAAGGCGCGTCGGACCCGGACGGTAATCTCTGGGTAATCGGCGACTACAACGAGACCGAACTGGACGGAGTCAAAACCCATACCGAAAACACCCTTCTGATCGGCGTCGCCGTCGATTCGACAATGCCCAGCGTGGACAACACGGCGTGGCGACTGCTCAGCTACGATGCCCTCTACGACGGGGGCTTCGGACCGACTGCGCTGGGCGGTTCGCTCGGCTCCGCTGTCACCTTCTGTGACAGCGGTACGCGCCTGGTGTCCGATCCCGATCGTTTTTTGGACATCGAGCGTGACAGCGAGGGCGTTCCCGTGCCGGATGCCTCCGGTTTCGGCGAGCGCATAGTTCTAGATGCCGGGCAGAACCTAAACGTCACCACCGCGCAAGACGGAGTCCTTACCATCGGCTACGACGACGAAGCAGGCCTTGATCGGATCGAGGCTACCGGTTTCGTGAGTTCCGACGGCCAAATGATGGTCCTCGCGGAACGCACACTAAGCGGTGGCAGCGTATCCGGTGCCGGCCTCATCATTGGGGTACGGACCGAGGACGCAGACGGCGCAGCCTGCACCGACTGATCCGGCATCAGCAACAGACCGGATCACACAATGAGGGGCCCTAGGTCGAAACCTGGGGCCCCTTTTTGTTGCCTTAGTTCCAGCATACGCACTGCGGGGTAAGGGCTAGCTGCCCGAGAAATCCATCCGCGTGGCATCGCCGGCAGTGACCTCAGCGTTCGCCTGATCCACAAATTCGATCAGAGTGGCCTCTTCCGGATCGTCCTGATCCGCCTCGAAGGTCAGGGCCACCGTGTGATCGCCCGCCTCCAGGAATCCTGCGGTGTAGCGGTACTCCCAGTCATCAGTCGCCTCGACATGGCGGTAATACACGTTCGCCGTGGTCACCGCATCATCATCGTCGTCGCGCAGATCCCGGGGCTCGCGATCATGATCCTCGAAGACATAGACCGCGACGCCCGGACAGGCATGCAGCCCCTCTTCGCGCTCTTCGCACCTGTCTCCCGGGACAATAGTCGGATCCACCGTACCGGTTATGCTACCGACGCTGCTGTTATCGACCAGCCGAAGCGATCGGCGCATGCGATGGAAGCCCTCGCGCGAATCCTCCTTGATGGCCTTGCGCAGGTCGAAGTCCACGGTAAAGGAGACCTGGCCGTCTTCCGGCACCGAAAAGCCGCTGCTGAGCTGCAATCCGGCCTGATTCGCCCCCGGGATGATCAGGCGATCTTGGTTGCCGCCCACGAACTCGATGAAAGAGGTCGTCGCGATATCCCCCTGGGAGCCCGGGAAGCCCGCCCGCTCATCGTCCTTTTCCAGATGGAAACGAAGCCACGCATAGTCACCCGCCGGGACCTCCTCGTTCTCGAACAGTGGCTTGAAGTCCTCTCCCTGCAAAGTCAGCAGGTCGATCTCTCGTACGGGCTCTCCTTCTTCACTGACGTCGATCAGGATGCTTCCCCCTTGCTCGGGCTTCAGCTCCACATGAGTGAAGCGGACCACGACCCGGCTGGCCGAATCGACAGGGGCATCCGTCACGGCAAGGCTCATCTGTCCAGTCCCGCCACCGCTGCTCCCGCCGCCGCCACAGGCGACGAGCCCCGCCGTCGCGATCCCAAACCCCACCAAACGAGTCAAATTGCCAATCTTGTGCATCACGGTCTCCCTCTAGCCAGAAACGTCCTTTGCAAGCCTAGGCAGTTTGCCAGGCCCGATGACACACAAAGCCGCATGGACCGCGGAAAGGCTGGAAAACCAGAAGCGCATCACACGAAACGAACCGCACGGAGCCGCTGTCGGGGCGAGTCCCGCGTCGCGAATGGGCGGGGTCGACTTGCGATTTCGGCGAGAACTCGGCAGGCGTCGGCCCGCCGCGCAGGTGCCCCCCCTCAGGCAACCAGGACCGTCAGAAGCGGTCGAGGCTGGCGAGGGGGCCCGAGAGATCGCGGATGCGCATCCAGGAGGCGATGCTGGCGCGCCAGCGGCGGGTAGGCAGGACGGCATGGGGTACGGTCTGACTGAGAAACATCACCAGCGTCCCCGCGCGTGGCTGGATGCGGCGGATCTCGCGCCCTTCGCTGTCGTAGATTGCGAGCTGGCCGCCGTCGCGTTCGCGCCAGTGACGGTTCAGGTAGAACACCAGCGACAGGCGGCGGCAATTGCCAGCCTGGAAGGCATCCACATGCCGGGCGTAGTGAGTTCCTGGCGGATACAGGGCGAAGTGGGACTCGGTCTCGAACAAACCCGGAATCAGCGCCCGGCTCGCCTGCAAACGAATCTCGTCGAGGCGCGCCATGAACGCCTGCTGCGCGGGACTCGCGCCATCCAGCCAGTGAATCCAGTCGCCGCGGGTCGCCCGGTCCCGATGGCGCTCGCCGGCGCGGCCGATCCGCGCCTGCGCCAGTTGCGCCGCATCACGCAGCGCATAGACCTCCTCTCGCAGGGCGTCGACGATCTCCTGCGGCAGGAAATCGGGCCAGACGAGCCGATGCTCGCGCGCCAGCGCATCCAGCCAGCCGTCGGGCGCGCAAAATTCGGAGGAGGAGTCGGCCACGACCGGCGCAAGGGTCGGCGCGGTCTCGGCGGCTTCCAGCCATTCGGGGCCAAGGGCAGGCAGGTTCACGTACTCGGGTCTTCCATTCGGGCCGCGATCGCGGCGCGCAGGCGGGCGCCTGTCAGGCAGACGCCCAGATCAGCGTCTTCCCCACAGGATATATACCGGGAACGCCGGGGTGCGCAAGGGCTTTATAGCACCGTTGCCCTGCCAGGAGGCTGCAGACTAGTACGCCAGAAAACCGCCGGCGATCAGGTGCTGGCGCAAGGCGGCCTGGGCCTCGGTGACGCGGGCGCGGGCGCCACGCAGGCCCAGCTCGACCTGCGGCGCCTGGCGGTCCATGCGCGGGAGACAGGAGATGCGCAGGTCGGGGAACGCGGCCTCCATGGCCTCGAGCACCGGGACCAGGCGGCTCTCGGTGACATTCTCCAGGCGCAGGATCTCTTCCACGGCGCCCGCCGCCGCATCGCGGTCGGGGAAGCGCTGCTCCAGGACCCAGCGGGCCATGGGCTCGGCCATGGCCGGGAACCCGGGTACGCAGTGATGCTGCGCACAGCTAAAGCCGGGGATGCCGTTGACCGGGTTCGGGATCAGGCTGGCCCCCTCGGGGAGCTCGGCCATGCGTACGCGGTGGGGCCAGGCGTCGGCACCGAAGCGCTCCTCGAGGATGGCCATGAACTCGGGATGAGGCGCCAGCGGCCGGCCCAGTGCCTCGGCCAGGCAGGCGCGGGTGCGGTCATCCGGGGTCGCGCCGATGCCACCGAAGCTGAACACCTCGGCGCCGCTCGCCAGGGTCTCGCGGAAGGTCTGCGTCAGCAGGCGGGCGTTATCACCGACGATACGGATCCACGCGAGTTCCAGCCCCCTTTCCGCCAGCGCCGCGGTCAGGTGCGCCTGATGCAGATCGTGGCGCTTCCCGCTCAGGAGTTCGTCGCCGATGATCACGGCGCCGATCTCGATCGTGTGCGATCCCCGGCCGTCCATCGTGGGTCGATCCATCGCCGATCTACTGCTTGGCACCCATGGCCAGCGCGCGCTCGCGCGCAGCCGCACGCGCCTCGGGGGCGTTGTCCGGATCGTCGAGCCACGGCGCCAGGTGCTGCTGCAGCAGCCCGGCCAGGAAGTCGAGATGATCGGCGCGGTCGTTCAGCGCCGGGATGTAGTGGAAGCGCTCGCCGCCGGCCTCGGTGAAGATCTCGCGGTTTTCGTCGCCGATCTCCTCGATGGTCTCCAGGCAATCCGCCGAGAAACCGGGGCAGATCACGTCCACCGAGCGCACGCCCTGTCCCGGCAAGGCCTCCAGGGTCTTGTCGGTGTAGGGCTGCAGCCATTCCTCGCGACCGAAGCGCGACTGGAAGGTGACCTGCCACTGGTCGTCGTTCAGGCCCAGCGCCTGCGCCAGCTTGTGCCCGGTGGCGTGGCACAGGCAGTGGTAGGGGTCGCCCTGCAGCAGGTAGCGCTTGGGGATGCCGTGGAAGGACATCATCAGGCGATCGGCCTGACCATGCGCCTGCCAGTGCTCGCGCACGCTGCTGGCCAGGGCCTCGATGTAGCCGGGCTGGGCGTCATAGGCGGCGATGAACTGCAGATCGGGCACCCAGCGCCAGCCCTTGAGCACGTCGGCCACGGCATCGAAGGTGGAGCCATTGGTGCTGGCCGAGTACTGCGGGTACAGCGGCAGGACAACCACACGACGCACGCCCTGGCGGCGCAGTTCGTCCAGGCCGGATTCAATGGACGGGTTACCGTAGCGCATGCCCAGGGCGACCGGGACATCCTCGCCGACCTGCGCGGCCAGGCGCTCGCGCACACCGGCGGCCTGGCGTTTCGAGATCGCCAGCAGCGGCGAGCCCTCGTCGGTCCACACGGTTGCGTATTTCGCCGCCGAGCGCTTGGGCCGAATGTTCAGGATCACGCCGTTCAGGATCAGCCACCAGATGGGTCGCGGGACCTCGACCACGCGCGGGTCCCAGAGGAACTCCTTCAGGTAGCGCCGCAAGGCGGGCGCGGTGGGTTCGTCCGGCGTCCCCAGGTTGGTCAGCAAAACGCCGACGCCGCGCGCCTGGCCATGGCGATAATCCGCTTCTCCGAAATACTTCATGGGGCTCCTTGCAGGCATGGGGGACGGTGACTCCCTGTCGGAGTCACGGAGCGTCGCTTTGGTTCACACGCCAAGGATACCCGCGGGCACGAGTGGGCGCGCGCCCGGGACGGATCAGACGCTACGACCCCGCAACGGGCTGGTACGCGGGAAGTGCGCCTGCAGGAACTCCATCTGGTCGGCCAGCACGCGCTTGCCCTTGAGGAAGATGTATTCCGCGTGGGTGGGCGTGAACGGGATGGCGAGCAACTGCATCCCGGCCTCTTCCGGCGTGAACCCCGCCTTGTGGTTATTGCAGCGCTTGCAGGCGGTGACCACGTTGGTCCAGGTGTCCTCGCCATCCTGACTGATTGGGGTCACGTGATCGCGCGACAGATCGCGCTCGAGGAACGAATGACCGCAGTAGAGGCAAAGATGGGCATCGCGGCGGAACAGGGTGGTGTTGTTGAGCGGGGGGATGTAGTCGTTGAAGCGGGACTTGCGGGTGCCGTGAGTGGCGATGATCGAGTTGACCTCGACCCGTGACTGCAACCCGGTGCGCGCGTTGATGCCGCCGCGCATGCGATATAGCGGGCTGCCACAGGTGTAGGCCACCTGCTCGGTGTAATAGAGGCGCACGGCCTGCTCCAGGCCGATCCACTCCAGCGGCATGCCCGCGGCATCCGTGCGCAGGACCTGATGCTCATTCGGCAACATGACCCCGTCCCGTCTCAAGGAAACACGGATTTGCTCACGCGGCGTACGGGTGAACAAATCCATGCCGCCTTCGATACCCGAAAAACAATAAACAGCCTTCAGGAACAAAGCAATTACAACGCCATGACCCGCGGTATCGTAAGCTCGCCCAACCTGACGGGCCCGGCAACGAGGGTGGACACGGTTTAAGCACGAGGCCGGATCCGCTACACTCGCGGGTCGTTTTTTGTGCGGCACGCCCGAATCACGCGTGCCGCATCCGATTTCACCACCCGCGAGCGCGGCTGATCGTCCCATAGGGAATACGGGAACGCTTGGCCCGGGGAGAGAGCGCATGGCAATCAAATTATCCGTTCCCAGGGAATCCGCCAGTGGCGAGCGCCGCGTGGCCCTGGATCCGTCGGTAGCGGCCAAGTTCAGCGATATGGGCATCACGGTGCAGCTGGAAAAGGGTGCCGGTTCCGAGGCCCATTTTCCGGATGCGGCCTACGAGAAGGCCTCCGTGGTCGACACCGAGACCGCCTACGGCCAGTCGGACCTGATGGTCCGCGTGGCACCGCCGACAGTCGAGGAGATCAACCAGCTGCCGGAAGGCTCGACCGTGGTCAGCCTGTTCCACGCTCACCGCAACCCGGATGTGGTCAAGGCGATGCAGGAGCGCAAGATCCTGAGCTTCGCTATGGAGCTGATCCCGCGCATCTCGCGCGCCCAGAGCATGGACGTGCTGTCCTCGCAGGCGGCCGTGGTCGGCTACAAGGGCGCGATCATGGGCTCCGACCTGTCCTGCCGCTTCTTCCCGATGCTGACCACCGCGGCCGGCACCATCCGCCCGGCCAAGGTCATCGTGATCGGCGCCGGCGTGGCCGGGCTGCAGGCGATTGCCACGGCCAAGCGCCTGGGCGCGATGGTCGAGGCCTATGACGTGCGCTCCGCCACCAAGGAGCAGGTCGAGTCGCTGGGCGCGAAGTTCCTCGATCTCGGCGTCTCCGCCGAGGGCGAGGGCGGCTACGCCCGCGAACTGACCGCGGAAGAGAAAAAGCAGCAGCAGGATGCCCTGGGCGAGTACATCGCCAAGGCCGACGTGCTGATCACCACCGCCGCGATCCCGGGACGCGATGCACCCAAGCTGATCCCCAAGATCATGGTCGAGGGCATGAAGCCGGGTGCGGTCATCATCGACCTGGCGGCCGAAGGTGGCGGCAACTGCGAGCTGAGCAAGCCCGGCGAGACCCACGACCACAAGGGCGTGATCATCCATGCCCCGTTGAACGTGCCCTCGCAGGTCCCGCTGCATGCCTCCGAGATGTATGCCAAGAACCTGCTGAATTTCCTCACGCCGATGATCGCAGAAGGCGGCGAATTCCAGCCCGACTGGGATGACGAGGTCATCGCCAAGAGCGTGCTGACCCGCGATGGCGAGATCGTGCACGAGGCCACCCGCGAGGCCCTGAAGGGAGCTCAATCATGATCATCGAAGGCTTTATCGCGCTGTACATCTTCATGCTCGCGGCCTTCACCGGCTACGAGATCATCTCCAAGGTCCCGGTCATCCTGCATACCCCGCTGATGTCCGGTTCCAACTTCGTCCACGGCATCGTGCTGGTCGGGACCATGGTCGCGCTCGGCCACGCCACGACCCCGCTGGAACAGGCCATCGGCTTTGTCGCCGTGATCCTGGCCGCGGGCAACGCCGTGGGTGGCTATGTCGTCACCGAACGCATGCTGGAGATGTTCAAGACCAGCAAGAAGGACGACAAGAAGGGAGATAACGCATGAGTCTGATTATCAACCTCGCCTACTTTGCGGCGGCGGTCCTGTTCATCGTCGGCCTCAAGCAGATGTCTTCGCCGACCACCGCGCGGCCGGGCATCATGTGGGCCGGCGTGGGGATGGTGCTCGCCACGCTCGTGACCTTCGTGCATCCGGAGGTCTCCGGGGGCGTGAACTACACCCTGATCGTCCTGGGTATCGTCATCGGTGGCGGTCTCGCCTGGTGGAGCGGCAAGAAGGTCGCCATGACCGACATGCCGCAGATGATCGCGCTGTACAACGGCATGGGCGGCGGCGCCGCGGCCGGCATCGGCGCGATCTACCTGCTGCAGGCCACCCCGGAGACCGTCAGCAACACCGGCCTGGCGATCGCCACCACCGGCTCGCTGATCGGTTCGGTCGCCTTCTCCGGTTCGCTGGTGGCCTACGCCAAGCTGCAGGGCCTGATGAAGAAGACCTTCCACTTCCCGGGCCAGCAGGTGGTGAACATCGCCATCTTTGCTATCACCGTGATCCTCGGCTTCATGCTGGCGACCGGCGGCGGCGAGATCGGCTCGGCCACACTGCTGTTGTTCTTCATCCTGTCGCTCGCCTTCGGCATCCTGATGACCCTGCCGATCGGCGGCGCCGACATGCCGGTGGTCATCTCGCTGTACAACGCCCTCACCGGCCTGGCAGTCGGCCTCAAGGGCATCGTGCTCGACAACCCGGCCCTGATGATCGCCGGTATCGTCGTCGGCGCGGCCGGTACGCTGCTCACGCAGCTGATGGCCAAGGCGATGAACCGCCCGATCAAGAACATCCTGTTCAGCCAGTTCGGTGGCAGCAGCGGGGGTGCCGAGGAAGCGATCGAGGGCACCATGAAGGAGATCCAGGCCAACGACGCCGGGATCATGATGGCCTTTGCCGAGAAGGTGATCATCGTGCCGGGCTACGGCATGGCCGTGGCGCAGGCACAGCACAAGATCTGGGAATTCACCCAGCTGCTGCAGAAGCGCGGCGTGGACGTGAAGTTCGCGATCCACCCGGTCGCGGGCCGCATGCCCGGGCACATGAACGTGCTGCTGGCCGAGGCCGGCGTGCCCTACGACATCATCTTCGACCTCGACGAGATCAACGAGGAGTTCAAGACCGCGGATGTCGCCATGGTCATCGGCGCGAACGACGTCGTGAACCCGGTGGCCCGGACCAATCCGGACTCGCCGATCTACGGCATGCCGATCCTCAACGCGGACCAGGCGCACAACGTCATCTGCGTGAAGCGCGGCAAGGGCTCCGGTTTCTCGGGCATCGAGAACCACCTGTTCTATGCCGACAACAACCAGATGTTGTACGGCGACGGCCAGAAGGTGGCCGCCGAACTGGTGGCATCGGTCAAGGCCCTCGGCTAGTCGGCCCGCTCCACTCGCGGGGCCCGGACACCGGGCCCCGCAACCGAAACCCGGCCACCGTTTTGCGGTGCCGGGTTTTTTTTTGTTGCTCACCCACCGGGCCAGGATTGAAACCCGAAATCTGTACGTTTCCTGTACAAACTACCCACAAGGGCCGGGGTCAAACCCCGGTTAGCACACACAGCGCGCACTCGGTTTCACATAACGATCCTAACTCGCTGTTTTCAATCTATTAAATGGATATGGTCGATTTTTGCCCAATCCAGGTAGCCCTTAGCAGTAACAAGCATTTAGGGATGTTCATACCGATTCACCCACAGAGTTATCCACAGCTTTTGTGGATAACCCCCCCCTCCCTCAGTGCGACGGCCACTCCCCCTCCCCGGGGTCCGACACAGTAGACTGTGCGCATGCCTGCCGCGCCCCGAATCGCCTGCATCGCGCTGGATCGCCCTCTGGACCGGCTGTTCGACTACCGCATCCCCGAGGGACTGACGCTTGCACCCGGCCAGCGGGTGCGCGTGCCCTTCGGGCGCGGGTCGACCATCGGGGTCGTGGTCGAGCTGGCATCCACCAGCGAGGTTGCACCCGGCCGCCTGCGTGCGATCCAGGAAGCACCCGAGGCAGAACCGATCCTGGAGCCCCGCCTGCTGGCGCTGCTGCAGTTCGGAGCCCGGTACTACCACCACCCCCTGGGCGAAGCCCTGCTGGGGGCACTTCCCCCGGCCCTGCGCCATGGCGACCCGCTCCCCGCCCTGACCCCGGAGACCCTGTGGCGGATGACACCCGCGGGCAGCCAGGCGCTGGCCGACGGTGACGCCCGCGGGCGACGCCAGCAGGCCGTCCTCCGCGCGCTGGCCCACCCGAATTCCACACCGCATGCCTCACCGGCCCTGGATCGCGCCACCCTGGCCGCCGCCACCGGGCTGCAACTCGCCCCGCGCGAACTGCGCGCGTTTGCGGAACGCGGCTGGCTGGAGGCGATCACGCCCGACCCGAAACAGCCACCGCCCCCGAACACCAGCGACCACACCCTGACCGCCGAACAACGCGCCGCCGTCGACGCCCTGACCCCGGATACCGGCGTACCCCTCCTGCTGGAGGGTGTTACCGGCAGCGGCAAGACCGAGGTCTACCTGCAAATGGCCGAACGCGTGCTGGCCCGCGGGCGCCAGGTCCTGTTCCTGATCCCCGAGATCGCCCTGACGCCACAGCTGAGCGCGCGCATCCAGCAGCGCTTCCCCGGGCAGGTCGCCCTCCTCCACTCCGGGCTGTCCGAGGGCGAGCGCCTGCGCGCCTGGGAGTCCGCCCGTCAGGGGCAGCGCCGCATCGTGGTCGGCACCCGTTCGGCGCTGTTCACGCCCCTGCCCGATCTCGGCCTGATCATCGTTGACGAGGAGCACGACAGTGCCTTCAAGCAGCAGGACGGCTTTCGCTACAACGCCCGCGACCTGGCCATCAAGCGCGGCCAGCTGGAACAGGCCGCGGTGGTCCTGGGCTCGGCCACGCCGACCCTGGAGACCCTGCATGCGGCGACCACTGGCCGCTACGCCCATGCCCGACTGGCGACGCGCCCGGACGGCTCTCAACCGCCCGCCGTCGAGGCCATCGACACGCGTGTGCACACCCCGGACGAGGGCCTCACCGCCCCGCTTCTGGATGCCATGCAACAGACCCTCGCCGCCGGCCACCAGTGCTTCCTGCTGTTGAACCGGCGCGGCTTCGCCCGCGTGCTGGCCTGCGACGCCTGCGGCTGGGTCGCCGAATGCCCGGACTGCGATGCGCGCCTGACCATCCACGCGCACAACCCGCGTGCCGTCTGCCACCTCTGCGGTCACCAGGAACCGCGCCCCCAGCGCTGCCCGCAATGCGGCGAGGCCCTGGCCCAGCGCGGTCTCGGCACCCAGCGCCTGGAACAGGCCCTGGCGCGCCACTACCCGACCACTCCGCTGATCCGCCTGGACCGCGACAGCATCCGCCACAAGGGGGCGCTCGAGGAGGCGCTGGACCGTATCCGCCAGCTGGATGCCGCCATCGTCGTCGGGACCCAGATGCTGGCCAAGGGCCACGACTTCCCGCAGGTCGGACTGGTCGGCGTGATTGACGTCGACCAGGGCCTGTTCAGCGTCGACCTGCGCGCGACCGAAAACACCCTGCAGCTGATCGTGCAGGCCGCCGGGCGCGCCGGACGTGGTTCCGGCGGCGGCCGCGTCCTGCTGCAGACCGGTCATCCGGACCACCCCCTGATCCGCGGCCTGAACGCCGCGGACTACCCGGCGATGGTCGCGCCCCTGCTGGAGGAGCGCGCTGCCGCCGAGATGCCACCCCACGGCCACCTGGCCCTGGTCCGCGTCGAGGCGGGCGATGCCGAGACCACCCGCCGCCACGCCGAGCGCGTCGCCACCCACCTGCGCAACGCGGCTGCCGAAGGCCTGCGCGTGCTCGGCCCGGCCCCCGCACCGCGCCACCGCGTCAATCGCCGCTTCCGCGAACAGATCCTGCTGCAGTCCACCCAGCGCGGCCCACTCCATCGGGCCCTGACCCGCGCCCGCCACGCCTGGCAGACCGACGACCTCCCGCGCGGCACCCGCATCGCCATCGACATCGACCCGGTCTCGCTGGCGTAAACCGCCGCCCGGTTCCCTTCGAGCGCCCCGTACCGGGGCGGCACGACCAGCGCTTCCGGGTTAGAATGCGGCCCTTTTTACCCGACGGATCGAGCTTCCCTTGAAAGACACCCTGACCGAGGCCCTGGCGGCCGCACTGGAGACCCTGGTGGCCGAAGGCCGCGTACCCGCCGACCACGGTGTCGAGGTGCAGGTCACGCGTGCGCGCGACCGCGAACACGGCGACTTCGCCGCCAACCTGGCGATGCAGCTCGCGCGCCCGGCGAAATCCAAGCCACGCGATCTGGCCGAGGCCCTGTGTGCGGCCATGCCCGAGGTGCCCGGCCTCGCCGGCACCGAGATCGCCGGCCCCGGTTTCATCAACTTCCGCCTGGCCGCGGATGCCCGCACGCTGGTGCTGGGCCGCGTCGCGACCCAAGGTGACGACTTCGGCCGCTCCAGCGCAGGCGGCGGACGCCCGGTGCAGGTGGAATTCGTCTCCGCCAATCCCACCGGGCCGCTGCATGTCGGCCATGGCCGCGGCGCGGCCTTCGGCGCCACGGTGGCCGACCTGCTGGATTTCTGCGGCTTCGATGTCACCCGCGAGTACTACGTGAACGACGCCGGGCGGCAGATGAACATCCTCGCTGCCAGTGTGTGGCTACGCTACCTGGAGCAGCACGGTGTCCAGGTGCCGTTCCCGGCCAATGGCTACAAGGGCGACTACATCCACCCGGTCGCCGAGACCCTGACCGCGCAGATCGGCGAACAGGGCGTGCACCCGGCCGAGGCCGTCACCCGCGACCTTCCGGCGGACGAACCGGACGGCGGCGACAAGGAAACCTTCATCGACGCGGTGATCGCCCGCGCCCGCGAACTGCTGGGCGAGACGCTCTACCGCAAGGTGTTCGACTGCGGCCTGAACGCGATCCTCGATGACATCCGCGACGACCTGCGCGAGTTTGGCGTCGAGTACCAGTGCTGGTTCTCCGAGCGCAGCCTGGCCGACTCCGGCGCGATCGACGCCGCGGTGGAGGACCTGCAGGGGCGCGGCGCGCTGTACGAGCAGGACGGGGCCCTGTGGTTCCGCTCTACCGACTACGGCGACGACAAGGACCGCGTGGTGCGCCGCGAGAACGGCGACTACACCTACTTCGCCTCCGACATCGCCTACCACCGCGAGAAGTTCCAGCGCGGCTTCGAGCGTGTCATCAACATCTGGGGCGCTGACCACCACGGCTACGTCCCGCGCGTGCGCGCCGCGCTGCAGGCCCTGGGCCTGGACCCCGGCCGCCTCGACGTGCTGCTGGTGCAGTTCGCGATCCTCTATCGCGGTGGCGAGCGCCTGCCCATGTCCACCCGCGCCGGACAGTTCGTGACCCTGCGCGAACTGCGCGACGAGGTCGGCTCGGATGCCGCGCGCTTCTTCTACGTGCAGCGCCGCTGCGACCAGCACCTGGACTTCGACCTCGACCTCGCCAAGTCGCAGTCCAACGACAACCCGATGTACTACATCCAGTACGCGCACGCGCGCATCGCCAGCGTGCTGCGCACCGCTGCCGAGCGCGGGCATGCCCCGGCCGCCGCCGACGCCGCAGGCCTCAGCACGCGCCTGACCGAACCGCAAGAGGATGACCTGCTGGATCGCCTGGACCGTTTCCCGGAGGTGATCGCGGCGGCCGCCGAGGCCTGCGAACCGCACCAGATCGCCCAGTACCTGCGCGAGCTGGCCGCCGGCTTCCACACCTACTACAACGCGGTACCCTTCCTCAACGCGGACGACCCCGACGTGATCGGTGCGCGTCTCGCGCTGCTGACCGGCGCCAGGCAGGTGCTGCACAACGGCCTGCGCCTGCTGGGCGTGACCGCCCCGGAACGGATGTAGACCATGGCCCAGGCGCGCAAGACCCGTCGCAAGTCCGCCCCGCGGAAGGCCTCGCGGCCGATCCCCGGCTGGGTATGGATGTTGCTCGGCCTGCTGATCGGCCTGGGGCTTGCCGCCGTGCTGTACCTGCAGGGTGCCGACCGCTCGCCGGATCTGGGCGCGCTGTTCGGTGACCCGGATCCCACGACCGAGACGGCCGCCCCGACCCCGGCACCGGTGGAGCGGGACACCGTTCCCTCGGACGACGAGCCCCGCTTCCGCTACTACGAGCTGCTGCCCGAGGACGAGATCCGGGTGCCGGAGTCCGAGCGCGACGCGCCCGCCCCGGCTGTGCCACCGGCCGCATCGCCCAGTGAAGGCGATCCGGTCGTCCTGCAGACCGGCTCGTTCCGCCGCTTTGCCCAGGCCGACGAGATGAAGGCACGACTGACCCTGCTCGGTCTGGACCCGAAAGTGCACGAGGTCGAGATCCAGGGCGAGACCTGGTACCGCGTCTACCTCGGCCCGTTCAGTGACGAGGACCGCGTGCGCCAGGCGCTGGAGCGCCTGCGCACGGAGAATATCGAGGCCCTGCGTCTGCGCTACCAGGGCTGAGCGTGAAACCGGCCCCCGCACCGGATCTCGACGCCCTCGCGGCCCGCATCGAGGCGTTGCCTGCCGGCGGCGAACGCAAGGACCTCGCGGACCTGCTGCGCCGGGCCCGTCAGCGCCAGCGGCGCGGGCAGCCGTGCGACCGCATGGCCCGCACCCTCGCCGAACGCCTGGCCACCACCGAGGGGGCCGCCCCCCAGGTAGGCAGCGACGAGCGCGCCCGCCTGCGCCCGCAACCCGTCTACGCCGGCGACCTGCCGATCCACGCCGAGCGCGAACGCATCGTCGCCGCCATCCGCGAGCACCCGGTACTCGTGCTGTGCGGCGAGACCGGCTCCGGCAAGACCACCCAGCTGCCCAAGCTGTGCCTGGAGGCCAGGCGCGGCGAGGCCGGGCTGATCGGTCACACCCAGCCGCGCCGGATCGCCGCGCGCTCGGTGGCCAGCCGCATCGCCGAGGAACTGGGCACCACCCTGGGCGGCAACCGGGACTCCACGGTCGGCTTCAAGGTACGTTTCTCCGACCAGACCGGGCCGAACAACTGGATCAAGCTGATGACCGACGGCATCCTGCTGGCGGAAATGGCGCATGACCCGGAGCTACGCGCCTACGACACCATCATCGTCGACGAGGCGCACGAACGCAGCCTGAACATCGACTTCCTGATGGGCGTGCTCAAACGCCTGTCGCACAAGCGCCCCGAGCTGCGCATCATCATCACCTCGGCCACCCTCGACCCCGACCGGCTGTCGGCATTCTTCGACGACGCCCCGATCCTGACGGTGGCCGGACGCACCTATCCGGTGGAGGTCCGCTACCGGCCGATCGAGCCGGAGGATACTGGGGACGAAGGCGACGAACAGGGGCGTGGTGAACGCGACCTGTTCGACGGCATCCGCGACGCGGTGGCCGAGTGCGAGCGCGCCGGGCCCGGCGACGTACTGGTATTCCTGCCCGGCGAACGCGAGATCCGCGACGCCCACCAGGCCCTGCGCGGCCAGGTCCGCGCCGACACCGAGATCCTGGCGCTCTACGCACGCCTGTCCGCACGCGAGCAGTCGCGGGTATTCCAGTCACACAGCGGCCGTCGCATCGTACTCGCAACCAACGTCGCCGAGACCGCGCTGACCGTGCCCGGCATCCGCTTCGTGATCGACTCGGGGCTCGCGCGCATCTCGCGCTACTCCTGGCGCTCGCGGGTACAGCGCCTAAGCCTGGAGGCCATCTCGCAGGCCGCCTGCGACCAGCGCGCCGGGCGCTGCGGGCGGCTGGGCCCCGGCATCTGCATCCGGCTGTTCGCGGAAGACGACTTCAACCTGCGCCCGCCCTTCACCGACCCGGAGATCCAGCGCTCCAACCTCGCCTCGGTGATCCTGCAGATGGCCGCGCTCAAGCTCGGCCAGCCGCGCCAGTTCCCGTTCCTCGACCCGCCCGACCCGCGCCTGGTCAAGGATGGCTACCACCTGCTCGACGAATTGGGCGCGGTAGACGAGCGTGGCCGGATCACCCGGCGCGGGCGGCAGCTCGCGCGCATGCCCATCGACCCGCGCCACGCGGCGATGCTGCTGGCCGGCACCGAGCACGACTGTGTCACCGAGACCGCCACCATCGCCGCGTCCCTGTCGCTGCAGGACCCGCGCGAGCGCCCGGCCGAGGCCACCCAGGCGGCGGACCAGGCCCACCGCGAGTTCCAGGTCGAGGGGTCCGACTTCATGGGCATGCTGCGGCTGTGGGACGCCTGGCACACCGCCCGCGAGGACCTCGGGTCCAGTGCCCTGAAGCGCTGGTGCCGCGAGCACTTCCTGAACTTTCTGCGCATGCGCGAATGGCAGGAGCTGCGCGTACAACTCCTGCGCCTGGCGCGCGAGATGGACCTGCACCCGAACCACCAACCGGCGGACGCCGAGGCGGTGCACCGGGCGCTGCTGACCGGGCTGGTCAGTCAGGTCGGGCAGAAGACCGAGCGCGGCGGCTACCTGGGCGCGCGCAACCGCCGCTTCCAGATCCACCCCGGCTCGGTGCTGGCGAAGAAGAAGCCGGCCTGGGTGATGAGCGCGGAGATCGCCGAGACCACGCGTGTCTACGCCCGCGACAACGCGCGCATCGAGCCCGACTGGATCCTGACCGCCGCCCCGCACCTGCTTAAGCACCACATCTTCGAGCCGCACTTCCAGGGCCGCAGCGGGCGCGTCGGGGCCTTCGACCGCATCACCCTGTACGGGCTGGTCGTGGCACCCAGGAAACCGGTGGACTTCGCCAAGCACGACCCGGCCGAGGCACGGCGTATCCTGATCCGCGAGGGCCTGGTCGGCGGCGAACTGCGCTCGCGCTCCAACGGCGTGCGCGCCAACCGCGAGGCGGTAGCCGAGATCGCCGAACAGGAGGCGCGCGGGCGCCGCCGCGACCTGCTGGTGGAAGAGGAGCGCCTGTTCGACTTTTACGACGCCCGTCTGCCGGCCGCGATCACAGACGGCACGAGCTTCGAGACCTGGGCGCGCAAGACCGAAAAACACGATCCGGAGGCGCTGAAGATCGACCGCGCCGAGCTCCTGAACGAGCCAGAGGCCACGCTCCCGGAAGGCGCCTATCCCGACCATCTGGAGCTCGAGGGGCTGCGCCTGCCACTGGCCTACCGCTTCGAACCTGGCCAACCGGACGACGGCGTGACCGTCACCATCCCCATCGCCGCGCTGAACGCGGTGCCCGACTGGCTGGGCGACTGGCTGGTGCCGGGGCTGCTGGAGGATCGCGTGACCGCCCTGCTGCGGAGCCTGCCGAAGGCCCTGCGCCGCCAGTTCGTGCCCGCCCCGGACTTCGCCCAGGCCGCCCTGGCCCGCATCGAACACCGCCAGGGCCCATTGATTCCCGCACTGGCCGCGGCCCTGCGCGCCATAACCGGCACCGAGATCCCGCTGGATGCCTGGCGCCCGGAGACCCTGGAGCCGCACCTGGTGATGCGCTTTCGCATCCTCGACCCGGAAGGGAAGGAAGAGACCAGCGGCCGCGACCTGCCCGCGCTCAAGGCACGGCTGGGCGGGAGCGCCGAGGCCCACTTCGATGCCAGCCGTCCGGACGAGATCACCCGCGAGGGCATCACGGAGTGGGATTTCGGTGCGCTGCCGGAGAGTGTCGAATTCGACCACCAGGGGGCACAGCTGCGGGCCTTCCCGGTCCTGGTCGATCGCGGCGATTCGGTCTCGCTGGAGCTGGAACCCGACCCGACCAAGGCCGAACGCGCCCACCGCGCGGGCCTGCGCCGGCTGTTCCTGCTCGGCGCCCGCAAGACCGCGCGCGATCTGCGCCGCCAGCTCCCGGAGATCGAACGCGCCTGCCTGAACTACTCGACGCTGGGCAGCTGCGAGGCCCTGCGCGACCAGATCCTGGAGGCCGCTGCGGACCGCGTGTTCCTGGCCGAACCCTGGCCACGCGCCGCCGAGGCGTTCGCCCAACGACTCGACGAGTCGCTGCCGGCGTTCTCGCCCACCGTAATGGAGCTCTCGCGCCTGACCGCCGAGATCCTGCGCCGCTGGCACGACCTTCGCACCCGGCTGCAGGGCGACCTGCCGCTATCCTGGATCGAGGCCGCGCGCGACATCCGCGGGCAGCTGGACGCGCTGGTCCCGGCGGACTTCCTGCTGTGCATCCCGCATGATGTCCTGCCGGAACTGCCGCGCTACCTCGAGGCGATCGACAAGCGCCTGGAGCGCTTGAGCCAGGCCCCGGACAAGGACCGCGCCCGCCGCGTCGCCGTGGAGCCGCTGTGGCAGCAGGCGCAGGAACTGATCGCCCGCGCCCCGGACCACCCGGACGTCCTCGCCTTTCGCTACCGCATCGAGGAATTCCGCGTCTCGCAGTTCGCCCAGGAACTGGGCACCCGCGAGAAGGTTTCGCCCAAACGCCTGGAACGCGAATACGCGACACTGATCCAACGACTGGCCAGTGGCACATGAGCCACGACAACGGAAGGACCAACGGATGCGCGTAGCGGTCATCGGCGCCGGGGTGATCGGTGTCACCACAGCCTGGTACCTGCAGGAGGCCGGAGCCGAGGTCGTGCTGCTGGACGCCGCTGCGGCGCCGGCCAGCGGATCCAGTTTCGCCAATGGCGGCATGCTGCATGCCAGCCATGCCGAACCCTGGAACGCCCCGGGCGTGGGTCTCGACCTGCTGCGCTATCTCGGGCGCCGCGATTCGCCACTGCTGGTGCGCCCGCACGCCATACCGGGGCTGATCGGCTGGGGCCTGCGCTTTCTCGGCAACAGCCGCCGCGCGCGCTTCGAGGAACACACCCGGCTCAATGCGCGCCTGGCGGCCTTCTCCCTGAAGGAGATCGACCGCCTGCAGCGCGAGCTGGCACCCGAGGGGCTGGACTTCGACTTCCGCCGCAGCGGCATCCTCAAGCTATTCCAGGACCCGACCAGCCAGGCCCGCAATCGCACCGCCAGCGAGGACATGGCGGACGCCGGCGTGCGCTTCGAGGACTGGACCGTGGAACGCATCATCGCCGAAGAGCCGGCGCTGGCCCCCGTGCGCGATCAATTGTGCGGCGGGCTCTACTTTCCCGACGATGCCATCGGCGATGCCGCGCGCTTTACCGCGGGCCTGCTGGCCATCGCCCGCCGCCGCGGACTGACCTATTGCCCGGGCGTGGCGGTGCGCCGCCTGCGCACCTTCCGCGGCCGCCTCAATGCACTGGAGACCTCGGAAGGCCCGATCGCCGCGGATGCCTGTGTCGTTGCCAACGGCTACCACGCGCCCGATCTGCTGCGCCCACTCGGGATCCGGCTGCCCGTGGCACCGGTCAAGGGCTACTCGCTGACCCTGCCGATGAACGCCGGAACCCGGATTCACCTGCCGCTGATCGACGACGCCAACAAGGTCGTGATGACCCCGCTGGGCGATCGCCTGCGCCTGGCCGGCACCGCGGAGTTCGCGGGTCGCGACGGCAGCCTGAACCCGCAACGTGCCGCCAGCGTACTGGATCATTGCCGGCGCACCCTGGCCAGCCTGCCCGAGCAAATGGATGCCGAGACCATGGCCCCGTGGACCGGCCTGCGTCCGATGAGCGCACGCGGCACCCCGATCCTCGGGGCGACCGCGGTACCCGGCCTTTACCTCAATACCGGGTCCGGCCACCTCGGCTGGACCTTCGCCTGCGGCGCGGCCGCGCTGGTGCGCGACAGCGTGCTGGGCGAGCCCCCGGCGTTGCCGATGGACGGCCTGACACTCTGATTTCGAACGGTTTGGGGAGCGACACGCCCTGGTCGATGCGTTTCGCTACGCTCAACACATCCTACGGTGCACGATGCCAAGCGGCGGGGTGCCATTAGGGATCCTCGTAGGATGCGTTGAGCACCGCGAAACGCATCATGGAGCAACCCCCGACCCCGCCCGCGCCGGCTTCAGGACGCGGAAAACACCATGCGGATGCGCGCGCCGTGGAGCTCCGGGGCCTGCTCGATGAACAGCGTCCCGCCGTGGTCGGTCACCAGGGTGTGGATGATGCTGAGACCGAGCCCCTGACCCTCACCGCGGCCGTCATCCTGGCCGCCGCGGGTATCGGCGCGCTGCCCGCGCTCCAGCACCCGGGCACGATCGGCCGGCGGGATGCCGGGGCCGTCATCGTCGATGATCAGCATCACCTCGCCGGGCTGGCAGCGAGTGGTAATGCGCACCCGCGTGGTCGCATGGCGGATGGCATTGTCCAGGGTATTGCCGAGGAGCTCGAAGATCGCCCCGCTGTCCATGCGCAGGACGCAGCCCGCAGCCAGATCGGTCTCCAGCGCCACCCCTTCCTGGGCCGCGAGCCGTCCCAATGCCTGTCCGGTACGCTCGATGATCGGCCCCAGCGGCTCGGCAGCCTGGAACGGGGCCGGCCCAAGCCGCTGGGCCTGGTTGAGCTGATGCTGGACAATGCCCTGCAGCCGGTCGACCTGGCGCTGCATGTCGTCATTATCCGGTCGCGCGCTCTCGAGGTTCAGGCGCAGGGCGGAGATCGGGGTCTTCAGGCTGTGAGCCAGGTCCGCGAGGGCATTTTGCTGGCGCGCCAGGCGGGCGCGTTCGAACTCGACCAGATCGTTGATGCTGCCGGTCAGGGCGCGGACCTCGGTGGGATAATCGCCAGCCAGATGCGCATGGTCGCCGTGGCGCAGGGCATCGAGGTCACGCCGGACCTGGCGCAGCGGGCGCAAGCCCCAGAACCACAACGCCAGCGAGAGGACCAGGATCATGGAGAGGGTCATGGTCATCAGCCCCTGCCAGAGGCTGGTGCGGTACTGCTCGACCTGTTCGCTGAAGGCCTCGCGGTCCTCCAGCATCTGGAAGGTCAGGCCGACCTGACCGCCGTCCAGCTCCCACTGCACCGGCAGGCTGAAGCTGAAGTAGTCGTCTTCCGTCCAGCCGCGCAGGGAGACGCCGACCGCCGACGGCGAGCGCCACAGGGTCTGCCCCTCCTCGCCCAGGATGCGCGCGTAGAGCCCGCTGACTGGCAACTGCAGCCGGCTCTCGGGGAGCATCTCGGGGACGCGCACATCGGCCGGGCCAACCACCTCGGCCAGCCCCATCAGCAGCAGGACTTGCGCCTCGAGGCGGGTTTCTACCGCATCCGCCGCATTGTCGCGGAAGGCGGCCTCCAGCACCCAGGCGGTCAGCAACGAGAAGATCAGCACGGTGATCGCCGTGACCCCCGCCAAGCGCAGGACCAGACTCCCACGCAGCTTGCGCAGGGCCGCTGTCATGCGGACCCGGCAGCCTCGCGGCAGGTCATCGAGGGCTGTCCGACTCGTTTTCCGGCACGGCGTCGGGTTCGCGGGCGAAGCGGTAGCCGCGTCCGCGCAGGGTCTCGATCAAGCCCAGGCTGCCGTCGGCATCCAGCTTGCGCCGCAGGCGCCCGATCAGGACCTCGATCACGTTGCTTTCGCGGTCCTCGTCGTGATCGTAGAGGTAGTCCGCCAGCACATCCTTGCTGAGCACCCGGCCCGGCTGGCGGACCAATGTCATCAGCAGGCGGTATTCGAATGTGGTCAGGGTGACCGGCTCGCCATTCAGCCAGACCTCGTCACCCGCGGTGTCGATCACCAGCGGCCCGAACGCCAGCCGCTCCTGGCCCGACTGCAGGCTGCGGCGTGCCAGGGCGCGCAGCCGCGCCAGCAATTCCTCGATGTGGAACGGCTTGGCCAGGTAGTCGTCGGCCCCGGCCTCCAGGCCCTCGACCTTGTCCTGCCAGCGGTCGCGCGCGGTCAGGATCAGGATCGGCAGGCGCGGCTTGGACTCGCGCGCCTTGCGGATTACGTCCAGCCCATCCATGCCCGGCAGGCCCAGATCCACCACCGCGATGTCGCAGTGGTACTCGGTCAGCAGGTAAAGCCCGGTCTCGCCGTCCGAGGCGGTATCCACGCGGCAGCCACTGCGGTCCAACTCGTCGCCAATCTGGTTGCGCAGCGCGACGTCGTCTTCAATCAGTACCACGCGCAGGTTCATTCCGGGAGCTCCACTTCGGTGCCTTCCTCGATCCGGAGGGTACGCACTTGTTGATCATTGGTCAGGATACGGATGATGAACAGACGCGCCCCGAACTGGCTCACATCCTCGCGCGCGTGGAGCACCCGGCCCGGGTAGTGCGCCTCGATCTGGGCAACGGCCTCGTCGAGATCCCAGACGGCGGCCTCGGGGTCATCCGTGTTGAACTGGCCTTGCGCCGGAAGCGCCACGAACAGCAGCGTCGCCAGCACCAGTGCGTGGCCCGCGCGGGGCCGCGTCAGGTCCCGCCCGCGGTATCCGGGCTGGAGATCCGGCGTGGGTCGCATATCGGTGCATTCTCCGGACGCGTGCGTGGGCAGATGTTGAAGATACAAGGGTATCGGCCTAGCCTGAACGATATCTGAAACCGACTGGAACCGTCATGCACGACGCCACTGCCGAACAACCCGAAGTCCCACTGGAAGAACAGGCCGGCCCGCTGCCGTGGAAAGACCTGATGCCGCATTTCGCGCGCGGCGTGGTGATCCGCGTGGCGCCGGAGCTGGATCTGATCGAGGTCGCCCGCGCCATCCGCGACGATGCGACCCATCAGGTCAGCGAATGGCTGGCCAACGACCAGGTCGCGCGGGCCTCGGATGACGATGCCCGCCGCTGGGCCGCGAACGACCCGATCTTCACTGCGATCGTGGCCGCCCCCTGGGTCCTGGCCCAGGAACGGACGCCGGCCCACTAGATGGCCATCTCCCTCGGCATCACCGGCGAGACGATGGAGCGGTTAATCCAGGCCGCGCGGGAATTCCATGCCAAAGAGGATGTGGTCTTCCCGGATACCGGAAGCGAGGGTAGCGACAATGACTGGGCGATGCAGATCCTGGCTGATCACGCCAGCGACCTGACCCTGCAGGAACTGGAGGGCACGCTGCGCGACCTGGGTCCGGACCAACAGGCGGAGCTGCAGGCCCTCAGCACCCTGGGGCGCGGGGATTACACGGCAGCAGACTGGGAGAGCGCCCTGCAAGAGGCGCAGGATGACTGGAGCCCGGACACCGTGAACTGGCTGCTGACCAATCCGCTGATCGCCGACGAATGGGCCGCGGGGCTGGAACAGATCGAGCGCGAGGCGTAACCCCCGTTCCCGTTGGCTATTCCAGCTCTTCGGGGTCAAAGCGCACCGCAATACCCCCGTCCATCACCCGCACCACCTGGGCCTTGACCCGCGGCGCCGCGCCGCCATCCCCCAGCATGCCGAATACCTGCAGCATCAGTTCGTCGTCCGAGGCGAGCTTCATCAGGTGCCCCACGCAGGCATTTTCCGGGTCTTCCCACTCGAGGAAGGCCCCCCCGCCGGAGATATCGTTCGTGGTCAGGGTGACCGTATCCCCGCTCTCGCACTCGGCCACGACCTCGACCGTCATCGGGATCCTTGGATGACGACGTCGTTCTCCTGTCATGGCACTCCTCCTGGCGGCATATGCCTTTGCAATGCATCGAAAAGGCGTTTTTTCTGTGCTATACGAGGTTCATGATCGTTGGTTTTCGCGATCAGGCGCAACTACCGGGCTCGAACCCGGTGGCGTAATCACAACCCGGATCTTCACACCGGGCCAAAGGATGAAGACAGTACTTCACAGCTGTCGCTCGCTAAAAGCCACTTCTTACGGAGGAGTCCGTTTCAATGAAGAAATCGCACTTGTACCTGGTGGGGCTTGCCGCCTCGCTGGCGATGGCGGGCACTGCTACCCAGGCCCTTGCCGACGACGAAATCACCCGGGGCCAGCTGATGGCCGCGTCCTGCAAGGCCTGCCACAACGCAGCCGCTGCAGACGACGGCGTACCGGAACTGAACCGCATTCCCGCTGAAGTCATCGAGAGCCAAATGAAGGCATTCCGCGACGGTGACCGCGACGCGACGATCATGGATCGTCACGCCAAGGGCTACACCGACGAGGAAATCGAATCGATGGCCGGCTACTTCAGCCGCTTCTGATCAGGGGGAAACGAATCATGCATGACTTTAATCGACGTAATTTCCTGAAGGTCGCGGGCATCAGCAGCGCCGCGGCCCTCACCGGTATCGGCTGTGCCGCCAATGGCATGCGCGGGGCCGAAAAGGCCCACATTGTGGTCGTCGGCGGCGGCTCCGGCGGCGCGACCACCGCGAAATACATCAAGCAGTTCTCGCCCGACATGCGCGTAACGCTGATCGAGCCCAACGCCACCTACTACACCTGCTACGGCAGTAACTGGGTGATCGGCGGCTTCGCTGGCATGGACGACATCGCCCAGGGCTACGACACCCTGCGCGATGAATACGGCATCGAGATCATCGAGGACCGCGTCACCGC
This sequence comes from Thioalkalivibrio sp. ALMg3, assembly GCF_000381225.1. Classification (NCBI taxonomy): domain Bacteria; kingdom Pseudomonadati; phylum Pseudomonadota; class Gammaproteobacteria; order Chromatiales; family Ectothiorhodospiraceae; genus Thioalkalivibrio; species Thioalkalivibrio sp. ALMg3. The sequence goes on along the minus strand of NZ_KB906224.1, from coordinate 2,734 downwards.
GGTGGACGCCGATGCGCGCAGCGTGCGCCTGAGCGGAGGCGACCGCGTGAGCTACGACAAGCTCGTGATGTCACCGGGCATCGACTTCCGCTACGACGATATGCCGGGCATCTCCGAGTCCGATGCCGAGCGCATCCCGCATGCCTGGAAGGCCGGTTCGCAGACCGAACTGCTGCGCTCCCAGCTGCAGGACATGCCGAACGGCGGCGTATTCGTCATGGTCGCCCCGCCCAACCCGTTCCGCTGCCCGCCGGGGCCGTACGAACGGGTATCGCTGGTCGCGAACTACTTCAAGCAGGAGAAGCCACGTTCCAAGATCATCATCCTCGACCCGAAGGATGGCTTCTCCAAGCAGGGCCTGTTCGAGGAAGGCTGGGCCGAGCATTATGGCGACATGATCGAGTGGCGGGCCGGCTCATCGGGCGGGCGCGCCGAGGAGATCGACGTCTCCAACATGACCGTACTGGCCGACAGCGGCTTCGAACGCGTCCGCGCCGACGTGCTGAACTTCATCCCGGCCCAGCACGCCGGTCAGATCGCCCATGACGTCGGACTGACCGACGACGCCGGTTGGGTGCCGGTAGACCAGCTGACCTTCAAGTCGGAGATGGACGACAACATCTACGTCCTGGGGGATGCCAGCGTGGCGGGCGCCATGCCAAAGTCCGGCCACTCGGCCAACAACCAGGGCAAGATCGTGGCGGCCGCCATCGTCCGCGAACTGGCGGGGCAGGAGCCCATCAACCCGTCGTCCGCCAACACCTGCTACAGCCTGGTGACCCCCGATTACGCGGTCAGCGTAGCCGCGGTCTACCAGTACCAGGACGGTGCGATGGCCGGGGTATCCGGTGCCGGTGGGGTCAGCCCGTCGGGTGCCAGCACCAGCTTCCGTCGCCGCGAGGCGGAATACACCCGCGCCTGGTACAACGGCATCACCCACGACATCTGGGGCTAAACCCCGGCGTTCCACTATGGAACACACTTAAACGGCGCCTCCGGGCGCCGTTTTTTGTTGGCCACCACGAAGTACACGAAGAAGGGCGATTTGCACCACAGAGGTCAGCGATGAAACCGGGGAAAACATACAGGAAGGGTAGGATGCCGATGAGCACAGCGAATCGCATCGGTTCCGCGGAACTGCCGCCCCCCGGATGCGTTTCGCAACGCTCAACGCATCCTACTCGCCTGACAACCGCCGGATCCCTCCCCTTCTCCGTGCCTTCATCCGCTTCGTGGTGAATACACCCGGGTCAGGCGTTGAGGTCGGGGATCAGGCGGCTGCGCAGGCGCTGGATAGAGTCCTTCAACTGCAGCTTGCGCTTCTTCAGGCGCTGAATGGCGAAGATGTCCGGTGCGGCCTGCTCGTGCATCACGCCGATCGCGGAATCCAGAGCCCGGTGCTCGGCCTCCAGCTCGGCCAGGCGTGCGCGAATCTGACTCTCGGTTTCCAAGCCGTCCCCCAGTGGTCCCGTGAAGTGGTGGCCGTATACCGGGAGACACCCCGCGTGGCCATTCGGATCATCAAACCCGTATGATCGCAGACCGTCCCCGGTGGGACCATAGCGAATACCCTGCATCCGGAGCCCCCCGATGGCGACCCACAACACGCCGCTGACCATTCAGACCCCGCGCGGCGTCCGCCTCGGCGGCGTGATCGTCGCGCCCGAGGCGGATGCCATCCGCGGCCAGGCCTGCATTGCCCACTGTTTCGCCTGCTCCAAGGACTTCCCCGCTACGGTGCGGCTGGCTCGCGCCCTGGCCGCGGAAGGCATCGCCACCCTGCGCTTCGACTTCATGGGGCTGGGCGACTCCGAAGGGGAGTTTCGCGACAGCACGCTTGCAACCTACTGCGAGGATCTGCACTCCGCCATCGAGGCGCTGGAGACCTACACGGGGCGGCATACCAACCTGCTGATCGGCCATAGCTTCGGCGGCGCCATGGCGATCTATGTGGGGGCGCAGCGCGAGTCACTGGACGGCATCGTGACCATCGCCGCCCCCAGCCGCCCCGGCCATGTCGCCCACCTGTTCGGCGATACCGCGGAGGAGATTCGGCGCGAGGGTTCGGCCCGCATCAGCATCGGCGGGCGCCCGGTGGAAATCGGCCACGCCTTTATCGAGTCGATCGAGGAGCCGACCCTGGATGCCGCACTGGAGACCCTGGAACAGCCACTCCTGCTGCTGCATGCACCGGGCGACACCGTGGTCAGCGTCGACCACGCCCGCAAGATTTTCCAGCAGGCCCACCACCCGAAGAGCTTCGTCGCCCTGCACCAGACCGACCACCTGCTCTCGCGCCCGGAACACACCCGCTATGTCGCCGGCCTGATCCGCGCCTGGTCGGCCAATCTGCTCGACTAGACCCGGAACGGCAGAAGCTCCCCCGTAGGAGCCTGCTTGCAGGCGAACGCCCCTGCCCCATATCGAGCGTTGGCAGGCGCTTCGCCTGCAAGCAGGCTCCTTGTGTCTTGCGGTTCACGGATCGCTACCATGAACCGCATTGGGCTCGGGGTAACCCGTCAGGCTCCTGAGGTCACGAACCTGTTCTGTAGATTGGCCCCCGAGTCCTTTCTCATCTCGAAGTTTGAACGGTATCCAAGACCCCCCTCCGTGATGGACGGGTGAGGCTGTACGGACAAGGCGAGAGGACGAGATGGCTCATATTGGCATTGATGTTAGCAAGAACAAGCTCGACTGCATGTGGGTCCGGGACCTGGCAGCGGGCAAGGTGAAG